>DASQGX010000001.1:0-4891 GCA_035632395.1 Allostellaceae bacterium
TGGCGGCCGGTAGAACGACCTTGCCCCCCAGTTTCTCGACTGCGGCAACCGCCGCCTTGGATGCGCCCGCGACCTCGAGAGTCAGCGGCGCCTTCAATTCGCCTTTGGCCAGCAGCTTCACGCCGTCCCACGTGCGGCGCAACACGCCTGCCTTGACCAGATCCTCGGCCTTCACCGTCGCGCCGGATTGCAAGGCGCCCTGGTCGACCGCGCGCTGCAGCACGCCGAGGTTGACCACGGCATAGCGCTTGCGGAATTCCTCGCGGTTGAAGCCGCGCTTGGGCAACCGACGATGCAACGGCGTTTGGCCGCCTTCGAAGCCGTTGAGGGCGACGCCGGTGCGCGCGGTCTGGCCTTTGCCGCCGCGGGCGCTCGTTTTGCCTTTGCCGGAGCCGATGCCGCGGCCGCGCCGCTTGGCGCGATAATGGGCGCCGCGGTTGTCCTTGATCTCGTTGAGTTTCATTGTCCGCTCACCCGATTATCGCAAAACGCGCGCCGATCCCGCAATCGCGCCTTCACGACGCCGCTTCGACGCGCAGCAAATGCTTCACGCGCTCGATCATGCCGCGCACCGCCGGCGTGTCGACGACGACGCGCGAGCGATGACGCTTGTTGAGGCCGAGACCCTTAAGCGTCGCCAGCGTCCAGTCCGGACGGCCGGCCGCGCTGCCGATTTGGGTGACGCGGATGCCCTTGCCGCCGGTTGCGGCCGCCGTTTTTTTGGTCGTCCGCTTCGCCTTGATCTGCTCGGCCATGTTCTACTCCCGCGCCTCGGCCGCAGCCGCGGCGCCTTTGCCCAGGATCTCGCTCACCTTCTTGCCGCGCCGTTGCGCGACCGACCGCGGGCTGACCGAATGGGTCAACGCCGTGAAGGTCGCCTTGATCATATTGTGCGGATTGGACGTGCCGATGGACTTCGCCACCACGTCCTGCACGCCCAGCGCCTCGAAGATGGCACGCATCGGGCCGCCGGCAATGATGCCAGTGCCGGGCTTCGCCGCCCGCAGCACGACGCGGCCGGCGCCGAAATGGCCGACGATGTCGTGATGCAGCGTGCGGCCCTCGCGCAGCGGAATGCGCACCAGCGCACGGCGCGCCTGCTCGGTCGCCTTGCGGATCGCTTCCGGCACTTCGCGCGCCTTGCCCGAGCCATAGCCAACACGGCCCTTGCGGTCGCCGACCACGACGAGCGCGGCGAACCCGAAGCGCCGGCCGCCCTTGACCACCTTGGCGACGCGGTTGATGCCGACCAGCTTCTCGATGAATTCGCCTTCGCCTGCATCGCTATCGCGCTCGCGCGGGCGCGGACGGCGTTCGCGCGGCGGGCGGTCGCCCTCGCCTTCGCTCCGGCGAGGCGGCCCGCCGGCGGTGCGTGATCCGGGTGTGCGTGCCATGGTGCCTTCTTCCTAGAACTGCAATCCGCCCTCGCGGGCGGCGTCGGCCAGGGCCTTGACCCGGCCATGGAACAGATAGCCGCCGCGATCGAAAACCACGGCGGTGACGCCGGCAGCCTTCGCGCGCTCGGCGAGCAGCTTGCCGACCGCCGCCGCGACGTCCTTGTTGGCGCCAGTCTTGGCGTCTTTCTTGAGGTTCTCGTCGAGGCTCGAAGCGGCGACAAGCGTGTGGCCGCTCAGATCGTCTATCACCTGCGCGTAGATGTGCTTCGACGAACGGAACACGGTCAGCCGCGGCCGGCGCTGCGTGGCGCGGCTGATGCGATAGCGGACCCGGCCTTGGCGACGGGTGAAAAGGTCGACGGTTTTGTGGCTCATCGGCGCACCTATTTCTTCTTGCCTTCCTTGCGCCGGACAGTCTCCGTGGCGTAGCGGATGCCCTTGCCCTTGTAGGGCTCGGGCACGCGGAAGGCGCGGATCACCGCGGCCACCTGACCGACGCGCTGGCGATCGGCGCCGGTGATCGTGATGCTGGTCGGCTTCTCGGCCGTGATCTTGACGTCGTCCGGGATCGGGAAGGTCACTTCGTGGCTGAAGCCGAGCTGCAGCACCAGGTTCTTGCCCTGCACCGCGGCGCGATAGCCGACGCCCTCGATCTCGAGATTCTTGGTGAAGCCGCGCGACACGCCGGCCACCATGTTGTTGGTGAGCGCCCGCATCGTGCCCCAATGCATGCGCGCCCGCTTCGATTCAGTCTTGGGCTCGAACGACACCTTGCCGTCCTTGACCGTGGCGTTGACCTCGGCGGACAGCGGCATCGAGAGGTTGCCGAGTTTGCCCTTGGCGGTAAGCTTGCCGCCGGACACCTCGACCGTCACCCCTTGCGGGATCGCCACCGGATAGCGGCCAATGCGCGACATCGACGTTGCGCTCCTTAGAACACGCGGCAGAGGACCTCACCGCCGAGATTGGCGGCGCGGGCCTCGTTGTCCGACATGACGCCCTTGGGCGTCGACAGAATTGAAATGCCCAGGCCGTTATAGACCCGCGGCAGATCCGAGATGCGCGAGTAGACGCGGCGGCCGGGCTTGGAGATGCGGGTGATCTCGCGGATCACGGGCTCACCGTCGACGTATTTGAGCTCGATCGTGAGCTCGGCCACGCCGGGGCGAACTTCCTCGCGCGAATAGCCGCGAATATAGCCTTCGCGCTGCAGCACCTCGAGCACATTGGCGCGGATCTTCGACGCCGGCGATTGCACGGTCGCTTTGCGCGCCTGTTGCGCATTGCGGATGCGCGCGAGCAAATCGCCGAGGGGATCGGTCATCATACCGGCTTCTCCCTTACCAGCTCGACTTGACCATGCCGGGCACCTGCCCGGCGGAGGCCAATTGGCGCAGCGCGATACGCGACAGCTTGAACTTGCGGTAATAGCCGCGCGGGCGGCCGGTCAGCTCGCAACGATTGTGAATGCGCACCGCCGAAGAATTGCGCGGCAGTTCGGCGAGCTTGAGTCGCGCCGCGAATCGCTCTTCCGGCGTCAGCGACATGTTGTTCGCGATCGCCTTGAGCTTCGCGCGCTTGGCGGCGAATTGCTTCACCATCCGTTCGCGCTTGCGGTTGCGCCATATGGAACTGGTTTTCGCCATATCGCTGTCCTCAGTTGACGAAAGGCAATTGGAAGCCGCGCAGAAGCGCCTTGGCTTCCTTGTCGGTCTTGGCGGTGGTAACGATGATGATGTCCATGCCGCGCACCACGTCGACCTGGTCGTAATCGATCTCGGGAAATACGAGCTGTTCCTTGAGGCCGAGCGCGTAATTGCCGCGGCCGTCAAAGCTCTTGCCCGAAAGGCCGCGGAAGTCGCGCACGCGCGGCAGCGCGACGTTCACCAGCCGGTCGAGGAACTCGTACATGCGTTCGCGCCGCAGCGTCACCTTGCAGCCGATCGGCAGGTTCTGCCGCAACTTCCAGGTGGCGATCGATTTCTTCGACAGCGTGATCACCGGCTTCTGCCCGGTGATCGCGGCGAGCTCTTTGGCGGCGGCATCGGTCTTCTTCGCATCGACGACGGCTTCCTTGCCGACGCCCATGTTGACGACGATCTTATCGAGACGCGGCACCTCGAAAGCGTTCTTGTACCCGAACTCCTTCATGAGTTCCGAGCGCACCACTTTTTCGTAGTGCTCCTTAAGCCGGGGTTTCGGACGCGACTCAGCCATCGAGCACCTCGTCGGATGCGCGCGCGACGCGCACCTTCTTGCCGTCGGCCAGGACCTTGAAGCCCACGCGGGTTGGCTTGCCAGACTTCGGATCCTTGTGCGCGACGTTCGAAATATGAATCGCGCCCTCTTTCTCAACGATACCGCCGGGTTCGCCCGGCCGTTGCCGCGTATGGCGCTTGACCATGTTCACGCCCTGCACGACGACGCGATCGGCCTCGGCGAGGACGCGCAATACCTCGCCTTCCTTGCCTTTGTCGCGGCCGGTCAGGACCACGACCTTGTCGCCCTTGCGAATCTTCAGCATCACAGCACCTCGGGCGCCAAGGACATGATTTTCATGAACTTCTTGGCGCGCAGCTCGCGCGTCACCGGCCCGAAAATGCGCGTGCCGATCGGTTCGTTCTGATTGTCGATCAGCACTGCGGCGTTGCGGTCAAAGCGGATTGCGCTGCCGTCGGCGCGGCGGATCGGCTGCGCCGTGCGCACGATGACCGCCTTGTGCACGTCGCCTTTCTTCACGCGGCCGCGCGGAATGGCTTCCTTCACGGAAACCACGATAACGTCGCCGACCGTCGCCCAGCGACGCATCGAGCCGCCGAGGACCTTGATGCACTGGACGCGGCGGGCGCCGGAATTATCCGCCACGTCGAGATTGGTCTGCATCTGGATCATGGCGTTTCCGCTTTCTGCGGCGCCGCAGCGGCCGCGTCAGCCTTGCCGCGACGAACGCGCTTGCGTCCGGCTTGCGCCTCCGCCGACACCGGATCGGCGACACGCGGCGCCGACGGCGCCGGCGCGCGCGTAACCGCCTCGATCACCCGCCAGCTCTTGCGCTTCGAGATCGGACGGGTTTCTTCGATTCGGACGATGTCGCCCACCTTGTAGGCGTTCTCCTCGTCATGCGCCGCGTACTTCTTCGAGCGCGTGATGAACTTCTTGTAGACCGGATGCTGGAAGCGGCGGTCGACGCGCACCGTCACGGTTTTGTCCATGACGTCGCTGGTGACGACCCCCTGCAGGATGCGTTTCGGCATGATTCTTGTCCCTAGGAGGCCTTGCGGGCGCGCTCGCCCATGATCGTCTTGATGCGCGCGATGTCGCGACGCACCTGACGCACGCGTGCATTGTTCTCAAGCTGACCGCTGGCACGCTGGAAGCGCAGGTTGAAGGCTTCCTTGGCCAATTGATCGAGCTCGCTCTTGAGTTCGTCGTCGGTCTTATGGCGGACGTCGGCGGCCTTCATGCGCTCGGCTCCTCCACATGACCCAGACGGG
>DASQGX010000002.1:0-5067 GCA_035632395.1 Allostellaceae bacterium
ACGCGCAAGCTGCCGGAAGGCGCGCAGGTGGCGCTCGAGATCGGCGCCGACAAGGGCCAGATGACGCTCCGGTCCGGCCGCTCGACCTTCACCCTCGCCTGCCTGCCGGCCGAGGACTATCCGGTCATGTCGGGCAGCGACCTGGCACACAATTTCACCATCTCGGCTGCCGATTTGAAGCGGCTGATCGACCGCACCCGGTTCGCGATCTCGACCGAAGAGACGCGCTATTACCTGAACGGCATCTATCTCCATGCCGCCAAGAGCAACGACGTCAGCATGCTGCGCGCCGTCGCCACCGACGGCCACCGCCTGGCGCGGATGGAGCTGCCGTTGCCCGATGGCGCCGCCGGCATGCCCGGCGTGATCGTGCCGCGCAAGGCGGTCAACGAGCTGCGCAAGCTGCTCGACGAATTCGACCAGGACGTCGCCGTGTCGCTCTCCGATACCAAGATCCGCTTCGGCTTCGGCGAAAACACGGTGCTGACGTCCAAACTGATCGACGGCACCTTCCCCGATTACGACCGGGTTATTCCGACCGGCAACGACAAGGTGCTCGAAGTCGAGTGCAAGTCATTCGCCGCCGCGGTCGACCGCGTAGCGACGATCTCGAGCGAGAAAAGCCGGGCGGTGAAGCTGGCGATCGAGCGCAACAGCCTAACGTTGTCGGCGACCAGCGCCGAGAACGGCACCGCGTCCGAGGAAATCGAGGTGCGCTACAGCGCCTCGCCGATCGAGATCGGGTTCAACTCGCGCTATCTCCTCGACATCACCGAGCAGATTGAGGGCGAAGGCGCCAAGTTCGTCATGGCCGACGCCGCCTCGCCGACGGTGGTGCGCGATGCCACAGACGCCAGCGCGCTTTACGTCCTCATGCCGATGCGCGTCTAGGCGCGGGCATGACACCCGACCGGGTGGTTCCCTTCGCGAAGCCGGCAATACGGGCCGCTGCCGCCGCGCCGGCGATGTCCGTCGTGCGGCTGGTGCTGACCGACTTCCGCGGCTACGCGCGCGCGCGGCTGGCGATCGAGCCGGGTCCGGTCGTGCTCGTCGGACCCAACGGCGCCGGCAAGACCAATCTGCTCGAGGCGCTGTCGTTTCTGGCGCCGGGCAAGGGTCTGCGCCGCGCCAAGCTCAGCGAGATCGACCGGCGCGGCGGCCATGCTTGGGCCTTGGCGGCGACGGTGATTGGTCCCGCCGGCGAGTTCGACGTCGGCACTGGCCGCGACGCCGACAGCGAGAACGGCGAGCGCCGTCATGTGCGTATCGATGGCGCGCCGGCCAAGAGCCAGCAGGATTTGTCCGAGCGCCTCGCGGTCGCCTGGCTGACGCCGCAGATGGATCGGCTGTTTGCCGATGCCGCATCCGGCCGCCGCCGCTTCCTCGACCGGCTGGTGACCGGCTTCGATCCGGGCCACTGGTCGCGGCTGCTCGCCTACGAGCGCGCGATGCGCGAACGCGCGCGGTTGCTGCGTGAAGGTGCGGCCGACCCTTCATGGCTCAAGGCGCTGGAAGAGATCATGGCCGAAAACGGCGTCGCGCTCGCTGCCGCGCGGCTCGAAGCGGTCGCCCGCCTCGCCGCCGCCTGCGCCGAAGCGCCAGGGCCGTTCCCGCGCGCCGGCTTGGCGATCGAGGGCGCGGTCGAGCATTGGCTTGGCAGCATGCCGGCGCTGGCTGCAGAAGAGGCTTTCCGCACGGCGCTGCACGATTCGCGCGGGCTCGACCGCGAAAGCGGCGTCACCCAGACCGGTCCGCACCGCTCGGACCTGCTCGCGCGCCATCTCGGCACCGGCGAAGCGGCCGAGCTGTGCTCCACCGGCGAGCAGAAGGCGCTGCTGATCGCCATCATCCTGGCCTATGCGCGGCTGCTGGCGCTGCGGCGCGGCAGCGCGCCGGTTTTGCTGCTCGACGAGGTCATGGCGCATCTCGACGCCGCCCGGCGCAGCGCGCTGTTCCAGGCGCTGCGCGCGCTCGGTGCACAATGCTGGCTCGCTGGCACCGATGCGGCGCTGTTCGCCGAATTCAAAGGCCACGCCCAGTTTTTCGCGGTCGCGGATGCCGCGGTGTCATCCGTATGAATGTGTCGTCGTAACCTGGTGGATGGATCATGAGCGAAGCGGTTTCCCAAGGCCCGGAAGAAGAATACAGCGCCAAATCGATCAAGGTGCTGCGCGGACTCGATGCTGTGCGCAAGCGCCCGGGCATGTATATCGGCGATACCGACGATGGCTCGGGCTTGCACCACATGGTCTACGAGGTCGTCGACAATTCGATCGACGAGGCACTCGCCGGTTTCTGCGACACCGTGACGGTGACGCTCAATCCCGACGGCTCGTGCACCGTAACCGACAACGGCCGCGGCATTCCGGTCGACATCCATAAGGAGGAAAAGGTCTCGGCGGCGCAGGTCATCATGACTCAGCTGCACGCCGGCGGAAAATTCGACCAGAACTCATACAAGGTTTCGGGCGGCCTGCACGGCGTCGGCGTCTCGGTGGTGAACGCACTGTCCGCGCGCCTCGATCTCCGCATCTGGCGCGGTGGCAGCGAATATTTCATGCGTTTCAAAGACGGCGACCCCGAAGCCCCGCTCAATGTCGTCGGCAAGGCGCCGTCGGTCGAGCGCAACGGCAAGACCGGACCCAAGACCGGCACCGAAGTCACCTTCTGGCCGAGCACGAAGACCTTCACCAAGACCGAGTTCGATTTCGCCACGCTCGAGCACCGATTGCGCGAACTGGCGTTCCTCAATTCCGGCGTGACGCTCGAATTGACCGATGCGCGCGGCGTCGAGCCCAAGACCGTGCGCCTGCATTACGAAGGCGGCCTCGAGGCCTTCGCCAAGTATCTCGATCGCTCGAAGCAGACGCTCCATTCGACCGTCACCATGGCGGCGGTAAAGGATGGAATGACCGTCGAGGTCGCGATGGAGTGGACCGACAGCTATCACGAGACGATGCTGTGCTTCACCAACAACATCCCGCAGCGCGACGGCGGTACGCATCTGGCCGGCTTCCGCGCCGCGCTGACGCGCACCGTCAACAACTATGCCGATGAGACCGGCCTGACCAAGGGGAAGGACAAGATTGCGCTGACCGGCGAAGACATGCGCGAGGGCCTGACCTGCATCCTCTCGGTCAAGGTGCCCGATCCCAAGTTCTCGTCGCAGACCAAAGACAAGCTGGTTTCCTCCGAGGTCCGGCCGGTGGTCGACGCCGTGGTCGCGGACAAGCTCCAGGAATGGTTCGAGAAACATCCGGCCGAGGCCAAGCGCGTCGTCGGCAAGGTGGTCGAGGCGGCGGTGGCGCGCGAGGCGGCGCGCAAGGCGCGTGACCTGACACGGCGCAAAGGCGCGCTCGATATCGCCAACCTGCCGGGCAAGCTCGCCGACTGCCAGGAACGCGATCCGGCGCAAAGCGAACTCTTTATCGTCGAGGGCGACAGCGCCGGCGGTTCGGCCAAGCAGGGCCGCGACCGCCGCTTCCAGGCCATCCTGCCGCTGAAGGGCAAGATTCTGAACGTCGAGCGTGCGCGGTTCGACAAGATGTTGAGCTCGGTCGAGATTGGCACGCTGATCGCGGCGCTCGGCACCGGCATCGGCCCCGAGGAGTTCGACGCGACCAAGGCGCGGTATCACCGCATCGTCATCATGACCGACGCCGACGTCGACGGCAGCCACATCCGCACGCTGCTATTGACGTTCTTTTTCCGCCAGATGCGCGACCTGATCGAGAAGGGCTATCTCTACATCGCGCAGCCGCCGCTTTATCAGGTCAAGCGCGGCCAGAGCAAATCGGTCTACCTCAAGGACGACCCGGCGCTCGAGGAATACCGCATCACCGCCGGTATCAAGGACGCCAAGTTCCGCCAGCACGACGGCGTCGAGCGCGCCGGCAACGACCTTAAGGACCTCGTCGAACGCGCGCGGCTAGTCCGTACGCTGCTGCTGCCGTTGTGGCGCAAGGTCGGTAGCCTCGAAGTGGTCGAGCAGGCGGCGATCGCCGGTGTGCTCGATCCGACACTGCTCGACAAACCGAAGGATGGCGCCGAGGCTGCCAAGTACCTGGCCTCGCGGCTCGACCTGCTGGCGCCGGCCGAAGCGCGCGGCTGGAAGGGCGAGTTGGTGCCCGGCGAGAGCCTGGTACTGACGCGCAAGCGCCATGGTGTCACCGAACGTCGTGTCTTCGACGCTGCGTTGCTCAAGAGTGCCGAGGCCCGCCGTCTCGACGAACGCACTGCCGAGCTGCAGAAAATTTACGGCAAGCCCGGCAAGCTCATCGCCAAGGACAAGGAGGCGGTCGTCAACGGTCCGACCGCGCTGGTCGAAGCGGTGGTCGCGCTCGGACCCAAGCAAGGCGACATCCAGCGCTACAAAGGTCTCGGCGAGATGAATCCCGAACAGCTCTGGGAAACGACGCTCGATCCGTCGGAGCGTTCGTTGCTTCAGGTCAAGGTCACGCACGAGGATTCGGCACTCGAGATCTTCTCGACGCTGATGGGCGACATCGTCGAGCCGCGGCGCGAGTTCATCCAGCACCACGCCCTCGAAGTCGCCAATCTCGACGTTTAGCGCTAGGATGCCCCGATCCTGGCCGGCATGGTTTCCGGAGGGGAGGGTCGGATGGCAGAGGCACGCGGCGGCAAGCGGCACCCGGTCATCACCGCCATGTGGCTGTTGGCGGCGGCCGCCATCGCCACCGGTTTTGCCATGCGCATCGTGGCGCATTTCTGGATCGGCCTCGGTCTGCGGCTGCTCGGCATCTCGTTCATCGCCGCCGGCCTCGCCATTGCCGTGATCGCCTGGTTGGCCGAGCGCGCCACCGGCATGCAGCCGCCGCGCTGAGGCATTTTCGGTGCACCGGAACCGGCCGCCGGCGCCGCCGTCAGGCCATTAAGCAACCATTAAGCACGTTTCAATCGTGGGTTAACCGAATTCGGTTACGCCTAGCGATGAAATTTGATTGGCCGGCAGAACGCCGGCCGCTGACCGGAGCCGATCGTGCCCAGCGAATTGTGGAATGCCGTCGGTGCCCTGCTTATCGTGACCGCGATGCTGGCAAGCCATCC
>DASQGX010000003.1:0-1574 GCA_035632395.1 Allostellaceae bacterium
GGCTTGCCGGCGAAGGTCGCGCCGGCAACGACGAGCGTGTATTCGCCCATGTTGGCGCGTGCCTCGGGCACCTCATCGGCTAGCGTCCGGAACGGATTGACATATTCGAGATCGCGGAGGACCAACCGGCGCGCGATATAGTGATGTCCGGCGAGCGCGACCGGGAAGGGTTGCCATTTGTCGCCGATGGCTCCGTGATGCTGCGTCAGCGCGTCGCGCACGTCCCGGCGCAGACAATCGACGTGAATGTGAAGCTGGTTCTGCGACCGGCCGTGAATCGAGTTGACTGCGAGCGATAGGTCACTGCGTGTGAGCTGTCCCGGCGCCCGCGCCTCGACGAAGCGCCGTGCCGACCAGGCATCCTGCATGTAATCGGGCACGCGCGGCGAAAGGAGCGCCGCGCTCTCAATGCCGGTGATGCGCGCTGTCGGCAACACCAGGAACTGGGTCGCACCGACGCGGTCCTTAAGCACGACATAACCGCCCGCCAGATCCACCAGCGCGCACGGCGACGGATCATGCCGGTCAATTTGATTGGGTACGCACTGGTCGTGAACGATACGCCATAGCGCCAGCGGATCGGCGTGCGCGTTCGTGTACGAAGCGACAAGTGCAACCAGCAGCGCGGCGACGCCGCACAGGCGATTCACCAGACGCATGGTCCGGATTACAACTGCATGAACGACTTGAACTCGGGCAGCATGGCTCGCCACAGCTGGATGTACGCCTCGACGTTGGCGGTCGTGCCGTACGCGACTCTGGCATCCATCGCCGCCCACAAGGTGTTATTCGGCGACAAATAGGCACGCAGGAAATAGTGATCGTTGTTCCAAGCGTTGATCCGATCGGTCGTCAGTTGTGCATTGCCTTTGGCGTTCGACCAGCCAACCCTGAAATAAGCGTCTTGGCAGCGACCGCCGTGGCATTCGCCGAAGCTGACGTCGAAACCGAGGCCGGCGGCGCGGCCGCTGATGATCGGCTGGCCGTCGCTGCTCTGACTGAGCTTGGGCGACATCTCGTGTTGCGCCAGAAGCTGCACCATCTCGTCGGGCGTGATGCCTTGGGCCGGTAAGGGCACCGAGGTCACCAACGCCAGAGCCGGCCACGCCGTCAGCATCGCCAGCGCGAATGCCGAAATCACGATGCGCTTCATGGTTCCCCCTGTGCCCGAACGCTGCGAACTATCGGCCGAAAGGTCGCGTGAAATCAACCGGCGGCGAGCCGCTGTGCCGGTGCGCGATCGATGGCCGTACACGTGATCGCACTAGCGACTTGCCTATGGCCAATCGCCGCCGCTGCGGCCTTTTGAACGGCTGAGAATAGCTCCTTAACCCATTCCTGCGGCTCGACTTTCCGGACTTCGATCACTAGGATGCGCCCCCATGGCGGGCGAACGCATCTTTCTCTACGACACGACGCTGCGTGACGGCGCGCAGACGCAGGGCGTCGATTTCGGCGTGCCCGATAAGCTTGCCATCGCGCGCGAGCTCGATCAGCTCGGCATCGATTACATCGAAGGCGGCTGGCCCGGCGCCAATCCGACCGACGACGCCTTGTTCGCGCGGCCGCCGAAC
>DASQGX010000004.1:0-4660 GCA_035632395.1 Allostellaceae bacterium
GCGGGCATGGTGGCGTGCATTGGGCGATGCCGCGGCCTTGCGCAACCTCTCCGGCGGCGGTTACGGCTGCAATGACCGCGACGAGTCATTTTCGGGTGTGCGGCGCTGGCTCCATCACGCCATGTTCTATGGTTTCGTCCTGTGTTTCGCCGCAACCTGCGTCGCGACGGTCTATCACCACATTCTGGGCTGGATCGCACCCTATCCGCTGTTCAGCATTCCAGTCGCGCTCGGCACACTTGGCGGCGTCGGCTTGCTGATTGGTACCATTGGCTTGTTGATTCTCAAGATTGCCCGCGATCCGGCGCCGGGCGCGCGAGAAATGCTCGGCGCCGATATCGCATTTCTGGTGCTGTTAGCGCTGGTGGCGGCAACCGGGTTGCTGCTGTTGGGACTGCGCGACAGCGCGGCGATGGGAATCCTGCTGGCGGTGCATCTGGGTTTTGTCCTCGCCTTGTTCCTTGTCCTGCCCTACGGCAAGTTCGTGCACGGCGTTTATCGGCTCGGCGCGCTCGTGCACTATGCCGCTGAGACTGCGCCTGTACGCAGCGGCGAACGAGCCATCGAGTAGGGGGCACTTTGGATCTGCAGCTGAAAGGCCGTACCGCGCTGGTCACCGGCGCCAGCATGGGCATTGGTCGTGCCATCGCCGCCGGACTCGCGGCGGAAGGCACGCGGCTGGCGATCGTGGCACGCCGCAAGGATTTGCTTGAGCAGGTCGCGACCGGCATCGAGAAGAGCGGCGGCGTCTGCCCGGCGGTCGTCGTCGCCGACGTCATGCAGCCGGACGCGCCGCAGCGCATTCACGACGAGGCGGCGCGGGCCCTGGGCAAGATTGAGATCCTGATCAATTGCGCCGGCGGCAGCCGGCCGCTACCGGTGGACGCGTCCGACCAGAGCTGGGACGAAGCGCTGACGCTCAATTTCACCCGGCTGCGTCAGCTGACGCATGCGATCCTGCCGGGAATGATCGCGCAGAAATGGGGCCGCATCATCAACATCACCGGCAAGTCGGAGCCTGAACGGATCAATGCCTCGTTCGCCGCTAAGGCGGCCGTACATGCCTGGGCCAAGGGCCTGTCGCGCGAGGTTGGCAAGCACGGCATCACCGTCAATTCAATCGCTCCCGGCCGCATCATCACCGAGCAGATTCTTCGCCTCTATCCCGAGGATGAGCGGCGCAAGTTTGCCGAGCGCGAAATTCCGGTCGGCGAATACGGCCAACCGGAGGACCTTGCGGTGCTCGCGGTCTTTCTCGCGTCGCCGTTGGCGCGTTACATGACCGGCACGGTGATTCCGGTCGACGGCGGCCTGCGCCGTTACCAGTTCTAGGCGCCGAGATAGGCCTGGACGATGCTGCGCTCGCCCGTGAGCTCGGCGGGCGTGCCCGAAAGCACGATGCGACCTTCGCGGATGATGTAGGCGCGGCTGGCGACCGAGAGACCGAAGGTCAGGCTTTGCTCGGCCAGTAACACGCTCATGCCCTGATCCTGCAGCTTGGCCAGTGTCTGGAAGACCGACAGCACGACTTTCGGGGCCAAGCCGGCCGACGGCTCGTCGAGCAGCAATAGTCGCGGATTGGTCATCAGTGCGCGCGCGATCGCCACCATCTGCTGCTCGCCGCCCGACAGCGTGCCAGCGGCCTGATTGAGCCGTTCGGCGATTTCGGGGAACAGGCTCAGGACGCGCTGGCGCAGGGCCGCACGCTGGTCGGACGGACACAGGCGCCCGCCGAGATCGAGATGTGCACTGACCGGCATACGTGGAAACAACTCACGGCCGCTGGGCACGTGGCCGATGCCGGCGCGGGCGATAAGGTGCGGCGCCTGGCCGGCGATCTCCTTGCCGAATAGCGTGACGCTGCCGGCACGCGGTGTCACCAGGCCGGTGATGGCACGGAATAGCGTCGTCTTGCCGGCGCCGTTGGCGCCCAGCAGAACGGTCACCTTGCCGGCCGGCACCGCCAGCGAGACGTCGTGCAGGATGGTCAGATCGCCGAAGCCCGCGACCAGGTTTTCAACCCGGAGCGCGTCGGTCTCCGCGGAGGATGAAGCGGGCGCGCTCACGACACCTTGCCAAGATACGATTCGATAACGAGCGGGTCGCGCAGCACGGCGTCCGGTGTTCCCTCGGCGATCTTCTTGCCGCGATCGAGGACGATCATGCGGTCGGAAATGTCGGCGATCGCCGAGATGATGTGCTCGACACCGGCGACCGCGGCCACGCCCAGATCACGGAAATGACGCAGCACGGCGCGGATTTCGCCCTGTTCGTCGCGTGTCATGCCGGCCATTACCTCGTCGAGCAGGATCACCGTCGGATCGAGGGCAAGGGCGCGCGCCATTTCCAGCCGTCGTTGCTGGCCCGGGCTCAGCTTGTTCGGCAGCTCAAGCCATAGATTGTCGAGCTTCACGGTGTGCAGCGCCCAGGCTGCCTGATCGACGGCCGCCGCGGCGCGCTTGCCGTTGCGCGCGGCGAGCAGGGTGTTTTCCCACACCGTCATCGATTCCATGAGCCGCGGAATCTGGAACGTGCGCGCGATGCCCTGCCGCGCTCGCTGATGCGACGGGATCGCGGAGACCAATTTGCCCTGATAGTAGACGCCGCCGTCGCTGGGCTTGACGAAGCCGGTTATGGCATTGAACAGGGTCGTCTTGCCGGCGCCGTTGGCGCCGATAATGCTTACCATTTCGCCCCGCTTCACCGTGAGCGAAACGCTGTTGAGCGCGACCAAGCCGCCGAACCGCACCGTCAGATCGCGCACCTCGATGACAGCGTCGTTGCCGGCCGCCGCAGGCTGCGCCGGCCGAGTGACGATGGGAAACGTCGCCGGTGCCGCGACTGGCCGGCGCCGTAGCCAGCCGAATTTGTTGGCGACGCCGACAATGCCACCTGGAAAGGCAAGCACGACGGCGATGACCAGGACGCCATACAACGCCAGCTGCAGGTCGGGCAAATAGGCCCAGAACTGCTCGCCGACGATCACCAAGATCACCGTGCCGAGCGCCGGGCCCCAGAGGGTGCCAATCCCGCCGAACAGGGCGAAAACGATCACCTGCAAGTCGAGCGTCGGATCGAAGGCGCTCGGCGGATCGAGAAAGCTCCGGTTCCATGCCACCAGGCCGCCGACCGCGGCCGGCGCGAGCGCGCTCATGATGAAGGCGATAATCTTGACCCACGATGTCGGCACGCCGACGGCCGCTGCGGCGACCTCGTCGTCACGCACGCCGGTGACTGACAAGCCCCATTGCGAGTGCAGCACGAAATAATTGAGTGCAAACGCGACCAGTACCGTCACCCACATCGCCAGATAGACCGCGACCGGCGTGAGTTGGGCCGGCAGGGTCAATCCAGCCGCGCCGCCGATATAGTCCCAGTTCGACGACACCACCATGAGAATGCGGGCGAGGCCGAGCATGCCGAGCGCGAACATGATGCCGCGCAGCCGCAGCATGATGGTGCCGGATATCGCCGCGCTGACGCCGCCGATGGCGCTGCCGATGACCGCCGCGATGTACCACGGTATCCCGGTGCGTAGTACCAGCGCTGAGGTCGCGTAGGCGCCGATGCCGAAGAATGAGACCTGTCCGAAGGACAGATAGCCGGTACAGCCGCTGATGACGTTCCATGAATAAGCGAGTGCGGCGAACGTCAGAATGTCGGTGGCAAGCTGCAGGATGTAGGCGCTGGTCACCAGCGGCACCACGCCGGCGCAAACAATCACCGCCACCAGGATTGCAGTCGCCAGCGGCCGCGGTCCGGTTACCTTGGTGGATGCAGGCGCGGCCAGCCGCCGCCCGATCCACTGGCTCACCTGTCGCGTGTCGAGATTCACAGTGTCTCCCGCACGCTTACCGGGCCGCCTGGCCGAGGCCCTGCGGGCGCAGCACCATGAACGCGATCAGCAGCAGGTAAGGCACGATGACTTCGACATCGCCGCCGAGGTAATAACCGACGCCGGATTGCACCAAGCCGAGAAGCAATCCTGCATAAACGGCGCCTTTGTAGTCGCCGAGGCCGCCGAGTGCGACGATGACGAAGGACAGGATGGTGAGCGTGTCCGCGGTGGGCGCCGAGAGTGGCAGGATCAGGATCAACAACACGCCCGCGATGCCGGCCAGCGCCGAGCCGATCGCAAACGAGATGCCGCGCATGCGGCGCACGTCGATGCCACAGGTTACCGCGCCGGTCGCATTCTGCGATGTCGCGAGGAGCGCCTTCCCCGAGGGCGTGTAGTGCAGCCAGACGTGCAGGCAGCCCGAGATCAATCCGCCGAGTACACCGGCCGCGACCAGCGCCTCGTTGATCGCCAGGCCGCCAATCGACCATGTCTCCTGCAGGTTCGGCAGCGAGACGTATTGAGATCCGAAAAAGTTGAGCGCGGTCTCGACGATCACGTAGGACAGGCCGAACGTGACCATAAGGCTAAGCAGCTCGCGCCGGTTGCCGAGCTTGGCGAGCGGCTCGAGCAGCAGACGCTGGAGCACGGCACCGGCCGCGAGCATCGCGACAAACACGCACGGGATCAGCCAAAGCGGGCTTTGGTCGGTGTGCGTCACGAACCAATAAGTAAACAGGCCCGCGACCGTGATGATCGAGCCATGGGCAAGGTTGACGATGCCCATGACGCCGAAAACGAGGTTGAGCCCCTGGGCGAGCA
>DASQGX010000005.1:0-24970 GCA_035632395.1 Allostellaceae bacterium
GATGACCGTCGAGGAATGGGATCGAGTCTTCGCCGTCAACGTCCGCGGCGTATTTTTGGTGACTCGCGCGGCGCTGCCGCTACTGCGCAAGGCGCCGCATCCGGCGATCGTCAACACTGCCAGCATCGTCGGCCTGCGTCCCGGTCCGCAGCCCTTGCCCTATGCGGCGAGTAAGGCAGCGGTGGTGAATCTGACCAAGACGCTCGCTTTCAATCTCGGCCCTGAAATCCGCGTCAATGCGGTAGCGCCGGGCTGGATGGAAGGCGATTGGATGAAGCGCATGCTCAAGGACAAATACGACGAGCTGATGGGCCGGCGGGCCAAGCTCACGCCGCTGAAGCGCGTCGTGACAGCGGAAGACGTCGCCGATACTATGCTCTCGTTGATCGAAGGCAATCGCTTCGTTACCGGCGAGATTGTCGTCGTCGACGGCGGATTTTCGAGCTCCACCTGATGCTGCCCGGCGTCGTCCCGTTTCCGCCGGAGGCCGCTGCGCGCTATCGCGCCAAAGGATATTGGCGCGATCGCTCTCTGCGTGATGAATTCGCTGAAGCGTGGCATAAATTCGCCGACCGCGTCGCGCTGATCGATGGCACGCGGCGCTATACCTACAGCGATATCGACCGTCTCACCGACAATCTCGCGCTCAACTTGCTTGATGTCGGTCTTAAGCCAGGCGACCGGGTCGTGCCGACGCTGCCCAATGTCGCGGAATTCGTTGTGCTCTATTTTGCGTTGCAGAAGATCGGCGGTATTCCCATCGCTGCGCTGGTGTCGCATCGCCACAGCGAGATCAGCCAGTTCGTCAAAATCGCACAGGCGACAGCCTGCATCTATCCCGAACGGTCGGGTGAGTTTGCCTTTGGTCCGGTGATCAAGCGGATTGCAGACGAAAATTCCTGCCTCAAGTTGCGCCTGGTGCTCGGCCGCGCGGGAGCGGGCGAGTCGTCGCTCACCGAGCTTATCGACAAGCCAGCGACGCTGCCGAAGAGCCGCTTGGCGGAAATCAGGCTCGATCCGACCGATCCGTGCATCTTCCAGTTATCTGGCGGCACGACCGGTATTCCCAAGCTGATTCCACGTACGCACAACGACTATGCGTACAATTCTAGGATGGCGGCGCTGGTGTGTGAAGTCGGCGCCGATTCCGTGCTGCTGCTGGCATTACCAATCGCGCATAATCTGCCGCTCGCCTGTCCTGGCATTCAGGGCTTCCTTCTCAATGGCGGCACTGTCGTGCTGTGTCCGACGACGCGGCCCGAGGACATGTTCCCGCTTGTGGAAAAGCACCGCGTCACGCACATCAAGGTGGTGCCGGCGCTTTTGATTCGCCTTATCAACAGCCGAGAGGTGCGACGCTACGACACTTCGTCAGTGCGCTACATTCAAAGCGGCGGACAGCGGCTGCAACCCGAGGTGCGACTCAAGACGCGTGAACTGATTCCGACGGCCTTCGTGCAGGAGAATTTCGGCATGTCGGAAGGTATGCTGTTTTTCGTCCGCCGCGGCGATCCGGAGGACGTTCGGCTAGAGACTGTCGGCCGACCGATCTCACCTGACGATGAGGTACGGCTGTTGGACGACGACGACAAAGAAGTGCCGTTCGGCGAGGTCGGCGAACTCTGCGCGCGCGGACCCTATACGTTGCGCGGCTATTACGGCGCACCCGACCACAATAAGAAGGCCTTCACGTCAGATGGGTTCTATCGTTCAGGTGATCTTATGCGTCAGCATCCGTCGGGCAATTATATGGTCGAAGGCCGGAAGAAGGACCTGATCAATCGCGGCGGCGAGAAGATCAGCGCCGAAGAGATTGAAAATTTGATCCTGCAACATCCAGCCGTGCAAAACGTCGCCTGCATTCCGGTGCCGGACCCCGATCTCGGCGAACGCATGTGCGCCTGTATCATTGCACAGAACGGCAAAAGCCTGACGCTCGATGAGTTGGCGCAGTTCCTCGCCACAAAGGAAATCGCAAAGTTCAAACTGCCGGAGCGGCTTCAGCTGATGAACGAGTTTCCGCTATCGACTTTCGGCAAAGTGTCGAAGAAAGCACTGACGGAAATGGTGTCGAAACCGATGGCGACGGCACGCTGAGGCTTCATGCGCATCATCGACCTGCACTGTTACCCGAATACCGAGCCCTGGATCAAATGCCAGGGCCCGTATGTCGACGCGCTGGCAAAATATTGGAAGCGGCAGTGGACCTGGAAGCAGGAAGACGAAGTCGTCGGGGAGTTCGCTGCTGCTGGCGTCGATGCCGTGCTGGTTGCGCTCGATCTTGAAACCACCGCTAAGACGCCGCCGTGTTCAAACGATTATGTGTGCGGCATGCAGCAACGGCACAAGGATCGCATCATCCAGGCCTGGGCGGCGGTCGATCCGCTCAAAGGCGATGCCGCCATCACAGAGGCGCAGCACGCTATCCGCGATCTCAAAATGCTGGGCTTCCACTTTCACCCGATCATGGGTCACTTCGCCGTCAACGAACGGCGATTCTATCCCCTTTGGGAGGCGATCAACGCGCTCAAGGTGCCGGTGATGATCGACGTCGGCACGACTGGTATGGGTGCCGGCATGCCTGGCGGCCTCGGCGCCAAGCTGCGTCACGCCCATCCTTCATGCATCGACGAACTCGCCGCCGATTTTCCCGAGCTCACGATTGTTGCCGCCCACCCAGGCTGGCCGTGGGTCGACGAGATGACCGCGGTGGCGCTCCACAAAGGCAACGTGTTCTGGGAGTTGTCGGGCTGGGCGCCGAAATATTTTCCCGTTCAGCTCAAGGCCGATATCCGCGCGCGGCTGCAGGACAAAATCATGTTCGGCAGCGACTATCCGAGTATTCCTTATCCGCGATTGTTCCAGGAATGGAACGAACTCGGCTACGCCGACGACGTGATGGAAAAAATCTTTCACCGTAATGCCGAGCGGATTCTCGGTCTTTAATTCGCATAACGCAAAAAGCAAACGCCGCGGCGTTACCGCCGCGGCGTCCGGTCAAAAATCCCCGCTCCTGCTTAGACGAGCTTCAGGTTCGTGGCCGACGTGCGGCCCTGCTGGCTCTGCTCGAGGTCGAAGCTGACCTTCTGACCTTCGTTCAGGGAACCGATGCCGGCGCGCTCGACGGCGGAGATATGGACGAACACGTCCTTACCACCGGTCTCCGGCGCGATGAAGCCGTATCCCTTTTGAGCGTTGAACCACTTGACCGTGCCAATTGCCATTCATGTCTCCATGGCTGTTGCCAGTGCGCACGATTGCGCACCTGATCGGCTGTCGAAAGGCACGGATTGCAGGGTCGGGCTCACAGTGGAGCGATCGAGCGCAGGCCGGAACCCAGCGAAGCGATGGGCAGGAAGCTAGGGGATCGGTCGCGGATTTTCAAGCCGCGATTGTGCGGATTTTTTGCAATGGTAAAACACGGCTTCAAACGGCTCTTTCCGAGGTATGCCACGGCGATTTCGGCGCACGGTCGCGGCTGCGTGAGTGGTGTGGCAAAATGATTGAGTGGGTGCAGCGTGAGTGAGACGTTCGGTAACTTTGATTACATTGTTGTCGGCGCCGGCAGCGCCGGGTGCGTGTTGGCCAATCGCCTCTCGGCCGATCCGAACATCTCGGTTCTGCTGCTGGAAGCTGGCGGCAATGACAATTACATCTGGATCCGGATTCCGATCGGTTACCTCTATACGCAGAACAATCCGCGCACCGACTGGTGCTTCAAGACAGAACCCGAAGCCGGTTTGAACGGCCGTACGCTCAATTATCCGCGCGGCCGCGTCCTTGGCGGCTGTTCGTCGATCAACGGCATGATCTACATGCGCGGCCAGGCGCGCGACTACGATGGCTGGCGGCAGCTCGGCAATCCCGGCTGGTCGTGGGATGACGTGCTGCCCTATTTCAAACGCTCGGAAGACAATGTTGCCGGCGCCGATGAATTCCATGGCCAGGGCGGTGAATGGCGTGTCGAGGAGATGCGCCTCACCTGGGAAATTCTCGACGCCTTCCGCGAAGCCGCGGCCGAGATCGGCATTCCCAAAGTTGACGACTTCAATCGCGGCAATAACGAAGGCTGCGGTTACTTCCGCGTCAATCAGCGGCGCGGCGTGCGCTGGAATACGGCGCGCGCGTTTTTGCGGCCAGCGATGAACCGGCCCAATCTGGCAGTTATCACTGGCGCACAGGCCAGTCGTGTCCGGTTCGCGGGACGGCGCGCGCTAGGCGTCGAGTTCATCAGAGATGGCACGCCGCGCTATGCGGCAGCGCGCGGCGAGGTCATTCTGGCGTCGGGCGCGATTGGTTCGCCGCAGTTGTTGCAGCTTTCGGGCATCGGACCCGGTGCATTGCTGCGGCAGCACGGCATCGCCGTCATACATGAGCTCGGCGGCGTCGGCGAGAATCTCCAGGATCATTTGCAGATTCGCACCGTCTTCAAGGTCGCCAATACGCGTACCCTGAACGAACGGGCCAACAGCTTGTTTGGTCGCATCGGGATGGGGCTCGAATATTTTCTATTCAAGCGCGGGCCGTTGACCATGGCGCCGTCGCAGCTTGGCTGCTTCGCAAAGAGCGATCCGTCGCGCGAGACGCCAAACCTCGAATACCACGTGCAGCCGCTGAGCCTCGACAAGTTCGGCGATCCTTGTCATCCATTTCCCGCGTTCACTGCATCCGTGTGCAATCTACGGCCGGACAGCCGCGGTTCGGTGCAGATCAAAAGTGCTGATCTCGCAGCGCATCCGGCGATCCATCCGAATTATCTCGCGGTCGATTCCGATCGTCGCGTCGCGGCCGATGCCATTCGCCTCACCCGCCGTATTGCCGCCGCCAAGGCGTTGGCGCGTTTCACGCCGGAAGAATATCGCCCTGGCGTGCAACTGCAGACGGACGCCGAATTGGCGCACGCCGCCGGCGACATCGGCACGACGATTTTCCATCCTGTCGGAACCTGCAAGATGGGCGCGGACGCGGCGGCAGTGGTGGATGCACGGCTCGCCGTGCGCGGTATCGGCGGCTTGCGCGTTGCCGACGCTTCGATCATGCCGACCATCACTTCGGGCAACACCAATTCACCGACCATCATGATCGCCGAAAAGGCCGCCGATATGATCCGCGAAGACCGTCGGGCTGTTGTCGCCGCGGAGTAACGTTCGGCGGCGAAGATTCCGCTGGAGGCATCCGTCCGCCCGTTTATACTCGGCGGCGTTGCGCATGGTCCCCCTCAACGAATCCCGCACTTCGGTTACGTCGGCTGCCAGCGCGCTGCAACGCCGTCTCGACGAAGGCCGTTTTTGCGTCACAGCCGAGGTGACGCCGCCGGTGACCGCCGACCCAGCCGATTTCGTTGCCCGGGCCTTGCCGTTGAAAGGCGTTGCGGCCGCGGTCAATGTCACCGATGGTGCCGGTGCCAAATCGCATCTGGCCAGTATGGCCGCGGCCCATTTCCTGGTGCAGAACGGGATCGAGCCGATCCTGCAGATGACTTGCCGCGATCGCAATCGTATCGCGTTACAGAGTGATCTACTGGGCGCCGTCGCGCTTGGCATCCGCAACGTGCTCATCCTCGGCGGCGACGATCCGAAGGCCGGCGACCAGCCCGAGGCCAAGCCCGTCTTCGATCTCGACAGCCGGACGTTGTTGTCGACGGCACAGAAGATGCGACGCGAGCACAAGCTGTTGCCTGGCACCGAGATCAAAGGCGGCTTTGACCTGTTTCTCGGCGCTGCCGATTTACCATCCGATCCACCGCCCGGCTGGGACGCGAAGGGCCTCAAGGGCAAGGCGGAGTCCGGCGCCGATTTCATCCAGACGCAGTTCTGCATGGATATCGGGGTGGTCCGGCGCTATGCCGCACGGCTGGTCGAACTCGGTCTCGCGCCGCGGCTCAAGATCTTGATCGGCGTCGCGCCGATCCCGTCGGTGCGTTCGGCACACTGGATGAAGGAGAAGCTGTTCGGCACGATTATTCCGGACGCCATCGTCGATCGTATCGAAAAGGCACCGGATGCGCGCTCCGAGGGCAAACGCATCTGTATCGAGTTGTTGCAGCAGTTGGCCGAAGTGCCGGGCATTTCCGGCGCACACGTTATGGCGCCGCTCAATCCTTCGGATATTCCCGAAGTAATTGCTTCATCCGGCGTGACGGCGAAGCAGCGCGCGCTCTAAGCAAGCAAGCTCACGGACCGGTTCACGCCATTCGATTGGTGAGCGTGCCGCAGCGTTCGATCTCGATCTTCACGACGTCGCCTTTCTTGAGGAATTCACCGCGCGGCATACCGACGCCAGCTGGCGTGCCGGTAGCGATCACGTCGCCTGGCCGCAACGTTAGCTGATAGCTGAGCCACGACACCTGTTCGGCAACATTATGTATCAGTTGGTTGGTGTTCGAATTTTGCTTGAGCACGCCATTGACCCACAATTTGATCGACAGATTGCTGGGATCTTTGAGGAACGCCGCTGGCGTGACCCAGGGACCCATCGGCGATGCATCGTCGAAGCATTTTTGCCCTACCCAATCATAGGCCATAACTGGCGGCCGATCCTTGCGCAGCATCAAATCGCGCGCTGATAGATCGTTGATGATGGTATAAGCGGCGACAGCGTCGAGCGCGCGCTCGACCGGTACATCATGCGCGGTTTTGCCAATAACGACGCCGAGTTCGGCCTCCCAGTCGACCTGATGCGATCGCGCCGGTAGCTTCGCGGGCGCGTCCGGGCCGATGATTGAATGCGTCGAGGTCTTGAGGAAGAACCATGGCCCGTCAGGGCGTGTCGAGCGGTCGACCGTGCGACCCTGCGCGCGTGCCATTTCCTCCATATGGTCCCAATAATTGGCGCCTGCGCAGAACAGGCCATCGGGATAGAGCACCGGCGCAAGGAGCTTGACGCGCTTGAGTGGTTTGCCGTTGGCCGGCTTGACCTTGGCGGCAGCTTTGACAAGCGCGCGATGGGTCTTCGCCCAAGTTCCGAGCATCGCCTTCACTGACGATGCGTCGATGCCGGTGCCGCGCAGAAGCGCCGCCGCCGGATAGACCCGATCACCGACGAGGATACCTGCTACCGGCTTGTTGCCGTCGCGATAGGTCAAAAGCCGGTACTCAACCATCCGCGCCTCCTGTGTTAAATCCGCGTCGATAGCCAGATGGCAAGCCGCGAGCCCGCCTTGATTGCCGCCGACAGCAGAGGATAGCCGGGTGTCTCGGTGGCTCCATGCTTGAGTGCGGTGTCGCGATGTTCAAGCTCGTCGGCGCGGAAATCGGTCACGAGTGCGGCGAGGCCGGCGTCGGCATCGCCGAGGGCTTCGAGTTGACCGCGATAGTGTTCGTCTATGACTTCTTCAACGGCGACGGTGCAGGCCATCGCCGCATGTTCGCCCAACATCGCGGTCGCCGCGCCGAGCGCATAACCGGCAATGTGCCAGAGTGGCGACAGCGCAGTCGGCCGCACGCGCCGCTCAGCGACTAGCGTATCAAAGCGTTCGAGGTGGCGCCTTTCCTGTGCTGCCATGCGCCGCACCGCCGAAGCCGCGGTCGAATCTTTAAGCACCGCCAACTGCCCATCGTAAATGCGAGCAGCGCCGTATTCGCCGGCCTGGTCGACGCGGATCATGCGCGCGATCGCGTCGGCGCTGGCGCGATCGCCTGGCAATCGCCCGGTCTTGCGCGCAGTTGCTTTGTTGTGCTGACGTCGCCTCATGCGCGCCGCCTCCAGGCGAAGAACGCGAACACGGCGATCAGCGATGAAGCGATAAAATTCCAGCCGGCAAGCGAGATGCCGCCGAGCGACCACTGTACTTGATCGCACATCACCACCTGGGTGCGCGCCAACATCTGTTTCAATTGCTCCAAGGTCTGCGGCACGCCGCCGTTGTTGGTGCACGCAGTCGGGCCGCGGAACCAATGGTACTCGACGCCAGCATGATAGAAGCCGAGCCCGGCGCTGACGACAAACAAAACTGCAACCAGCAGTAACGCTGCGCGCGACCAGCCGGGAGCCGGAAAGACCAGGGCCAGAAACGCAATCACGATTGCCGCGTAATAGGGCCAGCGCTCCATCAGGCAAAGTTCGCAGGGCTGCAAGCCACCCCAATATTGCGAAAACAATGCCGTGCCGATCACGACGACGGCGGCGAGGAGGATGATAATCAGTGGTCGGCGTGTTGTTGCCATGGGCTTACCGGACACGGCCTAGTCGTTGGGCCGCAGACGATGCTTCAGATGCCACCAGATATACCAGCCGATGCCAAGCACGATGATGCCGGCGATGACGACATCGAAACGCTGCATGATGGCGCGCAAACGCGGATCGCGATCCCATTGTTCGCCCAATTTGTAGCCGACATAAGCGAGTGCGAAGCACCAAGGCCACGAGCCAATGAACGTATAGATCTGGAATTTGATTTGCGACATGCCGGCTATACCTGCGGGCAGCGCGATGAAGGTGCGTACGACCGGCAGCAGCCGTCCGATCAGAACCGTGATGCCGCCGTATCGCGCGAAGAAATCGTGCGCCCAATCGAGCTCGCGCCGGCCCATCAACACATAACCGCCCCAACGTTCGATGAACGGACGGCCGCCGTAATAGCCGATCGCGTAGGCGATGGTCGAACCCAGGTTGCAACCGAGCGCACCCGCCGTGGCCACCAGGACGAGGTCGAAATGGCCGGTAAAAACCAGGTAGCCGGAAAACGGCATGATGATTTCGGACGGCAGGGGAATGCAGGCGGATTCGATCGCCATCAGAATGATGACGCCGGCATAGCCGAGGCCGGAGATCGTCGCGACGATCAGGCCGGCCAGCGATGGAACGATCTTGGCGAGCATGGCGTGGATAGGGCCTCAAGTGGCGTCGCGACGGAAGCGGCGATCTAGCCGCATCGGCGTTGCTGCCGCAAGCGCGAAGCCGGATTGACCGCGCGTGACCCGCCGCTATAGTGGCCGCCGCTGCCCCTGTGGCGGAATTGGTAGACGCGGCAGACTCAAAATCTGTTGCCCGCAAGGGTGTGCTGGTTCGAGTCCGGCCAGGGGCACCAATGCATTCAAAGGGGAGACCACAGCATCATGCACGGCAGCGGACTTCTCGTTCTTTTGCTCGTCGGCTTGGTCGCTGGCTGGCTCGCCGGCCAGATCGTACGCGGCCGGGGTTTCGGTCTGATCGGCGATCTCATCGTTGGCATTGTCGGTGCGTTCATCGGCAACTGGATTTTTGGCGCGCTCGGCATCTTCATCGGCATGGGCCTGATCGGCGCGGTTATCAGCGCGACCATCGGCGCGGTGGTTCTCGTTGCGATCATCCGGCTGATCCGCCGCGCTTAGCGGCCGCCATCGCGTTTCGGCCGAATTCAGCCGCTGTTGCGCAGGCCGGTGGCGATGCCGTTGATGGTGCGGTGGATGTCTCGCACTGTGTCTTCGTCGGTGTCGCCTGCGCGATGCCGCTTCAGCAGCTCGATCTGAACGTGATTCAACGGATCGAGGTACGGGAAGCGGTTGCGGATCGAGCGGCTGAGCAACGGATTGCTCTCGAGCAACGACTTCTGCTCCATGATTTCGAGCAGTGCGGCGACGGTCGCCTGCCACTCGCCGCGCAACCGCGTGAATATGGTTTCGCGCAGCGCCGCATCGGTGACCAAACCAGCATAGCGCTCGGCGATGGCGATGTCGCTCTTGGCCAGGACCATGTCCATGTTGGACAGCAGCGCCGCGAAGAATGGCCATTCACGGTACATTGCTCGTAAGGTGGCCATGCCGTCTGCCGGATGTTCGGCGAGCCAGGCGCGTACGGCCGAGCCGAATCCATACCAGCCCGGCAGCATAAGGCGGCATTGCGCCCAACTGAACACCCAAGGGATCGCGCGTAAATCGGCGATGCGTCGCGACGGTCGTCGTGACGCCGGACGGCTGCCGAGATTGAGATGGACGATCTCACCGATGACCGTCGCTTCCCAGAAATAGCGCTCGAAATCGGGCGTTTCGTAAACCAAGCCCCGATAGGCACGATAGGCCTCGGCCGACAGCGTCTCCATCGCCGCGATGAATGGCGCCGGTGGTGCGGCAGCGTCGGTCGACAGTAAGCTCGCTTCGATGGTTGCGGCGGCCAGCGCTTCAAGATTGCGCCGGCCCACCTCCGGATTGGAATATTTCGCGGCGATCACCTCGCCTTGTTCGGTGATGCGGATGGCGCCGTCTACAGCGCCGGAGGGTTGCGCCAGGATCGCCTGGTAGCTCGGGCCGCCGCCGCGACCGACGGTGCCGCCGCGACCGTGAAACAGCCGTAGCCGAACGTCGTGACGACGGCAGGATTCAACCAGTGCGGTCTCAGCCTTCCACAGCTCCCAACCTGACGTGAGATAGCCGCCGTCCTTGTTGCTGTCGGAATATCCGAGCATCACCTCCTGCACGCCGCCGCGGCTGTCAATGAGGCGGCGGTAGATCGGCAGCGCCAGGAGACGATCGACGATCGCGCCGCAGTGGCGGAGATCGTCGATGGTCTCGAATAGCGGAACGATGTCGAGCTCGATTTCGTGCTCGCGTGGACGATACAGGCCTACTTCGCGCAACAGGAGCGCAACCTCGAGCACGTCAGAAACGCCGTTCGCTTTGGAAATGACGTAGTTCGCAATTGCGCCTTTGCCGTAGCGCAGTTGCATTTCGGCGGCGGCACGTAGGATGCCCAGTTCCGCGGTAGTTTCCTCGGAATAGGTGACTGACGGCGAGACCAGAGGCCGCGCTGTCCCGAGTTCGGTAACCAGCGTCGCGACCCGTTCGTCCTCGCCGAGACCGCGATAATTGATGCCCGGTGTCGCGGCCTCGAGCAATTCGGCAACGACACGTTCGTGCACATCGGCGTTTTGGCGCAGGTCGAGCGCCGCGAGATGGAATCCGAACACGTCGACTGCGCGGCGCAGATCGCGAAGCCGGCCCCGCGCCAACATTGCCGAGCCGTTTGCCACGAGTGAAACGTGGATCACCATGAGATCGGCGGCGAGCTCGCCGGCGGCGCCGTAAGGTGCAGCTTGGCCAACCGGCGTCCGCAACGCCTCGGCACCGTTAAGCGCCTGGGCGGTGGCGGCAACGCGCGCATAGATCCCCGTAATGGCGCGACGATATGGTTCGCTCGCGCGGTGGGGTGAGTGATCGGGCGACCGCGCGGCGAGCTTATGAAGTTCGGGCGTTGTACTCACCAGCGACTCGTGCAGAGAAAATTCGCGGCCGAGCTCGTGCAATTGGTCCAAGTAATAACCCAACGCCCGATCGCTCTGCATTCGTACTGCTTGGCGCAGGACCTCGGCCGTGACAAAAGGATTGCCGTCGCGATCACCGCCAATCCAGCTACCCATTCGGAGGAATGACGGCAACGGCCCCGGCATCGCGTCGGCGAGTTGATCCTCGAACGCCGCGTAAAGCCTGGGCAACTCATGCAAGAAGGTGTAATCGTAATAAGCGATGCCGTTAGCGACTTCGTCGATCACCGCGAGACGGCTGCGGCGCAGCAGGGCCGTCTGCCACAAGGTGAGTACGGCGCGCCGCAAAGCCTCCTCGTTGGCCGCCATTTCATCGGGTGTGAATGTCATGCGATCGCGTTCGGCGAGCAGGGTCGCGATTTCCCGCTCGCGGTCGAGCGTGCTGCGGCGCCGTACTTCGGTCGGATGGGCGGTGAGGACGGGACAGATCAGCGCCCGCCTGAAGAATCCGTGCAATGCAGCTGGCGAAATCCCTGCACCGCGGACCTCCGCAATCGCGCGCGCGACTGTCCCTTCGCGCGGCGCTGATGCGACCATCGCGTGCGCCCGCGTACGCCTGATGTGGTGCTGGTCTTCGGCGAGGTTGGCGAGGTGCGAAAAATAGGTGAATGAGCGGATGACTCGCGTCGTCTCATCGCGCGAGAGGCGGTTCAAAGTGCTCTCTAGCTCCTGGCGTGCGGCCTCGTCGGCGTCGCGATGGAAACGGATCGAGGACCGTCGAACGCGTTCGACGATTTCAAAAACTGCCTCACCCTCTTGGTCGCGCAGTGTCTCGCCCAGAACGCGTCCCAACAGCCGAATGTCGTTGCGTAGCGGCGAATCCTTGTCGGGAATCTCAGCAATCCCCGTTGACTCATTCGATTCCGCCGTTGCCCTGGACGTCACCGGTTAGGCCCCGTTCGCTCGACCATCCGGCGAGTGTCTCTGCGAACCACACGCGCGGGTTGCTGGCAGGCCGAATTCGTTTGTCATCGCCGTTATTTCAGTTGAGCCCCTGATCGGATGCCGATATTTAGCCGATCAGAGATGCAATTGTCTCAGGATTCATTGCCGCACAAAGGATTGGGGCGGAGGCGCCGTGACGGGGTGCCGGTCTGCACCCATGGCCGTCCGGTAATCCGATCCGCATGATGGCAGATACTCGGATTGCTCGGCAAATCATCGCAGTCGCGATCGGCAACGCGCTCGAATGGTATGATTTCGCTGTTTACGGATATGTCGCCGTAACCATTTCGAAGCTGTTCTTCCCGCCTGAAACCGGCTGGGCCCCGTTGCTCGCAACGTTTGGGCTATTTGCTATCGCGTACCTTGTCCGGCCATTGGGTGGCATCATCCTCGGTCACTATGCTGACCGGTATGGCCGCAAGGTATTGTTGGTCTTTCTCATCGGGTTGATGTCGGTTGCGAGTGCAATGATTGCCGCGGCTCCTACTTATCAAATGGTCGGAATGGCCGCGCCCGCGATCATTCTTGTCGCTAGGTTGTTGCAGGGCCTCTCGGCCGGCGGCGTTTTCGGCAGCGCGACGGCGTTCCTCGTCGAACGTGCACCGCCGAAATCACGCGGATTCTACGGCTCGTTGCAATTTTCGGGGCAAGGCGCGGCGATCCTGCTTTCCGGGATCGTTGGGCTCTTTGTGACGCGCTTTCTCAATCTTCACCAGTTAGAATCGTGGGGGTGGCGCCTGCCATTTCTTTTAGGCGTGGCGGTCGGACCCGTGGGCGTTTATATCCGATACAGGCTCTCGGAATCCCCGGAGTTTGAAAAAGAGCGCGCGCGTCATGACGGTGGCACATCCGTCATGAACGTATTGGCGACGTGCAAATATGACATTTTGATTGGTTTTGGGCTCGTGGTCGGCGGCACTGCCGCCTTTTATGTCTTGTTTGTCTTCATGCCGACCTATGCCGTCCGAATGCTCAATCTTGGGTTCGCGGCATCGTTTCTGGCACCGATCGTTGCAGGCGTCACCGTCGCCACTTGCTGCCCACTAATGGGATGGGTCTCGGATCGGACTGGGCGGTGGCCGGTCATGACTGTCGCGGCCGCTGTCTTTCTGGTCGTCGTGTATCCAGGCTTTTGGTGGTTGCGGGCCGCACCGAACGCCACGACGCTCGCAATTCTTGAATTCGGCTTCGGCCTTTTATTTGCAGCGTACGCGGGACCGGCCGGAGCCACCATTGCCGCACTTTATCCTGTGCTTAGCCGTGCGACCGCAATGGCTGCCGCTTACAATTTGGGCGTTGCGCTATTCGGAGGCTGCGCGCCCATCATCGTCACGTGGCTGATTATGCGCACCGGTGATCCAATCGCACCCGCGTATTACGTTATGATCGGTCTGTCCATCAGCCTGGTTGCACTCGCAGCGCTAATGTCGCTTGGTGTAGTTGACGACAGGGGTTCACGCGTTGCTTTGGGTTCGTTGCTCGGTGCACGGGAAGACTGATCGAGGTGGCAATCCCATTGGCCGGTTGAGATCGCCGGTTTCGATCCGAAGCCACGATTCCATTGCGGCATCGCGCGGGCACGTGAGTAGATCGTAACGGTGCAACTCGTCTCCCTCGCCGGGACGCGTACGCCAGATTCCGAGGTCTATTCCCATCATACCATAGATGTCGAAGGCGTGGCGGCGCACAAGCGACCCTTCGATGATGGCAACGAGCCACGACCAACGCCAGTGGCAAAGAATCCATAGATGGTGCAACCGTAACATCGCCGCAAGCGTATGGCCGCCCGTCACACCCTGCGCCAAGTAGACCGATCCCGTGCAGACGACGTGACATGCTTTGATCGTCTTGGCGATATTGGCGCGAACGACGCATTTGTCGGGGTCTTGCCACATCGTTGGCGGATGCATCACCCAGAATCGCCCGCTTTCCATTTCTTCCGCCAAGCTTTGCTCGCACCAAATTAGGCGAGACGCGATGCATCCCCGCGGTTCGTTATCGTGGAAGAGCGCCATAACGACGGTATCGTTGGGCGTGGCGTTCGGGTGAAAGCGCAAGTCGTTGGTCTGAATCAGTCGCTTCATGCGCCCAGCGCTCGCCCGATAAAGCCAATCGGCGCTGGCTAGATTGCGACTTACGACAAGCCGAAGCCCTTGCGATTCAAGCGACCTTAAGAGCGGCGGAATGAGCGTCGCGCCAACCGTATGGATGCGATCGAACGAGAATCTCTCGTCAGGAAAGAATTCATCGACGAAATCGCGAAACTCATTGCGGACGAGCCGCATATCGCTAGCAGGAACGTGGCCACCGTCATGCATGGTTTTGTAGCCTCATCAGCCGTGTTGTGTTGTGCTCCCATTCGGCTTTCGGCCGCGGGATGCTGCGCCGACCATTCGTGCGCGCTCCAAGGTTGGGACATCGGATGGAGCCGATCCAGTTCGCGAATTTCGGCTCGTGGCCGCTGCGAAAATCGTGCGTTTCATAATTTTCACCGGTGAGCGGACGACAGACGCCCTGCCGGATCTGGCGCCCGACACCGTATGGCTACGAGCAGCAAGTCGACGGCTGTTTTGTGCATCGAGTACGGCAGGACAAGAACGTCGAAGTGGCGGGCGAAGCCATCAACGATTTCATCGATCTGTTCGTGAATCGGTGCTCGGCGTTCGACGACGTCGGCGAACCACTTCAACGCATGTTTCCGCAAATCCGGGAGTGGCAACTCATCAAGTGTCTTGCCGGTAAAATCGGCTCCCAGCCGCGACACCAGCTCGGTCCCGTGGAGGCGGATGCGGAAACCTTTTGGGGCGGAAATGACGTCGACCAACGCCAAATGGCCGAGGATGTACCGCATCTTGATTGGATCGACGCTATCTCGCGTCGGCATCGAATGATTGCCGCGTTCGTGATCCCAGTATTGGTAAAGACGGCGCAGCAGCGCATCGCCAATCAGTAGTGGGGTGGCGGTCAGCGAGGACATGATGCTTGACGGTTGCCTGGCGGCGCGGGACGCACCTTTGCCGCCGGTTGGACCGACGCTCGATAGGGACTCCAGCCCGATGAGGCCGGTAAATCGCGATCAGTTCGTGCAAAATGTCGCAAGCCAGGACGGCCAACGGCGCTTTTGGGCGGGGCATCGGCGGCAGGTCGCAGTTGGCTTGATTGATATGCGAGAGTATGCATGTTCGATAAAAATGCGTAATATTCGGGACAGGTCTGGTGTCCCGCTTGACAACTTTGGAAGCGCGGATGGGGGGCTTTCAGTCGAGGTTTCAGGAGGCGCTGCGGCGGCGCCTATTTCCGAATGCGCCCCTGCATCTCAAGCAGATCGCGGGTGCGATCGGACGTGCGGAGAACACCGTCACACGTTGGTGGCGAGGCGAGACACGGATCGCCGGTGACGATCTCTTTCGTATTGCCCGCTATCTGGTGGATCGTGGCGACACCGCCTTCTTGCGCGATATCTTTCAGGATCTTCTGCCGACCGACAGCGCGCAGGTTGGAACCGAGGAGAAGGCGCTTGAGTTGATTCGCGCACTCATGCGACAGCTCCAGACCACCGACTCCGACGGCGGCGATCGTCACAGCTGGATCACCGCTGACGGAGAGATGGCGGTCGCGACTTCAGGACATTCGGCTTACGTCCGTACGAATTTGGGCTTGCCGCAGGGCTCAGGTGATTTGGCCGCGTATGCAATGCGTGTTCTGGGATGGATTGCGGTTACCGAGCGCGCCGATCGCACTGTGGTCATCCGCCACGATGGTCGCCGCGTCGCGCCGCTCGCGGCTGAACGCATCCAGGAGTGGCTTGATGAGTGTGCCGACCGTATCAGGCACGTTCGCCGCCTGGTTCATATGGATCGGCAGTGGATCGAGGCCAATCATACGAGCGCCGACGCGGCGGCGACGGCAATTGCGCGCATCGCATTCATTTTGCGCGTTACGCGGCGCCCATGGAGAGTGAACGCGTTACCGCTTCAACAAATTTCCGATCCATTGCTCGTTGAATTGATGTCCGTCTACCACCAGACGCCGCAACAGTTGATTCACGCCGCGGCAAGACTCGGCGCGTTCACAACGAGCAATCTTTTCGGCGTCAATCACGACGAAGTTGTCTCGCACCATGTTGCGACCGGATTTGGTTTTGACACGTCGCTGTTGGTTGGGGTGAATGTTCTCGCGCGTGCCGATACCGATTACGCGATGATGGTGCACGCACGAATTCTTCGCACCCGGCGCGACGGGCCCAACTACAACGAGTTGATCGGTACGATCGACGACCGACATGTTCGCTATCTCAATTTGGCCTTGCCGGAGCCTGGGCCGCAGGGTCGGGTGTTGACGTCAACCGTGATGCTCGAGTGCGAGCGCGTCAGCGCATAGCGCCGCTATACAGAGGCGTATGGCATCCCGAGGCGCGCTGACAGCGCTTCGGCCGCCGCCGGCAAGAACGCTTTCGCATCCGGTAAGATCACCGCCGCCGATCTCACATGGTGGTGCGCCGGGTCGACGCCCGGCGGTGCAGTCCCCTGTTCGGTAAGCGCCTTGACCGCCGTGAGCAGGCGATTGCGGGCCATGATGATGCCGTTGTCTGTCGAGACAAGGTTTTCGCGGCTGCGGTCGACGATCGGTCCCATGCTCTCCTGCAGGCTGGCATCTTGCATGGCGATACCTTCAACGCCGCTGAAGCTGCGGCCGGCTTTCTGCGCCGCGCGATCCATCAAATAGTCGTTGTCCTTATTGGCCCGCGGCCGGTAGGTGCCGGGCAAGTATTTGACGTGGACGCCGTGGCCGTCGCGCATCGCCGCGACCTCGGCCTTGGCAAGCGCACGCGTCGGGTGATAGTCGAAGCTCCACGCCCAGCAATTCTCGTCGTCGATCGGGATCCAGAAGTGGCCGTGCACCGGGTAATCGGAACGCGGCGGCACGATGGTGACGCACGGCATGACCCACGGCGTGATGCGCCAGTACCAATTGCCGTTTTCCGCCTTGCGCCGCGCGCCGATGAACAATCCGCCTGGCGCGGTGACGACCTCGAAATGCGGCTCGGCATCGTCGAGGTTGTATTGGTTGGCCCTGGCTCCCTTGAACAGCGGGTCGGTGTTGAGCGTGGCGCGGTGCAGGAACGACACGTGACTCGAATCAATGCCGCCTTCGAGCGCCTGCAACCAATTGCATTCCTGTAGACGTTTCGAAATGAAGCGCTGTTCGGATGCTACCAGCGCGAACTCATACTCGGGCAGTGGCGGTTGCTTCTCTGCAGGTCCCATGTAGGTCCACAGGATGCCGCCGCGCGCGATCAGCGGATACGCGGTCAACTTGATGCGCTTGCAGAACCCGCTCTCAGGCTCGGATGGCACCTCGACGCATTGCCCGGTGACGTCGTATTTCCAGCCATGATAGGCGCAGCGGATGCCGCCCGCCTCGTTGCGCCCGAACCACAGCGATGCGCGGCGATGTGCGCAGAACTCGTCAATCAGGCTGAGACGCCCGCCGCTGTCACGCAGCGCCAGCAATCGCTCGCCGAGCAGCTGGATGCGCACCGGCGGGCAATCGTTTTCCGACAGCTCCTCCTCGAGCAACGCCGGCAGCCAATAGCTGCGGAACATCAGACCCATCGCGGTGCCGGGACCGGTGCGCGTCAGGAGCTCGTTCTGTTCGCGCTTCAGCATGGCGGCATCATAGCGCCCGCCGGACGTGGCTCAAAACGTCTCGCGCCAAGGCCGCAGTTCGATCTCCCAGCTCCACGCGCTGCGGGGCTGCCGGTGCAGTTGCAGGTAGGTCTGCGCAATGGCGTCAGGATCGAGCATGCCGTCCTCGCCAAGTGCGGGGGCGCGCGGATGGCCGTCGCGGTCGATGGCGCCGTCGATCACGATGTGGCCGACATGGATATTCTGCGGTTGCAGCTCGCGGGCGAGGGCCTGGGCGAGGCCGCGCAGCGCGAATTTTCCCATGGCGAAGGGTGCCGACCTCGGGTAGCCCTTGACGCTGGCTGAGGCGCCGGTGAAGAGCAGCGTGCCGCCGCCCTTTTTCAGCATCGCGCGCGCCGCCTCTTGCGCCACCAGGAAGCCGCCATAAGCGAGGCTCATGAGCGACTGGTGTACGGCTGCGGTGTCGACCTCGGTGATACTGCCGCGCACCGCACGCCCGGCGTTGTAGACCACGAGGTCGGGCGCGCCGAGGTCGGCCTCGACCCGTTCGAACAGCGCCGCGACGTCATCCGGCTTGGTCGCGTCGCACGCATAGGCGCGGGCGCCGGTTTCGGCGCACAATGGTTCGAGCTTCCGGATATCGCGCGCCGCGAGGGTGACGCGCATGCCTTCCTTGGCAAAGAGCCGGGCGAGGGCGGCGCTCAGGCCGCTGCCGGCGCCGACGATGAGGGCGATCTCCGGCATGCGTGTCCCGCCGCGCCGCCGGTGTTCAATCGCGCCGGTCGGGCAGCAGCGCCTCGGCGGCGTCGCGCGCGGCGGCGCGCTTCAGCGCCTCGCGCTTCAGTTCGACCATCACCGGCTTCTGCTGGCGGGCGCGCACCATGCCGGGATTGATGTGCGTCGCCGGTCCGGCGGAAAGCAGGCGGAACCCGACAAGCTGCGGCGCGTCGGCCGTGCCGCCGAGCTCGGCCTCGACTTCCTGGCCCTTGAACAAGCGGGTGATGTTGCCGCGCTCGAGTAGCGGCGGCTCGAACGGCAGATCGCCGCTGACGCCTTGCAGGCGCAGCGCGCCGCGGCGGGTCTGCGGATCGAACCAGCGGACGACGCCGCGGGTCAGGCGCTCGCGGCTGGGCGGCGGCGCCAGCGGCGCAACCTCGACCGGCTCTTTCTCTTTGACCTCGGCACGGCGCAGCAGCGTCGGCGTCGGCGTCGGCGTCAGCGCGGGCGCCGATTTCGCCTCCACCGGCGCGACCGTCACCGGCTCGGCGGCGGCGCGCGGCTTGCGGCCGTGGCGCTTGGGAGCGGGATTGTCCAAGACGGGCGCCGCCTGGCCGTTTTGCGGCGTGGCTGCCGGCGCCGGACGTGTGCCGTCGAGACCGGCCAGCGTGCGATGCACGGCATCGATCAATTGCGGAATTTCCTGTTGCGCTATCGGCCGCTCCGCCAGGAGCTTGGCGATCATGCGCGCGGTATTCGCCGTCGCAGAAGACATCTTGGTCCCCTGTGTTCACCGATTGACTGGAACGGCCGCCGGATGACGACGGCGCGGGAAGAATGGACAGGAACGGCGGTGTTGATGGAATGCAGCCGCCGTCCGGGCAGGCAATCTCTCATAGCATGCCGCCGATGTTTGGCAAACGATAGTTGAGCCGCGAAGCGCGCCACGGTGGATAATTTGTCGGGGAGAAGTGATGCCGCGATGATACGTGGCACGCACCGGTTGCGTGGTGATCATGCTGTGTCTTGGCCGTTTCGGCGATCCATGCGTGTGCCGCGCAGCAGCCAGCGACTCGCGGGTTTGACAGTGGCTGCCCCGAATGTTACCAGCGCCTCAGCGGCGCCTTGTTTCGGCCGGCGGCCGCCAGGAGGAATTTCCAGTTCCATGCCGCGGGTTTCAGTCGGCGACTGCCATCTGTATTACGAGCGCGCCGGCGGCGGCTACCCGGTGGTGTTCATCACCGGCCTTAGCGGCCACGCCGATTATTGGCGTCAGCAGGTTCCGGTTTTTGAAAAATCCTTCGACGTGGTGACATTTGATCACCGCGGCGTCGGCCAGAGCGATCACAGCCGCATCTCCTATACGGTCGATCGGCTCGCGGCGGACGTCATCGGCTTGCTCGACGCGCTCGGCATCGCGCGGGCGCATATCGTCGGCCATTCGACCGGCGGCGCTATCGCGCAGATTCTCGGCATTGAACATCCGCAGCGCGTCGCCAGCTTGGTCATTTGCGCAAGCTGGCCGAAGGCCGACGCCTATTTCCGTCGCCTGTTCGCCCTCCGCAAGGAGATCCTGCAAAAGCTCGGCCCCGCCAGTTACGTCCAGGCGAATTCGCTTTTCCTCTATCCGTCGTACTACATCGCCGAGAACAACGAGAAGCTCCGCCAATACGAGGCTCAACACCTCGCGACATTCTCGGCGCCCGAGATCGTCATGAGCCGCATCGACGCGATCCTGGCGTTCGACCGCACGGCCGATCTCGGCCGCATCCGCACGCCGACGCTCGTGATCGCCGCCCAGGACGACGTCGTCACGCCGGCCTATTTCTCCGAGCAGCTCGCCCGCGCCATTCCCGGCGCCGAGGCCAAGTTCCTGCCGCAAGGCGGTCACTCGTTTCCGCACACCATGGCGCGCGAGTTCAACCACGCCGTGCTGCCGTTCCTTGCCGCGCACACGCCGGTCGAAGCACGCCGGACCGCCTAGGCCGGGCGCCGCGATTCGCGGCCTCGTATGTCACAAAAACCGGACACAACGGTGTTCGATCTGTACACCGGACGCCGCTGGCGCGGTACGCTATGCTTGTGAGCCGCGGCTTTCATGGATTGTTAAAAGTTGTGTCGAATTCCGGACGTAAATCGTTCTTTCAGAATTCGGACCGACTATAGGAGCGCGCGGTATGCCACGCCGCGACCCGAGACCCGAAGTACGTATGACGGAAAAACCGCGCAAGGCTGACGAAGACACGGTGCTCGCCGCACTCGCTGCTGCGGGCGACGTCGCCTACATATGGGACGCCGTCGGCGACCGCTTCACGTGGCACGGCGCGATCGACGGCCTGACGCTGTCGATGGTGCCGACCGGCAAGGCGCTGACCAAGCGCATCCATTCCGACGATCTGCCGCTGCGCGATCAGCGTCTCGCCGCGCACGTCGCGCGCGGCGGCGAACTCGATTGCGAATACCGCATCCGCCTCGACAACGGCGATTACGCCTGGGTGCACGACCGCGGCACGGCGACCGCGCTCAACGGCAAGCTCAAGCGCGTCACCGGCGTGCTCCGCCTCGTCACCTCGCGCAAGGCGGTCGAGCAGCGCCTCGAGCAGCTGGCGCACTACGACGAGCTCACCGGCCACTTCAACAAGAAGCGCCTGCGCGAGGCGCTCGACCAGATCATCGCCGGCAGCCTGCGCTCGGGCAGTCCCGGCGCCTATCTCGCGGTCGGCATCGACAAGCTCGGCACCATCAACGACGCCTACGGCTACAAGGCCGCCGACAGCGTCATCATCGAAGTCGGCCAGCGGCTCGACCGCTGCCTGCGCGTCAGCGACGTCGTCGGCCGCGTCGGCGGCGACCGCTTCGGCATCGTCCTCGCCGATTGCGCCGAGCAGAACGTTGCCGTCGCCGCCGAGAAGATTCTCTCCGCCGTCAGCCAGGTGCCGATCGACACCGTCGCCGGCCCGGTTTACGCCACCGTCTCCATCGGCTCGGCCGCGTTTCCAGAGCAGGCCAAGACCTCGCACGACACCATGGCGCTTGCCGAGACCGCGCTCGCCGAGGCGAAGCGCGCCGGCCGCGACTGTTTCGTGCCTTATCGCATGAGCGAGGAGCAGCGCCGCCGCCACCGTCACGGCCTGGCGCTGGGCGAGCGCGTGCAGCGCGCGCTCAAGGAGAACCGCCTGGTCTTCGCCTACCAGCCGGTGGTTTCGGCCGAGACCGGCGAGGTCGATTTCAGCGAATGCCTGCTGCGCATGGTCGCCGAGGACGGCAAGATCGTGCCCGCCGGCGATTTCGTCGCCGCGATCGAGCAGCTCGGCTTCATCCGCCTGATCGACCGCTACGTCCTCGACAAGGCGGTGCAGGAAGTCGCCGAGCATCCGGGCGTCACGTTGGGATTCAACATCTCGGGCCTCACCGCGACCGACCGCTCGTGGCTGCGCGCCATCACCTCGATCCTCAAGAACCGGCCGAACGTCGCCAATCGCCTGGTGGTCGAGATCACCGAAACCGCCGCGCTGCACGACATCGCCGAAAGCGCGCGCTTCGTGCATACGCTCAGGGATCTTGGCTGCCGCGTCGCGCTCGACGACTTCGGCGCCGGCTTCACCTCGCTCCGCCACCTGCAGCAGCTCGACGTCGACACCGTCAAGATCGACGGCTCGTTCGTTCGCAACCTTGCGACCAACGCCGAGAACCAGGTCTTCCTGAGGCACTTGGTTGGTCTGGCCAAGGGCCTCAACCTGACGGTCGTCGCCGAGTGGGTGGAGAACGCCGCGGAAGCCGACATCCTGCGCAACGAAGGCGTCGAATTCCTCCAGGGTTACTTCTTCGGCGCGCCGACGCTTGAGAAGCCGTGGCTGCGCTCCGGCCGCGCCCACGCCGCCGGCATCGCCTCCTGAAATCGGACCGCGGCTCCGCCGCGGAAAATTCTCACCACGAAGACGCAAAGGCCACGGAGAGGAAATTCTCTTCCTCCGTGTTCTCCGTGTCTCGGTGGTGAAAGATTTTCCTTTTCGTCATGCCCGGACTTGTTCCGGGCATCCACGTCTTTCCTGAAAACGTGAATGGCCGGGTCAAGCCCGGCCATGACGGCAATTCTTCCGATAGGCGAGGGGCGTCAGCCCTTCGGCTTGCTGATCTGCTCGATCTGGCGCTGGAGCGCGTTGATGCGCTCCTTGAGGTCGGCCATCGCCGCGTCCTTGTCCTTTTCGGGCGGCTTCTCGCCCGCGCCCTGGCCCTGGCCCGCGCCGGTGCCGCCGGCGAAGGGCGGCGTGAACATCTTCATCGTCTGCTCGAACAGCGCCATGTTCTGCTTGCCCATCTCTTCGATCTGGCCGAACGGGAACATGCCGCCGAACGCGTCCTGGAGCGATTTGCGCATCTGCTCCTGGTTGCGGCCGAACGCTGCCATCACATGCTCGAGATACCGCGGCACCAGCCACTGCATGCTGTCGCCGTAAAGCCCGATAAGCTGGCGCAGGAAACTCGTCGGCAGCAAATTCTGCCCGACCTTCTGCTCTTCCTCGACGATGATCTGGGTCAGGACCGGGCGCGTGATGTCCTCGCCGGTCTTGGCGTCGTAGACGACGAACTCGCCGCCGTCCTTCACCATCTTGGAAAGATCGTCGAGCGTGACGTAGCTGCTGGTCGCCGTGTTGTAGAGCCGCCGATTGGCGTATTTCTTGATGACGACCGGTGCGCTGTCCCCGCCGCCGTGTGCGCCGGCGGGGCCTCCCGCGTGGGCGGTATCCGCTGCCATGGACGGAGCATACAGGCCGCCATGCCGCGCTGCAACAAACCACCGTTCCAAATTGGGAATTGGGCCCTGCTGCAGCCGGAGCCGGCATGCCCTCAACCGCAAGGATTGCCTCGTATGTTACAGCCCGTCGCGCTATCATTTGACCGCGTTCCGCGTCCTACAGTCGCCTGCATCGAACCGGGCGGGTCGGGAGTTGCCGATGACGACTTGGAACAGCGACCGCTGGGTCATCCAGCGGAATATCGATGAATATACGAAAAAGATCGCAAGCGAGCCGGATGATGTCCGCCGGCAGCAGTTGGTGCGCTTGCTCGAAATCGAACGGCAGAATCTGCAGTCGTTGACCCGCCGCGCCTGACGCCGCGCTTTCTCCCCGGTCAATTTCATCGTCATTTTTTCTTCCCTCGCCCGCGAAGCGGGACCGGCGCTCGGCTCCGCCTCGCATCCGTTTTTTTTGGCGCCGCCGTGCGGCGGATCGCCCCCTCCCATTCCCTCCCCCTCGAGGGCGGAGGGTTAGGGAGGGGGTGAATGTCGCCGTCGCACTCGCTCGCTCGGCAACGGTGCCCTTCACGCAGACACAAAGGACACGGAGAATTCCCCTTCCTCCGTGTCTCCGTGGTGAACGCCATGGTCAAGCCCGGCCATGACGGCGCCGCGGACGCGTCACCGCGCGGCGGCTGGCGCCGGGTCCCGCGCATCGCTAAGCTGAAAAATCGGGTCGCCTTCGGGGGTTGCCGTGCCGCGGACCAAGTTGCTTCAAGCCCTGTCGCTCGTTCCATGGGCCTATGCCCTGCTCTGGTATCTCGCGACTTCGATGGCCGGGCCGCCGGTTTCCACATGGGCGAACTGGGGTTGGCTCGCGGTTTTGGCATTCGAAGTGTGGGCGTTTCTTCGCGTCAGGAAGCAGGAGCGCGATCAGCCACCGCCCTGATCCCGGTGTCTCCGCGGTGGCTTTTTCCTATCGTCATGCCCGGACTTGTTCCGGGCATCCATGTCTTGAAAACCTGGATGGCCTGGTCTTCGCCCGGCCATGACGGCACGGAAACAGCCGCCGCCCGCTTCGTCTTGCGAAGCCCACCGAAACATCGCGTATAATCCCGCCCCATGGGGGAACCGCCCGATCTCGCCGCGCTCGCCCGCCGCTATGTCGAGCTGTGGCAGGATCAGTTGACGGCGATGGCGGCCGATCCCGCCTTCTCCCAGGGCATGGCGGCGTTGCTCGCCGGCCTGTCGCCGCTCTGGCCGCAACCCGGCCAATGGCCCGCCACGCCGGAGGGAGCGCAACGCGCCGCTAATGAATTCGCCCGCACCTTCCAATCGGCCGCCGCCGCGGCAGGGTCCGCGTCCGCTGGCGCTGCATCTCGCCAACGCCAGCCTGACCTGGCTGTCCTCGCAGGCCGCCTTGCCGCTCTGGAAGACCGGCTCGCTGCCCTGGAGTCCAAGTCTGGCAATCGAGGCAAACGCGCTCGCGCAAAGCCTCAAGGGCCTCGACGGCGCCGCCGCTGATTTTCCTGCGGCACTCGAGCGCGAGCTGCGCCGCCGCGCCGACCTGTTCCTGACCGGGATCGACCGCTACCGCCACCATCCCTATCGCCGCGCGCTGCCCGACATGCCGCTCTTGTGGCAGGAAGGCACCACGCGCCTGTTGGATTATTCGCCCGCCGGCGG
>DASQGX010000006.1:0-2614 GCA_035632395.1 Allostellaceae bacterium
GTCGACCAGTTGATCAGGACGTCGACGGCAACGCCGAACGCCGACAGGAACAGCACCGCGACGAAGGCCTCGTCGTGATGGAAGGTGCGCGAATTGAACAGGATGAAATAACCGAGGCCGCCGATGGCGGTGAAGAATTCCGCCACCACCGCGCCGATCAGCGCGCGGCCGCCGGCGAGGCGCAAGCCGGCGAGGAAATAGGGCATCGACGCCGGCAGCACGATCTCGAACAGCATGCGCATCCGGCCAGCGCGGAACGAGCGCGCGACTTCGAGATAGTCCTTGGGCACAGAACGTGCGCCGTCGGCGACGCTGACGATGATCGAGAAGATGGCGGCGAACACGATGGTGGCGAGCCGCGCCGCGCCGGTATAGCCGAACCACAACGAGAACAGGGGCAACACCACCAGCATCGGCATCGCGTAGCAGGCGTTGATGTAATGCCGCAGTAGCCGTTCGCCGAGCGCGCTGCGGCCCATCATCAGGCCGATGACGGTGCCGCAGACGATCGCAATCGCCAGCCCTTCGGCGACTGCGCCCAGCGTCTGACCGAGCGCCACGAGGAATGGTGCGCTGACGACCACCGACGGGAACGCCGCCACAACGCCCGTCGGCGTTGCGACATAGCTTGGCGCGAACAGGCGGACGACGATCTCCCAGGCCGCCAGGATGACGATGCCGGCGACGATGCGTGGCACCGCCGGCCCGACGAACAACGCGCGGCGCGGCGCGGCGAGGGTGCTGCTGATCGCCACGGCGTCAGCCCCGCCACTTGGCGAAGCGCGCCTCGAGCGCGACGCCGAGGCGCATGAGGATCATTCCCGCCGCGACGATCAACAGGACGGCGGAGAATACGGCGGCGGTGTCGAAGTTCTGCGTCGAGGTCATGATTAGCTGACCGAGGCCGGTCGCCGACAAGAAAAACTCCGCGGCGACCATGCCGACCAGTGCACGGCCGATCGCCTGGCGGATGCCGGTCATCGTGAACGGCAGCGTGTAAGGCACCATGACCTCGCGCCACAACGCCCATTCGCGCGAGCGGTACGAGCGCGCGACTTCGATGAGCTCGGGCTTGATGCTGCGCGCGCCTTCGATCGTGTTGTAGAGGATCGGAAACACCGCGAACAGAAACACCACCAGCACCTTCGGCCAGAAGCCGAAGCCGAAGATCGACAGGATGAATGGAATCAACGCCACCAGCGGCGTGGCGTAGAGCACCATGATGTAGATATCGAGCGCCTCGCGCAGCCATTTGACCCGCGCCAGCAGCAGGCCGAACGGCGTGCCGACGACGATGGCGAAGCCCAGACCGGTGGCGAACAATGTCGCCGACGATAGGGCCTCACGCGGCAGCTCGCCCGACATGGTGAGCTGCACCATGCGGACGAGCGTTTCGGACAGCGGCGCCATGAAGGCGGCGTTGGTGTTGCGGCCGACGATCTCCCACAGCGCCGCACCCGCCGCGAGGCTGAGGAGGAAGGGCGCCTGCCGCGCCAGCGCCGCCCGCCACCGCGCCATCGCCGCTACTTCCCTTTCTTCACCAGCGCTTCGGCGTCACGCCAGATCGACGGATCGACGAGTTGATCGTAGGTCGGCGGCGTCTTGCCTTCCTTGATGTTGCCGGACTTGGCGAGAATCTGGAGATAGTTGTCGATCTGCTGCTTGTTCAGGCCGTCGTCGTTGACCGTCCAGACGCCGATCGCGAGATAGCCCTTCACCGCGGCGCTGGCGATCGCGGGATCGCGGCCGGTGGCCGACGCCGCGATCTTCGTCACCTTCGCGTTGTTCTTGGGATCGGCCATGAAGTGGCCGGCCGCGATCAATCCGGCAACCGCACGCACGAAACCGTCGCGCTTTTGGGCGAGGCGGTCTTGCCGCACCGTCATCACCAAATAATGCGTGTCCGGATTGGTCTTCGACAGCGATTTGATGACGTAGACTTTCTTGTGGCCGCGCAACTCGATGTCAGGAATGTCATCGGTGTGGACGACGCCGAAGATCAGCTGGCCCGAGGCCATTGCCGACGCGGTGTTCGAGCCCATCGCCACCTGCTGCACCTGGTCGAGGCTCATGTGGCAGCCGGCGCCGAGCATCGCCTTGAGCGCGAGCGACCGAACGCCGCCCGGCGTGTCGATGCTCACCTGCTGGCCGGCCAGATCCTTGCAGGTGGTGCGCTTGGGATCGGTCGATCCGAGCGCCATGTCGGGATGCGGAAAGCCGTAGACCGCCTTGAGCGGAATGCCGGCATTGGCGATCTGGAAGACGACGACGTTGGTGCCCGAGAACGACGCGTCGAGGTCGCCGGCAACCACCGCGCGCGCCGCGGCGGTGCCGTTGTCGAACGGCCGCAATTCGACATTGGCGCCGTATTTCTTGAAGAAGCCCTCGTCCTGCGCGACATAGGCGATGACCGAGCTGAAGATCGGCGGAATGCCCGGAATGCCGATCACGATCTTGGGCGCATCCGCCGCATGCGCGGCCGGTCCGGCGAACGCCGCGCAGGCGACCAGCGCGGCGAAAATCGTCTTGCGAACCATAATTCCCTCCCTGGCGTTTTATTTAGCGTTCGAGCTCGAATTCGGCCTTGCGTGCCTCGCTCATCAACGTCGACCAG
>DASQGX010000007.1:0-2284 GCA_035632395.1 Allostellaceae bacterium
TGGGTGAAGAATGCTGAGGGCGGTGCCTGCGGACAATGACGGATAGCGCCGAGTGGCTCACCTTGATCGCCGCCGCCGTCCCGGTGGCGCTTTATACGGCCGATGCGGATGCGTGGCTCGCCGGGCCGCGCATCGTCAGCGAAGGTTTAGCGCGGTCGCTCGGCTACGAGCCAGCGGACTTCATCGAAAATCCTGATTTGTGGATGTCCCGTGTTCATCCGGCCGATTTGCCGGGCATTCGCGCGCGAGCCGACGCCATAACAACGACGGGATCTTTCACCACTGACTACCGTTGGCTGGCCGCCGATGGCAGCGAGCGGATTTTCGCCGAACAAGCCGTGCTGGTGAGCGATCAGCGCGGCCGTCCATCACGCGTGCAAGGTATCGCGCTCGATGTCACCGAACGCGCGTCGATACGGCGTCAGCTCGGCCAGGCGCAGCGCATGGCAGCCGTCGGCCGGATCACCAGCACGGTCGTTCACGAGCTCAATAATCTATTGACTGTCATCATGTGGAATCTCGATTTAATGACGCGCTCGCTCGATGGCACCAGCAAGGATTTCGATCGCGCCCACATCGCCTTGAGCGCCGCACTCAATGGCACGAGCCTGCTGACGCAGCTCATGGGATTTGCGCGCGCTGATCGCGGTGCGGTGCGACCGGTCGAAGCCGGCGGCATTCTTGCCAAAGTGGCGCAGGTATTGCGCTTTGTCATCGGCGCCGACATCGCGGTCGAAACCAAAGCCGCGCCCGGATTGTGGCCGGTCGAAATCAGTCCGGATCAATTCGAGCTTGCCCTGATCAACTTGGCGATTCACGCAAGGCAGACGATGCCTGAAGGCGGCCGCCTTGTGATCGAGGCCAGCAACGTTGTGGCGCGCCGCGACCCCAGCGACGAGAACCACCTCGAGCACGACGCCGTCGTCATCGCCGTCAGCGGCGCCGCTTCTGGACCCGTCGGTCCGCTGCCGCCGGAGGGACGCAGCGCCGAAACATTGGCGACAGTGCGCAGCGTTGTCGAGGCGTCGGGCGGCCGGCTGGTCCTTGGCGGACCCGATGCCACTCACCCGATGCTGGTATTCCTGCCGCGGGCTGCCGCCGTTGGCGATCACGTGGCACCGCCGGCCGAGCACCTCGATACCGGCAAGACGCGACCCGCCTGCACGGTTCTGGTCGTCGAAGACGATCCCGACGTGCGCAACATCACGGCATCACGACTCGCTGAATTTGGACACCGCGTTCTTGAAGCCGAAAACGCCAAAGCGGCACTCGATGTCCTCGGTGGCCGCGACGCGATCGACTTGCTGTTCACCGACATCGCGATGCCGGGCGGCATGAACGGCCTTGAGCTCGCGCGCCGGGCGGTCCAACTGCGCCCGGGAATTCGGGTGCTTTTCGTGTCGGGTTACACATCGTCGACTCACACCGAAAACAGCACGCCCGGCGAGTTCCTGCAGAAGCCGTACCGTCAGGAAGATCTCGGCCGCGCACTCTATCGCGCGCTGCGCCGCGGCACGACCGCCGCCGCCTGATTGGGCCGAATCGACGCAGCGTTTTGCTGCGTCGGCATATTTGTCGGCCGATTTGAGGGCGACAATGCTCTATGGTTTACTGACAGCGGCAATGGCAAGCAAGAAACCCGGTCATCCAACGGCGGAACAAAACCCGAAATCCGACAAGCTGTGCGTCCTCGTCGTTGAAGATGATGAGCTGGTCCGCGAAGCGACCGTCGGCAACGTCATGGATCTCGGCCATCGCGTGTTCGAAGCCGCCGATGCCAATGCCGCGTTGCAGATGCTCGATAGCGGCACCGTCATCGATGTGCTGTTCACCGATGTGCGGTTGCCCGGCAAGAACGGCGAACAATTGGCGCGTGAAGCGTGGCAGCGGCAGCCGGAACTCAAAGTGATCTTCACCAGCGGCGGACCGGTGCCTGAGGAGCGACCCGCGGCGACAGGCATGTCGATTTGGCTCGGCAAGCCCTACACCTGGACCGATCTCAAACGCGCATTTGACGAGCTGCATCCGCGGCGGGAATAAGCCGGTGCGGTGCCGCCGATCAGGTTGGCGCCATGCGCAACGCGCCGTCGAGCCGGATGACTTCGCCATTGAGCATCGGATTCTCCACGATGTGCCGGACTAGCGCGGCATATTCGTCCGGTGTGCCAAGCCGCTTCGGAAACGGCACGCTCGCGCCGAGCGACTGCTGTGCCGCTTCGGGTAAGGCTCGCAGCATCGGCGTCTCGAAAATGCCGGGCGCGATCGTCATCACCCGGATGCCGAA
>DASQGX010000008.1:0-8143 GCA_035632395.1 Allostellaceae bacterium
ATTTTGCGGCCTCGGGCGGATGGGTGCGGCCATGGTCGCGCGCCTGCTCGATCAAGGTCAGAAGCCCGTCGTCTGGAACCGCAATCCCGACAAGATCAAGCCGCTGGTGACCAAAGGCGCGCGCGCCGCGCCGACGCCGGCTGCGGTCGCGGCGGAATCCGACATCGTGCTGTCGATCCTGCTCGACGAGCCGGCGGTGCGCGCGGTTTACGACGGCCAGAACGGGCTGTTGTCGGGCAACATCAAGGGCAAGCTGTTCGTCGACATGAGCACCGTGGCGCCGACGGTGCCGCAGGACGTCGCGGCCCACGCCCGCGCCAAAGGGGCCGGCTTCCTCGAATGCCCGGTCGGCGGCACAGTCGGACCGGCACGCGAAGGAAGGCTGATCGGCATGGTCGGCGGCGACGCGGCGGATTTCGCCCGTGCCAAGCCGGTTCTCGAACTGCTTTGCCGCAAAGTCGACCATCTCGGGCCAAACGGCGCCGGCGCGGCGATGAAGCTCGCGATCAACCTGCCGCTGTGCATCTATTGGGAAGCGCTCGGCGAAGCGATCGCGCTGACGCGCGACTTCAAGATTCCGCCGGCCAGGATGATGGAAATCTTTGGCGAAAGCTCGGGCGGCATCAACGGCCTCAAGGTGCGCGGACCGGCGGTGGTCAAGGCGCTCGAGACCGGCGAGCGGCCGCCAGTCGGCTTCACCATCGATGGCGTAATCAAGGACATGAACATCATGCTCGACTGGGCGCAGCATCTCGGCATCGAACTGCCGGCGCTCGAACGCGTGCGCACCTCGTACCAGGCGGCATCGCGCGCCGGCTGGGATCAGGCCGACAATTGCAGCGTGCTGTTCTATCGTCTGGCCGAGGCGCAGAAAGCCGCGCGCTAGCGGCTCATTCGGCGGCCTGGGGCGCCGCCGGCGGTCTGCGTGGACTTGTCAGCAAGCGCTCGGCGGTGCCGACGATGCCGCGCGGCATGAAGATGATAAACATAATCAGCAGGGCGCCGTAGATCGTGTTGGCAGCGCCGACAAAGTGCGTTCCGAAGAGCACGCGCAGCCCTTCGGTCAGCAAGATCGTGAAGGCAGCACCCACCGTCGGCCCGAGCATGTTGTACATGCCGCCGGCGATGGCGGCGAAGACGATCTCGAGCGAGATGCCGACACCCGACATCGCATCGGGACTCAGGTACATCAGGTATTGGGCATAGAGCGCACCACCGAGGGCGGTGAGGCCGGTCGACAAGGCAGTGATCTTGAGCTTCTCGCGCAGCACGTCGACGCCCGCGGCTTCGGCGGCGTCCTCGTCCTCGGCAACGGCTTCGAGGGCCAGGCGGATCATGCCGCGCTCGACCAAGCGCCAGGCCACCAGGCCGACGAACCAAGCGGCCAACGCCACGACGTAGAATTCCGCCTTGTTCGGCAGTTGCAGCGCGTACCACGAGTGGCCGACGGTGCGCGGCGTCATGCCGAGCGAGCCGCCGGTGACGTCGCGCGCGGCGACGATCACCAGCAGCACCACCTGGCCGAGCGCGAGGGTGATCAGCGCGAAATAATGCCCGACCACCTTCTGGCGCGACGACGGATAGCCGACGACCAGCGCCAGGGCCACCGACAACGCCATGGCGATTGGAATGCCGAGCCACGGCGTGACGCCGTAATTGTTCCACAACAGCGTAGGCACATAGGCGCCGACGCCAAGGAAAGCGCCGTGGCCGAGCGACGTGAGGCGGAAACGGCCCATCAGCGCCCAGGCGGTGTAGACCAGGCTCCAGATCGCAATCTGCACCGCCAGATGCAAAAAATAATCCGACAGGAAGAAAGGCGCGACCACCATCACCGCCAGCGGCAGGTACAGGCCGAGCCGCAGGTCGCGCGCCCCGCTCATTTGCCGAGAAATCCCTGCGGCCGGATCAGGATCATGACAATGAAGAAGACGAAGGCGAGAACCTCCGCGGCCTCGATCGGGAAATAATAACCGCCGACGGCAATGATCTGACTGATGACGAAAGCGGCGATGAAGCCGCCGATCATATTGCCGAGGCCGCCGAGCACGCAGACCATGAAAGTGATCGGTCCGAAGGTGAGGCCGATGAACGGATGCACGTCGTATTGCAGCACCAATAGGCAGGCGGCGAGGCCGGCAAGGCCGCCGCCGATCGCCGAGGTGAGGATGTAAATCCGCCGCTCATTGGCGCCCATCAGGCCCATCACCTCGCGGTCCTGGGCGATGGCGCGGATGGCGGTGCCGAGATAGGTCCGCGCGAGGAATAGGTAGAGGCCGACGGCGCCAATCAGCGCGACGCCGAAGGCGATTAGCCGCGAAAAGCTGATGAAGATGCCGCCGAGCTCGAGCACCGGCAGGCGAATGCCGAGATTGCGGAAATCGGTGCCGAACAGCAGGGTCGCCAGGCTTTGCAGGAAGAACAGCAGGCCGCCGGTGGCGAGCAGCTGGTTGATCGGCGCCGAGCCGAGGATCGGTTCGATGACAATGACATGCACCAGGAGGCCGAGCAGCGTAGCGAAGGCGATAGCGGCGACGCAGGCGAGCAGCAGCGGCCAATGCCAGGCGGTATAGAGCCAGAAGACCGCGTACATCGCGGCCATCACCACCTCGGCGTAGCAGATCCACACCACGTCGATGACGCCGAAAATCAAATTGAGGCCGAGCGACAGCAACGCCAGCACGCCGCCGAGCAGCAGCCCATTGATGATTGCTTCGAGGAGATAGATGTCCATCGCGCCTCAGAGCCCGAGATAGGACCGCTGGATGACAGGGTTCTGCTGCAACGCCGCGGCGCTACCGGCGAGCTTGATGCGGCCGGTTTCGAGCAGATAGGCGCGGTCGACGACCGCCAGAACCTGACGCACGTTTTGTTCGACGATCAGGACAGTGAAGCCCTCGGCGCGGATACGCTTGACCAGCTCGAACACCTGCTCGACGACCAGCGGCGCCAGGCCGGCCGATGGCTCGTCCATCAGCAGCAGCTTCGGCTTCGACATGAGCGCGCGGCCAATCGCCACCATCTGCTGTTCGCCGCCCGACAGCGTGCCGGCCATCTGGCGGCGTCGCTCCTTGAGCCGCGGAAAAAGTTCATAGACCCAGGCGACCCGTTCGCCGAAGGCCCGGCGCGCCGCCGGCAGATAGGCGCCCATGCGCAGATTCTCTTCGACGGTCAGGCGCGGAAACAGCCGGCGATTCTCCGGCACGTGCGCGATGCCGGCAGCGACTACGCGATAGGCCGGCGCGCCGGCGAGCGATTCGCCTTCGAGCAGGATGCGGCCCGATTGCGGCGGCAGCAGGCCGGAGATGACGCGCATCAGCGTCGTCTTGCCGGCGCCGTTCGGCCCGACCACGCCGACCGCCTCGCCGTGCTCGACGTCAAGTGAAATGTCGAACAGCGCCGCGAACGAGCCATAGCCCGCGTTGACGCTGTCGAGCGTCAGTAGCGCAGTCATCAGTGCGACCGGCCGAGATAGACTTCGGCAACGCGCGCGTCCTTGGCGGCGTTCTGCGGCGAGCCTTCGAAGATCAGCTCGCCGTGGTCGAGGACGATGACACGGTCGACCACGCGCATCAGCACGCCCATGATGTGCTCGACCCAGACGATGGTGATGCCGAGATCACGGCGAATGCGGCCGAGCATTTCGGCAGCGCGTTCCATTTCAGCGTGATCGAGACCGCCAAGGCTTTCGTCCGCCAGCAGCAGTTTTGGCCGCGTTGCTAGCGCGCGCGCCAGCTCGAGCTTTTTGAGCTGCGCCGCGCCCAGACCCGCGATGGTCGCGTCGGCATCGTTCGGCAGGCCGACCAGGTCGAGTGCGGCGACGGCATGCGCTTCGGCCTCGGCGCGCGAAGCGACGCCGCGACCGCCGTAGAACGCGGCCAGGGTGACGTTCTCGCGCAGGCCGAGATGGCGGAACGGCCGGGGGATTTGGAACGTACGCGCCAGGCCCATGCGGCAGACGCGATGCGCCGGCAGGCCGGCGATCTCACGGTCTTCGAACGCGATCGAGCCGGCGGTTGGCCGCAGCGTGCCGGCGATCAGGTTGAAGGTAGTGCTCTTGCCCGAGCCGTTCGGCCCGATCAGGCCGAGAATCTCGCCGTCGGCGACGTCGAACGACACCCGGTTGACCGCCAGGAAGCCGTCGAAGCTTTTGCTGATGCCCTTGACCGAGAGCACATCGCCATCCGTGGCTGGGACACCGTGCCGCGACCGCGGCCTGCGGACGCACTGGAACGGAAGCCGGTGTCAGGCGGCGTAGGGATTCGTTTTCGGCAGCGGCATCACGTCGTCGGCGGTCTTGATCTTGTCGGGCCAGACGATGGTTTCGACGTTCCCGTAAGCCTGCGTCACGCAGGCCGCGACCCGCAGGTTCTGGCCGGCGAACTCGTTCCCCGGCGGCGCGAACTTGACGCCGTACCCCTGGATTGTGCCGCCTTCCGGAATGTCGACGTCGAGCGCCGCCTTGCGGATCGCGTCCGGATTCGTGCCGCCGTATTTGGTGATCGCCACCGGCAGCACGTTTTGCAGGAAGATCCAGGTCTGGTTGAAGCCCATCGAGACGTGCGGCGGCACGGCTTCGTTGCCGGTCGCCTTCTTGTAGCGTTCGACCATGATCTCGACCAACTGCTCGAGCTCGGGCTTGAGCGCGCCCGGCTTGAGGTTCTGCGCCGAGACCGGATCGACGTTGAGGAAATAATCGAGGTCCGAACCGAACGCCTGCTTGAGCTTGTCGCGCTGGCCGTAGCCGGCGCCGTGGCCGATCAGCATCTTGAACTTGAGGCCGGCCTCGCGCGCCTGGCGCAGGAAGAGCGTGATGTCGGGATTATATCCGGTGTGCAGAATGACGTCGGCGTCGGCGCGTTTGAGCTTGGTGACCAGCGACGATAGGTCGGACGTCGTCGCCGAATAGGCCTCGTTCAAGACAATCGGGATGCCGGTTTCCTTGGCATGCACTTCATCGGCCGCGCCGGTGTCGGACCCGTAAGGCCCGTCCTCGTGGATGATGGCGCATTTGAGCTTGCTGGGAGCGATCTTGAGTTGCGCCTGCGCATGTTCGTTCAAGAAGGCGATCGCGGCGGCGCCGTAGGCATCGGCGCTGACGCCGGGCCGGAAGGTGTAGGTCAAGTTCTTGCCCTTGAGCACCTTGGTAGCGACGGCGATGGTGATCCACAGGATCTTTTTCGCCTGCTCCATTTTCTCGGCCAAGGGCACGGCTTCGGGGCTGGCATAGATGCCGAGAATCGTGTCGACATGCTGCTCGCTGATCAGGCGTTCGGCCTCGTTGAGCGCGACCTCGACCTTGCTCTGCGCGTCGCCCTTCACCGGGTCGATCTTGTGCTTGCCGAGGACGCCGCCGCGCTCATTGACCAAATCGATCGCGATCTGGGTGCCGATCGAGCCTGGCACCGAGCCGGCGCCGGTGAACGGTCCGGTGAGGTCGTAGAGCACGCCGATGCGGATCGGCGACGATGCGGCCTGGGCCCAGGCGCGGCCGCCAGCGAGCGGCCCGGCCGCCGCCAACGCCGCGCTTGCCGCGGAGTATTTCAGGACTGAACGCCGCGTGGTCTTGCCCATGGTGCCTCCCGGAGAGCGACCGTCGCGGCCGCATTTTCATCGGCCGCGGGCGCGGCCTGTTGCCGGCAGTGTTGGGCAAGTCCTGGGGGCTGTCAACGCGCGGCGGCCGATCAGGCATCCCACGAACGCCATAAAGTTGGCGGCGTCACCGACAACAATCGTCCAGAATTCAATTGGTTAGCCGCGCCCGACGGTTGCTTGACAGCCCGGCGAAGCGGTCCAATATGGCCTTCGTCGCGGCGCAGAGCGATTGCAGAGGGCGCAGGACATGGACAGCACGCGTGCGATGGCGCACACGGTCAATCCGGCGAACGAACGCGGCCGCGAGGGCTTCTACCAGCGCGCCGGCGGCCAGAACCTGGCGCCGTTGTGGCGCGTGCTCGGCGCGCTCGTCACCGACGAGCCGGTATCGCCGGTCAAGGCGACGATCTGGAAATACAGCGACGTGCGCCCGTACCTGATGGAGGCGTGCAAGCTGATCACCGCCGCCGAAGCCGAGCGTCGCGTCATGATGCTCGAGAATCCGGGGCTGCCGGGACAGTCGCGCATCACCCACAGCCTGTTCGCCGGCCTGCAGATCATCCTGCCCGGCGAGGTTGCGCCCGCCCACCGCCACGTCGCATCGGCGTTGCGTTTTATCATCGAAGGCAAGGATGCTTACACCGCCGTCGCCGGCGAGAAGACTTACATGCTGCCCGGCGATTTCGTGATCACGCCGTCGATGACCTGGCACGATCACGGCAACGAGGGCAGCGGGCCGATGGTATGGCTCGACGGGCTCGACGTGCCGATCGTCAACCTGATGGATGCGAGCTTCCGCGACGGCTACCCCGAAGCGAGCCATCCGGTGACCCGGCCGGAAGGTGCCGCCGAAATCGAATACGGCTACAACATGCTGCCGCTCGATCAGGAATTCGGCGGCCAGACTTCGCCGATCTTCAACTACCCCTATGCGCGCACACGCGACGGTCTCGAGAAACTGCGCCGCTTCCGCAAGCCCGATCCCTACGCCGGATTCAAGATGAAATTCATCAATCCGGTGACCGGCGGTTGGGCGATGCCGACGATCTCGACCTGGATGCAGCTGGTGCCGAAAGGCTTCAAGACGCAGCCCTACCGTTCGACCGACAGCACGGTCTTCACCGTGGTCGAGGGCAGCGGCACGAGCACCATCGGCGGCCAGCGTTTCGACTGGCAGGCGCACGACATCTTCGTCGCGCCGAGCTGGCACTTCCAGGAGCATACGGCGTCGGAGGATGCCGTGCTGTTCGGCTTCTCTGACCGCGTCTGTCAGGAAAAGCTGGGTTTCTTCCGCGAGCAGCGCGGCAACGAAGCGCACTGATCGAGACAGCTACTCGATCGGAACCGGCATCAGGCAGGGAACGCCAGTCGGGCAGGTTGTCTTCGCCGTCTCCAGCTCGTCCCAGTTCATCGCGATCCGGTTCTCGATGCGCTGAGCGACTGCGGGCTTGATCGGATGGCTTGCCAACATCGCCGTGAAGATCAGCAAAGCCCCCACGACATTCCACAACTCGTTCGACACGGTCGGCTCCGATCAGACTGCGGCCGGCACACCGCCGGCCATTGAAGCACCGCCGACCGGGATAACCGAATTCGGTTAACCGTCGATGAAACATGCTTAAGCGCTGCTTAAGACCCAACGGAGAGACGTGCGAGCGGTTCCGGCCGTGCGGCGAGCGGCCGCGGCGGTTTACGGCGGCGGCTGTGCGCCGGTGATGCGCTCCGCCAGCCACGCGATTGCGCCTATGGCGAGACCAGCAGCGATGAATGAGATTCCCAGCAGCCGCAGGCCCAGGCCGAACCAAAAATGCGCCACGATGCGCATGGTGAACCCAATGGCGATGGCCGTCGCCGCCAGCATCCACAAGGCGGTAATGACCGGGTGCCGCTTACGGCCGCCGCCGCTTGCCTTCGCCATCCGCCCCTCCCTTCCGGAATCCGCTCCGGCCAGGATCGGGGCATCCTAGCGCTAAACGTCGAGATTGGCGACTTCGAGCGCGTGGTGCTGGATGAACTCGCGCCGCGGCTCGACGACATCGCCCATCAGCGTCGAGAAAATCTCGAGCGCCGAATCCTCGTGCGTGACTTTGACCTGGAGCAGCGACCGCACCGACGGATCGAGCGTCGTCTCCCACAGCTGCTCGGGATTCATCTCGCCGAGACCTTTGTAGCGCTGAATCGTGAGTCCCTTCTCTGCCACTTTGAATGCCGCGTCGAGAAGATCGTCGACCCGGCCGAACGTCATCGATTCCTCTCCGTGCTGCAGCTGATACGGAGGAAGTCCGAACGACGCGAGCTGCTCGTAGATCCGCGCCATCTGCCTGAATTCGTAGGCGCCGAGAAGCGCGGAGTTGACCTGGGCGCGGCGCCCGCTTCCGTTCACGCCGACGCTGAATTCGATGTACGGAGTCTCGGTGATCTCGTCGTTCTTCTCGCGCGTGTGCTCGAAGCCCGCCGCCGTGAGCGCCTGAAGGATGGCGCTCACTTTCTCCGGATCGCCGAAGGCGGACCGGTCGGTGAAGTGCTGCGCGAAAATGATGTCGAGCGC
>DASQGX010000009.1:0-2577 GCA_035632395.1 Allostellaceae bacterium
GGCGATGATCTCGACGTCGCAGCCGAGCGCCAGCGGCTTGCAGAAAAGCGGCGCCGCCCACGTATTGTCGAAAATCGTCTTGAGGCCGCGTGCCTTCGCCAGCTTGGCGATCGCCGGCGTGTCCTGTACCTCGAAGGTGAGCGAGCCCGGACTTTCGAGATAGATCAGTCGCGTATTGGGCCGGATCAGCGCCGCGATGCCTTCGCCGATTGTCGGATTGTAGAACGTGGTCTCGACGCCGAAACGTGCGAGGAAGCCGTTGCAAAAGCCGCGCACCGGCCCGTATACCGAATCCGTCACAAGGATGTGGTCACCGGCTTTGACGAAGGCGAGGATGGCGGCGAAGCACGCCGCCGCACCGGAGCAAAAGGCGATGCCGCGCGTGCCGCCTTCGAGCGCCGCCACCGCCTGCTCGAGCGCGAAGGTCGTTGGGGTGCCGTACCGGCCATAGACCACTTGGTCAATGCCGTAGCGGTTCTTCTGCGCCTTTTCGAGCTCGGCGACCGTCTGATGGATGATGGTCGAGGCGTGATAGACCGGCGGGTTGACGACGCCGAAATTATGCGCCGGATCGCGCCCGGCATGGGTGAGGAGCGTGTCGGGCTTCTTGGATTTGCTTTTCATCGTTGTCTCGTGCTTTGGCCCATCTTGCCGAGAGTCGTCGGAGCGCGGAAGGCGCTTGTGGGGATCGCTCGGCGAAGCGGGGAATCAACCGGCGATGGCGACGCCGATCATTCGGCCGATGCCATAGGTCACGGCGGCGGCAGCGAGGCCGACGGCGAGCTGCCGTATTCCCGAGAACAACACGCCGCGGCCAGTGAACAGCGACGTGGCCGCGCCGATCAGGAACATCACCGCGCCGCTGAGCACCGCGCCCGCCCATACCGCTGCGTTGCCGCTGAGCACCGCGAAGGGCAGGATCGGCATCGCCGCGCCGCCCGCAAACAGCAGGAACGATGTCACCGCCGCCGTCCACGCCGAACCGCCAAGCTCGTTGGGATCGATGCCGAGCTCCTCGCGCGCCAGGGTGTCGAGCGCCGCGCGCTTGTCGCCGAAGATCCGTTCGGAAAGCAGCTTTGCCTGGTGCTCGGTCAGGCCTTTGGCTTGGTAGATCAGTGCCAGCTCCTCTTTTTCCTCTTCGGGAAAGGTGCGCAGCTCCTCGGCCTCGACGTCGATCTGTGCTTGCGCCAGTTCGCGCGCGCTGTTGACCGACAGCCATTCGCCCATTGCCATCGAACACGCACCGGCGATCAGACCGGCGATGCCGGTGATCAGCACCGCATGGCTGCTGAGATTGGCGCCAGCGACGCCGGCGATCAGACTCAAATTCGACACCAGCCCGTCGTTGGCGCCGAGCACGGCGGCGCGCAGTGCGTTGCTGCCGCCGCGATGGCGTCCCTCGATCTGTGCCAACTCGCCGCCGCTCAATCCGCCGCGCGGCGGCTGTGCCATCGCCTGCACGATGCGCGCATGCGAGCGTTCGTCCGCCGGCAAGCCGGCCGCCGCCGCTTCGGGTTGGCTGTCGTATTGCGTGACGTCGCTGCGCTCAAGCGTGTCGACGATCGGCAGTACCGTCTCGGTGCCGAAACGCCGCGCCAGCCACGCCAGCAGGCGCGAGCGCAAGCCCGGCCGCAGCCGGCTGGTGCGGCCGCCGGCGCCGGCGATCTGTCGCGTCCAGAATTCAGCGTGCGCCTCCTCCACACCGGCGAGACGGCGATAGACCTGTTTCAGTTTTGTGTCGGATTCTGCATCGGCGAGAGCGCGGTAAAGTGCTGCGCTGTCGACCTCGCCCTGCAGGTTGCGGCGGTAACGCCCTAGATTGCCAGCTGCGCCGGATGCTTTGCCTTTCGTCACGGTACGATTATAGCGCGGCGGCCGATGGCAGAAAGTGTGGCCGAAATGTCATTGCCTACGGCTAGGTTGGCTGCAACCGTCCCGCGGCGGCGCATGGCTGGGCTGCGATATTTCGGTGGCATCGCCGCGGCTCGGATTTTATAAATTGATACTATCGATCGATAGATATAAACCCGGTCCCTCATGTTAGCGCCTGTGACCATCGTGGCCCGCACCGCCCGGCGGAATACCGCTTCGACGCGCGGTGCCGACACCCGCCGCCGCCTGATCGAGACGGCCATCGAGGTCTTTGCCACCCACGGCTACGACGGCTCCAGCACGCGGCTCTTGGCGGAACGTGCCGGCGTCAACCTGCCGGCGATCCAGTATCATTTCGGCAGCAAGGAAGGCCTCTACCGCGCCGTTGTCGGCTATTTCGCCGACTATATCGAACAGCAGATGACGCCGGTCGGCGCCCGCGTGAAGGCGGCGTTCGCGGCCGGCAAACCGTCGCGCGCCGCGACCCTCGCGCTGTTACTTGATCTTCTCGAAGAATTCGTCGCGCTGGTGTTCGAAGGCGGCGAGGGCGATACGCGCGCCAGTATCGAAAGCCGCAAGCTGTTCATCGCCCGCGCCGAAGTCGAGCGCTCAGCGGCGCTCGAATCGCTTTACGCGACGATGCGGCGCTGCGTCGGCGAACCGTGTGCGGTTTTGGTTGCGCGGCTGATCGGACGCTCGCTCAAG
>DASQGX010000010.1:0-3453 GCA_035632395.1 Allostellaceae bacterium
GGCCTTTAGAACGGCGGGCGCATACGCCGTGAACGACACCACTCTTGCGGAGGGGTGGCCGAGTGGCTGAAGGCGGCGGTTTGCTAAACCGTTATACGGTCTAAAGCCGTATCGTGGGTTCGAATCCCATCCCCTCCGCCACTTTCCCGCCATGATGAAGGGATGGTAACCAAGACCATTCCATCCGCGGCCGTCTGTGGCCGTGGGCCGGTCGAACCATCAATTAGGCAGGGGAGGAGGCGATGAGTGATCTGCTGCCGACAACGGTGGTCGGAAGCTATCCACAGCCGGATTGGCTGATTGATCGCGACAATCTGCGGAGCCGCCTGCCGCCGCGCGTCCGGGCGCGCGAAATCTGGCGGGTCGCCGAGCCGTTTCTCGAACAGGCGCAGGATGATGCGACCTTGATCGCCATCCGTGACATGGAGCGCGCGGGCATCGATATCATCAGCGACGGCGAAATGCGTCGCGAAAGCTATTCCAACCGGCTGGCGACCGCGTTGTCCGGCATCGACATCGACAAGCCCGGCGCGGCGCTCGATCGCACCGGCCACCCGAATCCGGTGCCGCGCGTCGCCGGGCCGATCGAGCGGCTACGACCGGTCGAGGTGCGCGACGTGCAGTTCTTGCGCGCTAACACCGATCGCAAGATCAAGATCACGCTGCCCGGGCCGTTCACGATGACCCAGCAGGCGCAGAACGACTTTTATAAGGACGAGGAAGAACTCGTCATGGCCTATGCGGCCGCGGTCAACGAGGAAGCCAAGGACTTGAAAGCCGCCGGCGCCGACGTCATCCAGCTCGACGAGCCCTATCTTCAGGCGCGATCGGAAAATGCGAAGAAGTACGGCGTCAGAGCGATCAACCGTGCACTGGCTGACGTCCCCGGTCCGACGGCGGTGCATCTTTGCTTCGGCTATGCGCATGTCGTGCACACGCGGCCGTCGGGCTATTCGTTTTTGCCCGAATTGGCCGATTGCATTGCGCAGCAAGTGTCGATTGAGACCGCGCAATCTAATCTCGATCTCGGCGTACTCAAGGCACTTGGCGACAAACAGATCATTCTTGGCGTCATCGATCTCAACGATCCTAAGGTCGAGACGCCAGCGACCGTCGCAGCGCGGATCCGGCGTGCCTTTGCAGTCGTGCCGCCGGAACGGATCGTCGCCGCGCCCGATTGCGGCATGAAATACATTCCGCGCGAAACCGCCTTCGGCAAGCTCAAGGCGTTGGCCGAAGGCGCGGCGATCGTCCGCCGCGAGTTGCAAGGCTAGGACCCGGGCTCGCGTCCGGCTGCTGGGTGCCTCCACGGATTGCAGAAACTGGCTGCCCACACCCCAGATTGGCCCGTGTGAGTGTCGGTTTAAATCCAGCAATAACGCCATGAATCCAGTAAATCCGCGGAAATCTTGGGCAAGTCTTGGCAAGATTAACCGTCTGCCCTAAACGCAGAAATTGCAGTCGAACGCCTATTGGGCGGATAATCGGCCGCCCCAAAAGAGGTCGATCGCGATGAGCGTGGATAATGCGTCCGCCAACACGCTGGATCGCGCGTTGCGCCAGTTGCCGACCGGCGTCGCGCGCGGCAGCGCGATCGCCGACGCGCGCCTTGAGACGCTCTATCGCTATTGGTTCGAGCGGCGCGGCACACGTGCGATGCCCCGGCGCGCTGACATCGATCCGGTCGCGATCCCGGCGGCGATCTGGCCGCATGTCATGATCCTGGAAGTCGTTCGCGAGGGCGCGAAGGTCAGGTTCCGTTATCGCCGGGCCGGTGGCGTGTTTTGGCGCGCCGACGGCGTCGAACCGACCGGGCGCTTCATCGAGGACGTGCTGCCGGCGACGGCGGGATATCTCGACTATGTCGTCGCGATCTATACAGAGATGGCGGCAAGCGGCCGTCCGATGTACTCCGAAAACTTCTTCACGCGAGACGGCCAGAGCGTGCCAATGCGCACGCGGCGCGTGAGCCTGCCATTGTCCAACGATGGCACCGTGGTGGACACCGTTCTCGCCGGCCACGTCTTCGAATATCCGCGCGAGCGCGACCCGACGTTTCCTGTCGTCGACGGGCTGCGCGAGGCGGTGCGGGTTTACCTCGACGAGACGGCACCGGCCTGAGCCGGCCGCCGCGATTGTCTAAGCCGCGCATCCGACGTTACAGTACCGCCCGCGAAGACGCGGCACATGAAGGATTGCCGATGGATAACAGGTTGATGCCGAACACGCCGGCGGCCAAGCCGATGGCCGAAACCGCGCGGTACAAACTCTTCGTCCGCAACCTGGTGCTGGCGGCGAAGATCGGCGTGCATCCGCACGAGAAAGTCCGGCCGCCGCGCCTGCGCGTCACCGTCGAGCTCGACATGGCTGGCGATCCGCCGCGGCACGACGATCTGGTCGACGCGCTCGACTATGAGCGCGTGGTGGCGGGCATCCGCGAGTTGGCGGTGGCGCAGCATATAAACCTGGTCGAGACCTTCGCCGACGCGGTAGCGCGGCTTTGCCTGGCGAATAGCCGCGTGCTCGGTGCTTCCGTTACGGTCGAGAAGCTCGATGTCTATTCGAATGCCGAAAGCGTCGGCGTAACGCTCGAGCGGCGCCGCGGCGAATAGATCACGGCGCGGTCGCCAGCGCTTCGGTCAAGGCAATCGCGGCGCGCGTCTCGGTGACGTCGTGAACGCGTACGATCTGCACACCCTGTTGAACGGCGTGGATCGCAATCGCTAGCGAACCGGCAAGCCGCGTTTCAACCGGGCCGCCCAGGAATGATTTGCGCGACGCGCCAACCAGGACGCCGGTGCCGAGACCGTGCAGCAGGCCGATGCGCGCGAGAATTTCGAGATTATGGGCCTTGGTCTTGCCGAAGCCGATGCCGGGATCGACGACGATGGCGTCGCGCGCAATGCCGGCGCCGAGGCAGCCGGCAATCCGCGCATCGAGGAATTCGGCGATGTCGAGCGACGCGAGATCGTATTGCGGCGCTTGCTGCATGGTTGCCGGTTCGCCCTGCATATGCATGAGCACGACCGGCGAGCGCATTTTGGCCGCCAACGCCATGGCGCCCGGATGCGATAGCGCTGCAATGTCGTTGATGATGCGCGCACCGGCCTCGAGCGCGCGCGCCATCACGCTGGCATGACGCGTATCAACGGAGATCGATGCACCCGCAGCGGCAAGGGCTTTGATCACCGGCTCGATGCGGGCGAACTCATCGTCGGGCGTAACCGGTAGCGCGCCCGGACGGGTGGATTCGCCGCCGATATCGACGATGTCAGCGCCAGCGTCGATCAGGGCACGGCCGTGGGCAATAGCGCCCGCCGGATCGGCGAAACGCCCGCCATCGGAGAAGCTGTCGGGCGTCACATTGAGGATGCCCATGACCAGCGGTCGGTCCAGGGCAAATCCCGCCCACCGCGGCCGTGGCTGCGTCAGCTGGTGCAATGCGTCCTCGAT
>DASQGX010000011.1:0-8456 GCA_035632395.1 Allostellaceae bacterium
CCCGCCTTGAAAGCCTTGATGCCTTTGGCGAAGTCGCCCATGACCCGCGGCAGTTTGCCGGCGCCGAACAACAGGACGACGATGACGAGCACGACCAGCCAGTGCAGCAGGCTGAAGGAACCCATGGTAAAACCTCGGAAAATGGTCCGGTTGAGGTAGCCTTAGCACCAAGATGGCGCAGACGTAACGGCCGTATGTCAAGCGAAAACCGCCCCGTCCGCAAGGCCTGGACCCGGCATGCCCGCAGCCTCGTGCTGCGCAAATGGCTGCTGGTCGCGCTCGGCGTCGCCTTGATCGGATGGGCGACGGCGGTGATCGTCCGACATCACCGAGCGGCGATTCAAACCGCTGCGGTTGCGCCCACCAACCCGGCGCCGAAGACGGAGGCGACCAAATCGCCGTCATCGCCGCAGCCGCAAACGGCGACCGCGGCGCCATCTGCGGCGTCGTCCGCAGCGGAAAGGTCGCCGGCTTCGGCGTTGCGTTCGGCGCCGAGCGGTGAGGCGGCCCTGATTCTAGCGCCGTTGCTGGCGCCGCAGGTAGAACTGCCGCCGCAGGCTGGTTCGTCGCCTGCCAAAGCGGTGCCGGATCTGCCGACTGTCGCCGTCGCACCGCCCGGCTTCCATGTCGTGCCCAGCGACCGGGATACCAAGGCGTTCGGCGCCGTAACAATGAGCGATCGCAATGGCCGGACGTTCACTATCGTGCCGGCCGCGCCGGTGTCGGCATCCTCGCCGCAGCAGCAGCGGACCGCATCGGTCGCGCCGCCGGCTGTGTCACCAACGCCGCGGCCTGAAGTGTTCGCGCCAGTCGGGAATCCAGCCGTATTCAGCGGTCATGCGCGGGTGACCGGGCCGCTCACTCTCGAAGTCCAGGGCCAGACGATGCAACTGTTTGGCATCGCATTGCCGGCAGCCGACGATCGCTGCGCGGCGTCCAACGGCACGGTGAAGTCGTGCGCCGCAGTTGCCGAAACGGCGCTGACGCAGAAGCTGGCCGGTCATTCGATCGTCGCCTGCCGTGTGCCACCGGGTCAGCGCGGCACTCTCGGCGCAATTTGTCTCGACGAGCAAGGCAACGATCTCGGTCGCTACCTCGTGATCGAAGGACTGGCGCTCGCGGATTCAAACCAGAGTTACGATTATCTTCCGGCCCAAGGCGCGGCGCGATCGGCGAAACGCGGCCTATGGCATTTCCGTTGAAACGCGGACGCTCTCGGCGTTGCCGCCGGGAGCGTTCGGTTGACCTGCCTCAGCGCGATTCAGGCTGCGTTGTGATTCTTCGGCCGCACATACGCCATCGTTGCGTGCTCTGCGCAGTACGGCTTGCCGGCGAGCGTGCGCTTGCCGCAGAAACCAAAATCCTTGTCGCCGGGATGTCCCGTCGGCCAAGAGCAGTTGCCGCTACCAGTCGCGGCTGCCACCGGTGCGGGCCGACGCATCGGCGGACGCTTCAGCGGCGATGGCCGCGGCGTTAGCGCCAGCCGATGTGCCTTCCCCACCACGGCATTCTTGCTGACTCCGAGTCGGCGGCCGATTTCGGCCGTCGAATGCCCTTCATCCCAGAGTCGGGCAAGGTTCTGTACGAGTTCAGCCGTCCAAATCGATTCCATAAGCCGTCCCCCCGTATATCGTGGTGACAGATCGTCCAACCACTAAATACAGTAGCATGACGACCCGAACCGGCCAATACCTGCGATTCGGATATCCCCGGGATTCACAGCAAGAGCGGGATTCGAGGTGCCGCCCAAAGCCATGATCGCCTTGATCGCCACCCTTGCCGTCCAGGCACTGGCTACCATGATGGTGCTGGCACCGCCCGTGTTCGCCGGCCTAGCGGCGCCCGACTTCGGCATCAACGCCAACCACATCGGTGTCTTCACGGCGGTGGTTTACGCCGCAGCATGTCTCTCGACCGGCATGTCAGGCGGACCGGTGCGGCGCTACGGCGCCATCCGCATCAGCCAGGCGGCGCTATTGATCGGTGCAGTCGGCTTGGCGCTGCTCGCCAGCGCGTCGATCTGGCTGGGCCTCATCGGCGCGGTGTTCATCGGCGTTGGCTATGGACCGATGACACCGGCGAGTTCCCATATCCTGATCCGGCAGACGCCGCCGGCGCGACGCGCGCTCGTGTTCTCGATCAAACAGACCGGTGTGCCGCTGGGCGGCGCACTCGCCGGTCTTATCGTGCCGCCGCTGGCCATTCCGTTCGGCTGGCGGGGCGCGGCGCTGGCCATTGCCGCAGTCGGCGCGCTGGTCGCGATCGCTTGCGAGCCGCTGCACAAAAGCCTCGACGACGATGCCGATCCGAGCGCGGCTGGCGGCAGCCATATCTTGGCCGCCGTCAACCTGGTACTCGGCGAGCCGGTGCTGCGCCGCCTGGCGCTCGCTTCAGTGGCCTATTCGGCGATGCAGCTGTGCGTCAGTGCCTTCGTCGTCAACTTTTTGACCGAGCGCGCCGCTATGGCGCTGGTTGCTGCCGGCCTGGTGATGGCGGTGCTGCAGGCGGCCGGCATCGTCGGCCGTATCGTCTGGGGCTGGGCCGCCGACAGGTTCGTAAGCGCACGGCAGGCATTGAGCCTGCTCGGGCTGGCGATCGGCACCACTGGCGCCTTGCTGGCGCTCATCGGTCCGGGATGGCCGATGACGCTGGTGCTCGTCGTTGCTGCGGCGCTCGGCGCCGTCGCGTTGGGCTGGAACGGCGTGTTTCTTGCCGAAGTCGCGCGGCTGGCGCCGCCGGGCGGCGCCGGAATGGCGACCGGTGGCGCACTGGCCCTGACATTCGTCGGCGCACTGCTCGGACCGCCGACGTTCGGCGCCGTCGTCGATTTCACCGGCAGCTATCGCATCGCGTTCTTCATCGCCGCGGCGGCAGCGGCAATATCCGGCCTCGTGGTCGGCCGGAGGCCATGACGCAGAGCGTCAGCCGTTGTGCGGCAGCAGTTCGACTGAGGAGGCCTCGCGCCCACGGCGTGCCTGCGACACCATCATGCGCACCGGCTGGCCGGGCTCGAGACCGTCGATGCCGGAACGGCGTAGCGCCGTCACGTGCACGAAGATGTCCTTGCTGCCGTCGTTTGGCAGGATGAAACCGAAGCCGCGCGCCGGGTCGTACCACTTGACCACGCCGTCGAGCGATTCAGCCGGACCGGCCGGCATATCGTTGCCGCCACCGCCGTCGCGCGAACGGAAACCGCCGCGTTCGCGCGGCGCCCGCGGCGTTGCGGTAGAGGCATCGAGGTCGAGCACCTGAGTCGCGGCGCGGCCTTTTGGTCCCTGCACCCATTCGAAGCTGATGCTGGCGCCGTCGGGCGCTTCGCTGAAGCCCGAACGTTCGAGGACGGCGAGCGGCAGGAAGACGTCGCTCGTGCCGTCATCCGGCACGATAAACCCGAACCCTTTGCTGCGATTGAACCATTTGATTTTACCGGACAGCCGCACGGCCTCGCCGGGCGGCGGCGCAAATGCGTTCATGGATGCACCCATCGGAAAATAACCCCCCACATTCCATCCGAGACCGACGGTTGAGATCCGTCTTTGGACTGGTGAAATGCCCTCAACCTCGGACTTATCTAGTCCGGGACTCGGCACAATACATAAGATTATTTCCCCGCCGGTTTGCTGGCAAATAGTAAATAATTGACGTCCGGTCGGCCACCGAGCCGCCAGCCGCTGCCGTCCGGACCGTAGTTCAGGGCCGTGACCGCCTGCATATCTAGGCGGTTTTTCTGAAGTATTTCAGCGACTTCTGAGGGGCGCACGAATTTCGACCAGCGGTGGGTGCCGCGCGGCACCCACCGCAGCACATACTCGGCCCCAACGATCGCGAAGAGAAAAGAACGAAGCGTGCGATTGAGCGTCGAGAGGGCAAAACCGCCGCCGGGCGCAACCAGCGAAGCGGCGGTCGCCAGAAACAGCGCCGGATCGGCACTGTGCTCGATCACCTCGAGCGCCAGAACCGCATCGAAACGCTGCCGCCGGCGCACCAGATCCTCTGCCGCGGCTTGGCGATAGTCGATTGCAAGGCCGGCGTCGGCCGCGTGGGCGCGTGCGATGCGGATGGCGGTCGCGTCGGCATCGATCGCAGTCACCGCGAAGCCAAGACGTGCCAGTGGCTCAGCGACGATGCCGCCGCCACAGCCGATGTCGAGCAGCGACAGACCCTTGAATGGACGCGTCGATGTCGGGTTGCGGCTGAAATGACGGGCGAGTTGGTCGCGCAGGAAGGTGAGCCGCACCGGATTGAGGCGATGCAGCGGACGGAACTCGCCGTCCGGATCCCACCAGGCCCGGGCCACCGCCGCGAAATTGGCGACCTCGCCGGCGTCGACGGTCGACGGCCGGCGGAGCACCCGCGACGGCCGATGGCGTCGTGCCCGCTGTCCCGGCTTGCGGCGCGGCAAAGCGGTCATTGGTTCCCCGCGCGCGCCGGCGTCGTGCGGTTTCTGTCCATGTTGCCGTTCCTGCGCCGCCTTGCCCCGATCTTGCGGGAAAGAGTATGTATACGCGCCCTTTTATCGGCAACCTCCCAACCCACGGCCTTTTTCGTCATGGCGCGCATCGTTCAGAAATTCGGCGGCACCTCGGTCGCCGGGATCGATCGGATCAAGAACGTCGCCCAGCGCGTCAAGCGCGAGGTCGACGCCGGCAACGAGGTTGCCGTGGTGGTTTCGGCGATGGCCGGCGCTACTAACCAGCTCGTCGACTGGACCAATCAGATTTCGCGGCTGCACGACGCACGCGAATACGATGTCGTCGTCGCTTCCGGCGAACAGGTGACTGCCGGATTGCTGGCGCTCGCGTTGCAGGATCTTGGCATCGACGCGCGCTCATGGCTCGGCTGGCAGGTTCCAATCCAGACCGACGGCATGCACGGTCGCGCGCGCATCGCCGAAATTCCCGTGACCGAGCTGAAGGCTCGGCTCGGCCGCGGCCAGGTCGCGGTGGTCGCCGGCTTCCAGGGACTCGGTCCCGATTCGCGGGTAACGACGCTTGGCCGTGGCGGCTCCGATACCTCGGCGGTGGCGCTGGCCGCGGCGCTCGAGGCCGAACGCTGCGACATCTTCACCGACGTCGACGGCGTCTATACTTCGGACCCGCGCATCGTTGCGAAGGCGCGCAAGCTCGATAGAATAACCTACGAGGAGATGCTGGAATTCGCCTCGCAAGGCGCGAAGGTCCTGCAGACGCGTTCGGTCGAGATGGCGATGAATCATCGCGTGCGTGTGCAGGTGCTGTCGAGCTTCGAGGATTCGCCGGGCACATTGGTCGTGGACGAGGACGAAATCTTGGAAAAGCAGGTGGTGAGCGGCATCGCCTATAGCCGCGACGATGCCAAAGTAACGCTGGTCAAGGTTCCGGATCGGCCGGGCGTGGCTGCAGCGATCTTCGGACCGCTGGCCGAGCACGCGATCAATGTCGACATGATCGTGCAAAACATCTCCGACGACGGCCGCACGACTGACCTGACCTTCACGGTCAGCAAGGCCGATCTCGCGCGCACGGTGAAAGTCCTCGAGACGCAGCGCAAGGCGCTCGCCTATGCCGAGCTCAAGCCGGATCCCAACGTCGTCAAGATCTCTGTCATCGGCGTGGGCATGCGCAGCCACGCTGGCGTGGCGCAGAAGATGTTCTCGACCCTGGCGAACAAAAACATCAACATCCAGGTGATCTCGACCTCGGAGATCAAGGTCAGCGTGCTGGTGGCCGAGGAATACACCGAGCTCGCCGTCCGCGCGTTGCACACCGCCTACGGGCTCGACGCCACATGACCGCTGTTGACCGGAACCGCGCCGCAGACTGGCTCGACCGGCTGTGGGCGCGTGGCCGGCGCTTTCTCGGCACCGAGCGCGCGATCATGGGCGGCGCGATGACCTGGGTGTCGGAGCGTAACCTGGTGGCTGCGCTGTCGAACGGCGGCGGCTTCGGCGTCATTGCCTGCGGCTCGATGAATCCGGCGCAGCTCGACGCCGAGATCGCTGCGACGCAGGCGCTCACTGCGAAGGCGTTCGGCGTCAACCTGATCACGCTCCATCCCCAGCTGCTGGACCTGATCGACGTCTGCACGAGACGCCGTGTCAGCCACGTCGTGCTCGCCGGCGCCTTGCCGCCAGCGCCGGCGGTCGCGCGCGTCAAGCAATCGGGCGCCAAGCTGCTGTGCTTCGCGCCAACGTTGTCGATCGCCAAGAAGCTGGTGCGCATGGGCGCCGATGCGATCGTCATCGAGGGCATGGAGGCCGGCGGCCATATCGGGCCGGTCGCGACCAGCGTACTGGCGCAGGAAATCCTGCCGCATGTCAGCGAAGTGCCGGTCTTCGTCGCCGGCGGCATCGGCCATGGCGCGGCGATCGCCTCCTATCTCGAGATGGGTGCGTCGGGCGTACAGCTCGGCACGCGCTTCGTCTGTGCACATGAATCGATCGCACATCCGAACTTCAAGCGGGCCTTCATCCGTGCGGCGGCACGCGACGCCGTGCCGTCGGTGCAGCTCGACGCGCGCTTCCCGGTGATACCGGTGCGCGCCCTGGCCAACGACGGCACTCGCGCCTTCATGGAGAAACAGCGCGACGTCGTCGAGCGTTTCACCAAAGGCGCCTTATCGCAAAAAGACGCGCAGCTCGAGATCGAGCACTTCTGGGTCGGCGCCCTGCGCCGCGCCGTGATCGACGGCGACGTCGAGACCGGTTCGCTGATGGCGGGGCAAAGCGTCGGCATGGTGACGCGCGAGCAGTCGACCAAGGAGATTCTCGACGAGCTGGTGGCGCAGGCAATCGACGCACTGCTGACGCGAACCGGCGCGACTCGCGAATGCGATACTGAGGGAGAGCGCGCGGCCGCTTTGCGCTCTCGGGCGGAAGCCTGATGGAACCCGGCGCGGCGGCCGCTGGGTCCCGCCGCGTCCTCCGTCGCTTGCGCGCCGTGATGGCCGGCGAAGGAACGGCCCAGCAGAAACTCGACAAGGTGGTGCGTATCGTCGCCGCGGACATGGTGGCCGAGGTGTGTTCGTGCTACATCCGCCGCGCCGGCGATTTGCTCGAACTGTTCGCGACCGAAGGCCTGCGGCCCGAAGCCGTGCACCGCACGCGGCTGCGGATCGGCGAAGGTCTCGTCGGTGTCATTGCAGCGACGGCGCGGCCGCTGGCACTGGCCGAGGCGCAATCGCATCCCGACTTCGCCTACCGTCCGGAAACCGGCGAAGAGGTCTACCACTCGCTGATGGGCGTGCCGATCCTGCGCGGCGGTCGCGTCCTCGGCGTGCTGGTGGTGCAGAACCGCACCCAACGGCACTACAGCGATGAAGAGATCGAGGCGCTGCAGACCATAGCCATGGTCCTGGCGGAGATCGCGGCCTCGGGCGACCTCGTCAGTCCGATGGAGCAGCAGCCCGGCGAAGGCAATGTCACGCTGCCGACGCGGCTCGACGGCGTCCGGCTCAATGCCGGCCTCGCCGTCGGCCAGGCCGTGCTGCACCAGCCACGTATCACCATCCGCCGCATCGTTGCCGAAGACATCGCCACCGAGCTCGAACGGTTGCGGCAGGCGACGGCCGCGATGCAGACCGCAGTCGAAGAGCTATTGGCGCAAAGCGATATGCCCGCATCGGGCGAGCACCACGATGTGCTCGAAACCTACCGCATGTTCGCCGCCGACCGTGGCTGGTTGCAACGCATGGCCGAAGCCGTTCGCGGCGGCTTGACCGCTGAAGCGGCCGTGCAGCGCGTTCTCGAGGATACGCGCGCGCGCCTGTTGCAGGCGACCGACCCTTACATCAAGGAACGCCTTGCCGATCTCGAAGACGTCGCCAATCGCCTGCAATGGCACCTGACGGGCAATCCGATCACGGCGGCGCGCCAGGCCGAGCTGCCGGATGAATTCGTCGTCGTCGCGCGCAACATGGGTCCGGCGGAACTGCTCGATTATGACCGGCGCCGGCTGAAAGGCGTGGTGCTCGAGGAAGGCTCGCCCGGCGCCCATGTCGCGGTCGTGGCGCGCGCGCTCGACATTCCGGTGGTCGGCCGGGTCAAGGACGTGCTGCTGCGGGTCGAAGCCGGCGATTATGTCGTGGTCGATGGTGACGACGCCATCGTCGTGCTCCGGCCGAGCGAGGATCTGCTGCAGGCGGCCAACGCCCGCATCCAGATAAGGCAAGGACGGCAGGAGCAATACGCCGCGCTCCGGGATCTGCCAGCGCAAACCAAGGACGGCGTACAGGTCGAGCTGAGCCTCAACGCCGGCATGCTGATCGATCTGCCCTATCTCGACGAAGCCGGCGCACAGGGCATCGGGTTATTTCGTACCGAGCTGCAATTCATGTTGCGTGACGATTTTCCGACCGTGGCACAGCAGTCGGCGCTCTACCGTCGCGTCCTCGACCAAGCCGGCGACCGGCCGGTTACTTTTCGCACCCTCGATATCGGCGGCGACAAGCTGCTGCCGTACATGGAAGGCGAACCCGAA
>DASQGX010000012.1:0-17641 GCA_035632395.1 Allostellaceae bacterium
GTGCTCTATCTCGGCAGCGGCCAGGCCGCGCTCGGCACCGTCGATGAAGTCATCACCGGACCCGTGCTGTCCCGCCTCTATGGCTCCGAGATCGAGGTCGTCCGGCTCAAAGGCCGCATCTTCGTGATGTCGGGCGGTCACGAATTGGAGGGTGACGGCCATCGCCACGATGCTGGGTTGCCGCATTCGCACGGGCATCACCACGCGCATTCCGGCCATGCTTGAATACGATTTCATGCGTAACGCGTTTGCCGCCGCGACCATCGTCGCGGTCGTCGCGGGCGCCGTCGGCTATTTCCTGGTGCTGCGCAGCCAAACCTTTGCCGGCCACGCGCTCGCGCATGTCGGCTTCACCGGCGCGACCGGTGCGGTGCTGATCGGCGTTTCGCCACTGTGGGGCTTGGTGCTCGTAACGCTGGCAGCCGGCCTCGGCATGGGTTTCATCGGCGAGAAACTGGCGCAGCGTGACGTCGCCATCGGCCTTGTACTCGCCTTGGCGCTCGGTCTCGGGCTTTTGTTCCTGCACTTCTTTACCGCCTATGCCAGCCAGGCGACCGCGTTGTTGTTCGGCAACGTTCTTGCCGTCGATATCCAAACCGTCTGGACGTTGCTGGTGTTGGGTGCGATCAGCGTCGCCTTGCTGGTTGTCATTTCGCGGCCGCTGTTGTTCGCCAGCTTGCAGCCGGAGCTTGCCGAGGCGAAGGGCGTTTCGCTGCGTCTGTATTCGGTCCTGTTCCTGGCGATCGTCGCCCTGACGACGGCCGAATGCGCCCAGATCGTCGGCGTGTTGCTGGTCTTCGCGCTGATGGTCGGTCCGGCGGCGGCGGCGATGCGATTGACGCATGCAGTGGCGGTCGGCGTGCTGCTGTCGGTCCTGCTCGCCGTCGTCGAAGCGTGGCTCGGCCTGACGTTGGCGTTCTACACCGATTGGCCGACCAGCTTCTGGATCACCGCGCTGAGCGTCGCGGTTTATCTGCTCGCCAACCTGCGCTGGCCCGCTGCAATCCGCGGCTAGGCCGCGTGTGCACAGGCGGCGCAGGTGCCTTCGATCTCGACGACGGTGTCGCGCGCCCGGAATCCCTTGCGTTCGGCGGCATGCGCCAGCGCGCGGGCGGCTGGCTGGTCCTCAATTTCGGCGACCGAACCACATTCGCGGCAGATGAGAAATTGGGCGACATGCCGATGGCCCGATTCAGCGCACGGAATGAACGCGTTAAGGCGCTCGAGCCGATGGATCAGGCGGTGTTCGAGCAAAAAGTCGAGGGCGCGATAGATCGTCGGCGGCACCGCACCTTTGCGGATTTTCTTTAGGCGGTCGAGTAGCTGATAAGCGGTGACGGGACCGTCGGCTTCCAAGACGAGGCCGAGAATGCAGCGGCGCAACGGCGTGAGCTGGGCGCCATCCCGCGCGCACGTTTCGGCCGCTCGATCCATTTTCGCCGCGACGCCGCGGCGCTCTTTCGCGATCATGGTCGACCCCGCAAACGACTGAAGATGCTATATTATATCGCCTGGGCAGCGCTTGCTACGGTCGTTTCACCTTCGGACGCCGGGCGAGGGCGTTGGCGTCGCTAATAGATCAACGCCGCGCCGACGCCGCCGGCCGCGAGGATGACGAGCGCTGATGCTGCGGGCAAGCTCGCCCGCCAGCCGGCGAACGTCACGGCGTACGCGGCTTTGAGCACATTATTCGAAGACATCGCGATCAGCACTGCGCTGATCAAACCGTCGAGCGGCAATCCGCTGGGGCCGCTCTGCGCCAAGTTAAGGACGAAGGGATCGATGTCGACGAAACCGACGACCGCGGCGAGGGTGTTCACGCCCGCCGCACCGAAGTGGCTCTGCGCCCATTGTGTGGCGATCGAGGTGACAACGAACAGGAGCGCGAACACCGCGGCCGCAATCAGCTCGAGCGGATTGCGCGGGCGGAAGCTTTCGCCGGTAGCCGTAATACCGCGGGCACGCCGGTATTGCAGCGCGGCCATGCCGGCGCCGGCGAGCGACAGGATGATCGCCGCCGGAGCAATGCCGAGCGCCAACGGCATGTCGAAGATCGCCACAACTGCCAGGATCCGCAAATACATGATGGCGGTTGCAAGGACAATGCCGGCCTGCGCCACGGCGTTGCTCGCCGGTTTGGCGGCAGCGGCGCGTGCCAGAACCACGGTCGTTGCGGTCGACGAATAGAGGCCGCCGAGCACCGCCACCGCCAGGTCGCCGCGCGCCGGCGTGACGAAACGCTGGAGCAGGTAACTTGCGTAGGAGAGCGTGCAAACCACCAGTAGCGCGAGCCAAGCCTTATAAGGCGTGATGGCGGTGAGTGTGGTCACCGGGTGGTCCGGCAACAGCGGCAGGACAATGCCGGTCAGGATGAGAAATTCAGCGGCCGTAACGATCTCACCGATCGGCACCCGCTGCGCCAAATCGTGCAGGCGGGCGCGGCCGGTCAGCAACAGAACCGGTGCCACAGTAACGGCGATGACTAGCCAGGGCGGCAAGACCAATACCGCCGGACCGATCAGATAAGCCAGCACGTTGCAGACCGGCGCGACCAGCTCGACCGCGTCTCGGCCGTCTTCGGTACGTTCGTTTACCTGGCGTTGATACGCGACCGCCAGCCACGTACCCAGGACCAGCAGGCCTGCGACTAACGGCAGTTTGTGGTCGGTATCGAGCAGGTAGAGCAGGCCGCCTGATAAGGCGAGGAGCGGAAAGGTGCGGATGCCTCCCGGACGCGACAGGCCGCTATGCGCGTGAAAATCTTCAAACGCCAATCCAAAGAACAGCGACAGGCCGAGGATCAGCGCGAAGTTTATGAGGAGCGGGTCGAGCGGCACAGCCGGGCCTGGTCGTTGCGATGCGCGGCCGCGTTCATCCGCCGTAGAACACGTTGTCGCCCAGATCCTTCATTTCGAGGATTGCCGCATCTGGCCGGCCCGCGGGCGGTTTCATCACATGGGCCTCGACCACTTCGCCGACGACGATATGGTGATCACCCTCAGTGACGATGGTCTTTACCCGGAATTCTACTGCGGCCGGCACGTCGTTCAGGATCGGCGCGCCAGTCACCCCGGCGTGATAGCTTTGGCCACTCAGCTTGCCGTCGCGCACGTCCGCCGGTCGGAAGAAGGTGAAAGCCAGCGGCTTTTGATCCTTGCCGAGCATGTTGAGTGCGAAGGCACGTGCGGCTTTGACCGTTTGGTACGACACGGCGTCGGCTTTGACGCCGACCACCACCAGCGGCGGCGCAAATGCCGTCTGCGTCACCCAGTTGACCGTAGCCGCAGCAATCCCGCCTTTGCCGTCGTCCGCGGTCAGGACATAAATGCCGTAGGGAATCATGCGCAGCGCCGTTTTCTTTGCGTCCTGATTCATAAAGAATTCCTTGTGCAGGCCGGTCGGTTGGGCGCGCCAGGATATCGAGGTGGCGGACGGTCAATTTAGCATTGTGCAGGGTTCAGATTCGACCGTGATTTCGGGGATCGTGAAAGGGACGCGGAGGTTACGCGACGTTGCCGGAAAGCCGAAAGTACGGGTGTAAACGACAGAGACGTGCCTATCCGCTTCGCTCGCAGTTTTACGGGATAGGACGCTGTGCCGATCAGAGGTGCAAGCACGATAGCGCGATAATCGAAGCCATGACGGCCAGGAAAAACACGATGGCTGCGGTCGAATGAGCGGCGGGTTCAACGGCGAACGTGCGCGGGCGGTGGCGGGAATTGCGCGCCTCGGCCGTATCGTCGAACACGAAACGGCCGATGACCTGTCTTTGCTTCGTACGCATCGTTGCCCTCCTCGATATCCTTACGATCGCGCAGAGGCCGTGCCGGGGTCTTGACCTAGATCAAGTGGTGAAGGACGAGCGGTTGCTCGATTAACCGATCCTTGACCCAGATCAAAGGTGTGGGACAGCCGAAACCCTACTATCCGCAACAGTTCTGCCACGGTTAACCGGCCATGCCTGACATACGGATTCCGCAAGATTTACGTCGATCGTCACGTCACAGGCCGACGGCGGAGGATTTTGCGAACGTACTGCCACCGCCCGCGGCGGATGCCTCCATCCTTCCGGACGAGCCGGCTGCCGATACCGCGCGCGCCGAGGTTTTCGATCGCCTGATGCACGCCTGGCAGAGTCGGTTCACGGCATCGATATCGCCGGCCGCTCTGATGATCGCGTTCTTCGATTGGGGCGTTCATCTTGCCAACGCACCCGGCAAGCAGGTCAATCTGATCGAAAAGGCGGCGAGGAAATGGGTGCGCCTCGCGCTATACCTGTCGCGGATTGGCAAGGACGCGGATTGCCCGCCATGCATTGAGCCGCTGCCGCAGGATGGGCGGTTCGTCGGCGCGGCGTGGCGCGCGTTTCCATTCTCGGTGATCTATCAGGCGTTCCTGCTTCAGCAGCAGTGGTGGCACAATGCGACGACCGGAATTCGCGGCGTATCGCCTCACCACGAACGGACCGCGGCCTTCGCGACGCGCCAGATTCTCGACATCTTCGCGCCATCCAACTTCCCGATCACCAATCCTGAGATCTTACGCCGAACATTGACGCAAGGCGGGCAGAACTTCGTCCGTGGTGCGCGGAACTTCATCGAAGACTGGGAACGCGCCGTCGCCGGCCGCAAGCCGGTGGGAACCGAAGCGTTTGTAGTGGGGCGCGACGTGGCGATCACGCCGGGCAAAGTCATCTACCGCAACGATCTGATCGAGCTGATTCAGTATGCGCCGGCGAGCGAGACCGTCCATCCCGAACCAGTGCTGATCGTGCCGGCCTGGATCATGAAATATTACATACTCGATCTGTCACCCGAGAATTCACTGGTCCGATATCTCGTCGGCAACGGTTTCACGGTGTTCTTGATCTCCTGGTGCAACCCGACGGCCGAACAGCGCGACGTCGGCATGGACGATTATCGCCGGCTCGGCGTCGGTCACGCCCTCGATGCAATCGCAGCAATTTGTCCCGACCGTGCCGTGCATGCGTGCGGCTATTGCCTCGGCGGGACGCTGCTGGCAATCGCGGCGGCGACCATGGCCCGGGACCACGTCGACCGATTGAAGACGATCACGCTTTTCGCTGCCGAAACCGACTTCTCCGAAGCCGGCGAGCTGACGCTGTTCCTCGGCGACAGCCAAGTCGCCTATCTTGAGGACATGATGTGGGAGCAAGGCTACCTGGATACGCGCCAGATGGCGGGTGCATTTCAACTGCTTCGCTCCAACGATCTCATTTGGTCGCGCATGGTTCGGCAATACCTCATGGGCGAGCGTGCGCCGATGAACGACCTGATGGCATGGAACGCCGACGCGACACGCATGCCTTATCGGATGCATTCGGAATATCTGCGGCACTTATTCGGGGAAAACCAGCTCGCCGAAGGCCAGTATCGTGTCGAAGGCCGCCCCATCGCCTTGACCGACATTCGCACGCCGCTCTTCGCGGTCGCGACGCAGACCGATCACGTCGCGCCCTGGCGTTCGGTTTACAAAATCCACTTGTTGACCGACACGCCGGTGACGTTCGTCCTGACGTCCGGCGGCCACAATGCCGGCATCGTCAGCGAACCAGGGCATTCCGGCCGCACCTATCAAATGGCCCAGCGCGATGCAGACGGCCGTTACGTCGATCCCGACACGTGGGCCGCGACCACCCCCGTCGTTGCAGGGTCATGGTGGCCGGCTTGGGTCGAGTGGCTCGGCGGCCATTCGTCGGCGCTGACGAGCGCGCCAGCGATGGGAGCCGCGGACAAAGGATTTCCGCCGCTTGCCGGTGCGCCCGGCCGATACGTGCTGGAACCCTGATTCTCACGCCATTTGGGTGACAGCGCTGCGGCGGTGCCGATTTGACCTGAATCAAGGCGCGAGAACGGTCCCTCGGTACGCTGACTGCCTGGATATGCAGGAGGCGAACTATGCGGGCCCCAAATCAACCGAACGAGCCGATCGCACTCAATATCAATCCCGAGACTGTCGGCTTCATTATCATCAAGGCGCGCGAGTTCGACGCCAAGGTCGAACCGGTCGAACCCGACCCTGGTTCCAACCCGGCGGACGATGACGAGCGCGAAATCCTCGAAGATTATGCAGACGATCCGACGCTCGAAGAATTGCGCGGCGCGATCGATTCTCTTGACGATGACGAGGTCATCGATTTGATCGCGCTGGCTTGGGTCGGCCGCGGCGATTTCGACCGGCGCGAATGGCCGCAGGCACGGCGTCTTGCGGCCGAGCGTCACCGGCGACGTTCCTCCGACTATCTTGTCGGCATGCCTGCACTTGGCGACTATCTTGAAGAAGGGCTTGCTGCGCTGGGGCACTCGATGCCGGATAAGCTGACCGATCACCTTTAGACAGCTCCGCGTGACGCGGCGAAGTCCGGAGGATTGGAAATGCCCGACTCAAGCGGGTCGATCGATCCGATCGGGACGTTGCTCGAGCATCGGCCGATTGCCGTGCGCGCGATTTTGCTTGGCGAGCGGCTGGATGCCCGCGGTTTCGAGCAGGAGGACACGCTTGGCCGGGCACCGCTCGTGATCCGCGTTCGCGAAGGCGGCGTGGCCGTCCTCTTCCGTTACGGCGTGATTGTCTTGTTCAACGTTTCGGGCGATTCCGAACGCCCATTGCTCGGTCGGCTTGGGCCCTTGATCACCGATCCATTCGAACCGCGCGAAGCCGATGAGATTAGAATCGCCATCCGGTCGGACACAGACGACCAGATCGATCTCGACGGCACGATCAGTTTGAAAGAAGTGACCACCGAGCGCATTCAGATCGTTGCCGATGCCCTGGCAAAAAGCCTGATCCTGTCGCATTACGAGACACGCGTCGCGAATGCATTCGATCGCGTCGAGCCGATGGCTCAGATGCTCCGCCGGCAGGGACATTTGGCGATCGGGGGGCGTCCACTCCTGCGGCAGATCGGCAACGCGCTGCTCGTTCAGCACAACTTGGTCGGACGCGCCGCCACGAGCGAGAAGCCGGATCTGCTTTGGGATCATCCGGAGCTCGAGCGCCTCTATACACGGCTGGCAGAGGAGTACGAGCTGCGCGAGCGCGACCGTGCGCTTGATCACAAACAGGAGGTCATTCTCCGAACGATGGAAACCATGCTCGGCTTGGTACAGCAACGTGGCTCCACCCGCCTGGAGTGGTACATTGTCGTGTTGATCGTGGCCGAACTCGCGGTCGCGATTTACGCCCTGCTGTGACCGATCGTTGGCAGCCAGGAGCGCGCGCGGCGCTTAGTCGTGCGGCTCGTCGTCGGACGTTTTTCGATCGTTTTCGGCGAGTTTGGCCAGAATTGTTTCTGCGGCCGCGATTTCCTTGAGGTACCGCCTCGCGAGGTCGACGCTGACGCCATCGCGCAGATAGGAACGGTACAGCGCGATGCGTAGACGCAGGGTTTCAGCTTTGGCGGATTTCGTCATGTGGGCGATACGCGGCTGCGACCAGACCGAGGCGACGATGTGACCTTCTTTCGCGCTTGGCATCGGCCAGCATCGTGCCGGATTCCCTGGCGATTTCGTGCTTAGCCCCATGGAAATCGTTTCAGCGCATGGCGCCTTGATCTAGATCAAGGTGCCTGCCGCATTTTTCGGCCGCAGGCGCATCATGCCGCGCCATGCCTGACGAGCGCCGAAAACTCAGGCCGTGCTCGGTTGACACAGGTCAAGGACCGCTCGCGCGGGCATGGCGATCCTGCTCGCGGATGCAAGCCGGGGTCAGGCTAGCTTGGCCGCCGGCGCCGAAACAGAATGCACGATAGGCGAAAATGACCGCACAAGAGAATTTACCGCAAGGGCTCGAAGCAGTGCCGCAGGATCCCGGCGGCGGCACACGAGCGGTGGAGTGGCGTGCCGGCGAGCCGCTCGCGGCGAAGCATCTGTTCACGCCGTGCGAACCGAGCAAATTTCAATTCGAAACGGTTACGGATCTTCCCGATCCGCCGGGGCTCATCGGACAGAGCCGCGCAGTCGAAGCGGTCGAATTCTCCGTCGGCATTCGCCGAAAAGGATACAACCTGTTCGTGCTGGGTCCGAGCGGAACTGGCAAACATACGCTGGTGCGCGAGTTCCTGCAGCGCAAGGCAGCGGCGGAGCCGACCCCGCCCGATTGGTGTTACGTCAACAACTTCGCCGACCCACATCGGCCGCGCCGCCTGATGTTGCCTGCCGGCCATGGCCGCCCGCTGAGCGCGTCGATGGACAAATTGATCGCCGATCTGCGCGTTGCGCTGCCAGCAGCGTTCGAGCGCGACGACTATCGCAACCGGCGCGAGGCCCTCGAGCAGCAACTCAAAAAGCGACATGAGGACGCCTTCGGCGATCTTCAGCGGCGGGCAGAGCAACAAGACATCGCGCTGATTAGAACGCCGCTCGGGTTGGCGCTTGCGCCGATGCACAATGGCGAAGTTCTAAATCCCGAGGACTTCAAGCGTCTGGACGAAGCAGCGCGCAATCGCGTCAAGGAAGATATCGAGCGCTTCCAAGCCGAACTCGAATCGATTGTGCATCAGATTCCGGATTGGGACCGCGAGCATCGCGAAGCCGTGCGCAAGCTCAATCGCGATACGACAGCTTCGACCGTGCGGCGGCCGTTCGAAGATTTACGCAGATCCTACGCCGACTTGCCGCCGGTGCTCGATTATCTCGCGGCAGTCGAGCACGACATTCTCGAAAATGTCGACGATTTCCTGCAGCCGGCGCGGCCGGACCGCGAAGGGTCCGGATCGCTCGTGCAACTCGGCGCGGAGGCGCCGAGTTTCCGCCGCTATCGCGTCAATGTGGTGGTCGATCACTCGGCGACCAAGGGTGCACCGGTCGTTTTCGAAGATCACCCGACACATCAGACGTTGGTCGGCCGCATAGAGCACATGTCGCGTTTTGGCGCATTGGTAACCGATTTCAATCTTCTCGTTCCCGGTGCACTTCATCGCGCCAATGGCGGTTATCTCGTGCTGGATGTCGAGCAGCTGCTGCGCGGTTCGTTCGGATATGATTCGCTCAAACGCGCGTTGCGCACCGGTGAAATCCGAATTGCATCGCTTGAGCAGTTATTGAGCCTGTCGAGTACCGTCGGGCTTGAGCCGGAGCCGATCCCGCTCGACGTCAAAGTCGCTCTGATCGGTGCGCCGATCATCTATTACTTGCTCGCCGAGCTGGATTCCGATTTCAAGGAGCTGTTTAAGGTCGCGGCCGATTTCAGCGAAGCCGTCGAGCGGTCGCCGGAAACGTCCGGCCTCTACGCCCGCATCATCGCAGCGGCCGTCCGGCGCGAAAAGCTTCGCTCTTTTGACCGCGGTGGTGCGGCCCGTGCCATCGAATATTGTGCGCGCCTCAGCGGCGATTCGGAAAAATTGTCGACGCAAATGCGTGCGCTGATCGATCTTCTGCAAGAGGCTGATTACATAGCGGGTACGGCGAATAAGAACGTCGTCGGCGCCGTCGAGGTCCAGGGAGCGATCGACGCGCAACAGCGCCGGGCCGACCGCGTCTATCGGCGTTTCCAAGAGGAAATCGACCGCAACACGATCAGGATCGAGACTGCCGGTGAGCGCGTCGGTCAAATCAACGGGCTCGCCGTGCTATCGCTCGGCGGATTCTCGTTCGGCAATCCGACGCGAATCACCGCGCGTGTGCGCCTGGGGCATGGCGAGGTGATCGATATCGAACGCGAGGTGGCGCTGGGCGGCCCGCTGCACTCGAAGGGCGTCTTGATTTTGGCCGGGTTTCTTGGCGGCAGGTTCGGCAGGTCGGGTCCGTTGTCGCTTACCGCTAGCCTTGTCTTCGAGCAATCCTACGGCGGAATTGACGGCGACAGCGCATCGTCAGCGGAGCTGTACGCCTTGCTGTCGGCACTGTCCGACGTACCGTTAAAGCAGGGCTTCGCGGTGACGGGCTCGGTCGATCAGCACGGTCATGTTCAGGCGATTGGTGGCGTCAACGAGAAGATCGAGGGTTTCTTCGACGTTTGCCGTGCGCGCGGCCTTGATGGCCGGCAAGGCGTTCTTATTCCCGCCGCGAACGTCAAACATCTCATGTTGCGGCGTGACGTCGTCGACGCTTGCGCTGCAGGACAATTCCACGTCATTCCAATCGAAACCATCGATCAGGGCACTGAAATTCTGACTGGTATTGCGGCCGGCGAACCCGACGTGATGGGAAGCTATCCCGAAGGAACCGTCAATCGCCGGATCGCGGTGCGTCTGGCGGCGTTTGGCGCCCAGGCGGCACGCCTAGCGGTGCCGAGGCGCATCGAACGGCCGGCACGCAAGGAGTCCAAGCGTGACTGATTTCGGCGTCCAACGCATCATCGTCGCCTGCGACGCGGTCACCGAGAACCGTTCCGGCATCGAAACCGCCGCAAAGCTTGCGGCCTTATGGAATGCTCTCCTCCATGCCGTATTTATCCAGGATGAAAGCCTGCTGCATCTCGCGGCATTTCCGTTCATCCACCAGATCGGCACGGCCGGCGTCGAAGAACTGGACGAAAGCTCAATCCAGCGATACTTCGAGACCGATACGATGCGTGCCCGGGCCACGGTCAAGGCGGCTGCCCAGAGACACGCGGTCTCGTCGTCTTTCTCCGTTGTTCGCGGCCAGCCGACATTGGCGGCGCTTTCAGTCGGCGATCACGATATGCTCGTGATGGCTGCGACGTCCCGGCCGTTCGCCGGGCGGTTTCGTCTGGCATCGCGCTGGCTGGTAGCTGCGCTTGAAGTGCAGTATTCGGTTCTCCTGCTTCGCAATCATCACGATTGGTCCGACGGCGTCGTCTGCATCATCCAGTCCAATGCGCCGTCAATGCGGCGCTCACTGACGGCGGCGGCCGAACTTTCCGCCGCAAGCGGCCGCCGACTTTTCGTCAGGATCGTCGACAATGCCGCGTCCGTCTCAGAGGTTCTGAGCCATCTCGATGATGTCTGGCCCGATCGCAACCGCAAGCCGGCCATTGAAAGCGTATCGCGCGATGCGGCGCTCGACGAAGGTGAAAACAGCCTGTTGGTAGTGGATGCTGCGCCGGCGGTCAGCAGTGCGGCCTCTCTCAAGCGGCTTATCGAAAACTCGCAGGCCGATATTCTGTTCGTGCGATGACGCGCGGTTGTTTGCCTGCGGGCTGACCTGCATCCAATATCGGCAAGGCATAGCCTTCGGCGGCGAAGAGCCACTGTTGGTCGTCATCGAGCATCGCACCGGTATGCAATGTCAGCTGGACAATGACGATGGCAGCAAGGACGACCGCCACAGCGCTCAACCCAGCATTCAATCGGGCGCAGAATTGGTCGATATACAACAGCCAACGAGAACATTTGGGCATTGCACGGCTCTCAGTCGCGGCGGCCCGGTCGTCCGCCTCGGCTGCTATTGGGAGGGAGAAAAGCCGGAAGGCTATTGATTTCGATCAAAGATACGTACTTGCCCGGATGGCATTGAATACGCCGGGCGGCTCAGATTGGTGGCCGGTACAGAGCCCGAATGGGGCGGTCATGCCGCGAACGGAGGCAGCGGTTGGACAGACGTACGCAGTTCCATCTCTGGTACATCGTCATCGCCATCCTCGGCGTCCTAGTCCTGCAACAGTTCTGGACCCAGAGCCAACAGGTCGCCGTCATTCCGTATAGTCAATTTCTCGAGGAGTTGAAGACGGGCAAGGTCGCCGACGTTCAGGTCTCGGGCGACTACATCGATGGCCGGTACAAGCAGGCCGAGAACGGCCGCACGCGCTTCGTGACGACGCGCGTTCCCCCCGATTTGGCGAACCAGCTGACGCAATACAACGTGACGTTCTCCGGCGCGATCGAGAGTCACTTCCTGGCAACGTTGCTGTCGTGGGTTCTGCCGACGCTGCTGTTTTTCGGCATGTGGTATTTCGTCTTCCGCCGCATCGCCAACCAGCAGGGCTTCGGCGGCGGCTTCATGGCGATCGGCCGCAGCAAGGCGAAGGTCTATGTCGAGACCGACACCAAGGTCACCTTCGACGACGTCGCCGGCGTGGATGAAGCCAAGGACGAGCTGAAAGAGGTCGTCGCTTTTCTCAAGGACCCCGAAGAATATGGGCGGCTTGGTGCGCGCGTGCCGAAAGGCATCCTGCTTGTCGGCCCGCCGGGAACCGGCAAAACGCTGCTGGCACGCGCCGTCGCCGGCGAAGCCGGCGTGCCATTCTTCTCGATCAATGGGTCGGAATTCGTGGAAATGTTCGTCGGCGTTGGCGCGGCGCGCGTGCGTGACCTGTTCGCCCAAGCGCGCGAGAAGGCACCTGCCATCATTTTCATCGATGAGCTCGACGCGCTGGGTCGTGCCCGGACGGCATTTCCGTCGGGCGGTAACGATGAAAAAGAGCAGACACTCAACCAGTTGCTTTCAGAGCTCGACGGCTTCGATACCCGTGCCGGCCTCGTGCTGCTGGCCGCTACCAATCGGCCCGAGATCCTCGATCCGGCGCTGTTGCGTGCCGGCCGCTTCGACCGTCAAGTTCTGCTCGATCGCCCGGACAAAGGCGGCCGTATCGACATTCTCAAAGTGCACCTGAAAGGCCACAAGCTGGCCGCCGATGTCGATCCCGACAAGGTTGCCGCCCTGACGCCCGGCTTTACCGGCGCCGATCTTGCCAATCTGGTCAATGAAGCGGCCGTCGTCGCGACACGGCGGCGTGCAGACTCGATCGCGATGAACGATTTTACCGCTGCGGTGGAGCGCATCGTAGCCGGACTCGAAAGGCGCAAACGGATTCTGAGCCCGAAAGAACGCAACGTCGTCGCCCATCACGAGATGGGCCACGCACTCCTCGGCATGATTCTGCCGGGTGCAGACACGGTGCATAAGGTCTCGATTATTCCGCGCGGCATCGGCGCGCTCGGATACACGATCCAGCGTCCGAGCGAGGACCGCTTCATCATGACGCGGGACGAGATCGAAAACCGCATGGCCGTCTTGCTTGGTGGACGCGCAGCCGAACTCGTCGTTTTCGGTCAACTGTCAACCGGTGCCGCCGACGATCTCGCGAAGGCTACCGATATGGCACGCGACATGGTGGTCCGATACGGGATGGAAGAAAAGCTCGGTCCGGTCTCGTACGATACCGACCGACCGACGTTCCTCAACGTACCGAGCGCGCTCGAATGGCAGCAACGGCGCTACAGCGACCAGACAGCACATGATATCGACGAGGCGGTGCGCCGGATTGTAGAACGCGTATTGGCGCGTGCGATTGCCGTCCTGACCCAGCAGCGCAATGTGCTCGATCACGGCGCTGCGCTCTTGCTCGAACGCGAAACGCTCGACGAGGCGGCGCTCGCCGCTCTGCGCAACGAAATCGCGCCGCTCGAACATACGGTCGCCGCACAGTAGGGACGTTCGGATTCCGCGTGCTGCCGCCAGCGGGGCAGGGACGAGACAAAGGCCAGACGACCCGCTAAAACCTCCGCTTGTTTGTGATTGGTTCGGGATGGCAGCCATGAAGGGACGCCAGAGGCAGGCGGTCGGCGCCGGGCGGAAGACGCGAATCGCCTATTCCGCCGAACAGAGCGTCGGTCACCAGGTCCGCTGGACGCATCGCGCCTTGCAACGTGCGCTCGAAGCGCGCATCCGGCCCTACGGTATCACGCTCGGCATGTGGTATTTCCTGCGCGTCCTGTGGGAAGAGGACGGGCTCAACCAGCGCGAGTTGAGCGAGCGCGCGGGAACCGCGGAGCCCACCACCGTCACGGCGCTGCACGCGATGGAACGCCGCGGCTTGGTTGTGCGCGTGCAAAACCAGGACGATCGGCGCAAGTCGAATATCTTTCTAACGAAGCCTGCCCGCGAGCTGCGCGAACTGTTGCTTCCCGAGGCGCGCGCGGTCAACCGTGTCGCAACTGCCGGGCTGTCGACGGCTGAAGTCGAGGCGTTGAAGCGCACCTTAACGCGGCTGCGCACTAATCTGACGATTGCGAAAGACACCGACGCGGTGGATTGAGCCGCGGCGTTACGCGCTGCGGCGTCATTGGCGTCACCTGCCGGGTTTCACGGCGAACATGGCGCGCTCCTCCGGCGCCGCGACCCGCTCAACCGGCAAAGCTCAGGCACCTGACGACGCCACTGTCACGACGGGTCGATGTCAACCGGAATGCAGCTCCCTACCTAGTGCTGACGCTTGAAGAACTGGATCGCGCGTTCATGCTGCAAAGCGGCGGCCCGGCTGGTAAACGTGCCGAGATTGCGGCGCTTGCCGGTCTTGGGATTGATCTTGCGCGAATAGAGGCGATAGCGGCCGGATTTGAGCTTGCGGATCATGTTGGCCTCCCTTCTGCAAATCCAATCCGAATGTCGGCTGATGATCCGAACCATATGACAAAACGAGGAGGTGTACGAACGCCTCAAAGCGTTCTCGGTTCCTCGGCAAGGCGCAGCTTGCGCTGGCGGCGGGCGAGAAGATGGACGATCTCGCCGACCACGCCCCGGCGGAATGCCAGCACGCAGACGACGAAGATCGTTCCCTGGATCACGGTCACCCACGAACCAAGCTCCGCCAGGTAATTCTCCATCGTGATCGAGATGAAGGCGCCCACCACCGGTCCCCATATGGTGCCCAAGCCGCCGATGAGCGTCATTAGCACGACGTCGCCGGATGTCTGCCAGGTGACGTCGGTCAACGACGCGAGCTGGAACACCAATGCCTTGGTGGCACCGGCGAGGCCCGCCAGCGTCGCGGACAGCGTGAACGCCAGCAGCTTGTAGCGGTCGGTGCGATATCCGAGCGAGATCGCGCGCGGCTCGTTATCGCGGATGGCTCTCAACACCTCGCCGAACGGCGAATGGATGGCGCGATAGACGATACCGAAGCCGACCAAGCACACTGCCAGGACGAAATAATACATCGTCAGAGGCTGGTTGAGATCGATCAAGCCGAACACATCGCCGCGCGGCACCGCCTGTATGCCGTCTTCGCCGCCGGTATATTTAGATTCGAGCGCGTAGAAATAGACCATCTGCGATAGCGCCAGCGTCACCATCGCGAAGTAGATGCCTTTGCGGCGTATGGCGAGCCAGCCGAACACGACGCCCATGATAGCGGCGACGATGGTGCCGGCCAGGATCGCCAGCAGCGGCGAAAGACCCCAGCTTTTCGCCGCATAGGCCGTGACGTAGGAGGCGCTGCCGAAAAACGCAGCGTGTCCGAACGACAGCAAACCGGCAAAACCGATCAGCAGATTGAACGCTGCGGCGAACAGTGCGAAGCACAGCGCCTTCATCAGGAAAATCGGATAGAACACGAACGGCGCTGCGAGCGCAGCGGCGAGCAGGGCCAGGCGCCGCACCGTGCGGACCGTGGCGGTCTCGTTCACCTCAGACCGTCCGGCCGAACAGGCCTGCCGGCTTCACCAGCAGCACAACCACCATGATGACGAAGATCGCGGTCGACGAGGCCTCGGGATAGAACACCTTGGTCAGGCCTTCGATAACGCCGAGTGCGAAGCCGCCAACGATCGCGCCGAGGATCGAGCCCATGCCGCCGATCACCACGACTGCAAACACCACAATGATCAGGTTCGATCCCATCAGGGGGCTCACTTGGTAGATCGGTGCCGCAAGGACGCCGGCCAACGCGGCGAGGGCGACGCCGAAGCCGTAGGTCAGCGTGATCATGCGCGGGACGTTGATGCCGAAGGCCTGAACCAAGGCAGGGTTTTCGGTCGCCGCGCGCAGGTAAGCGCCGAGCCGCGTGCGTTCGATGACAAACCAGGTTCCGAAGCAGAACACCGACGAAGCGACGATCACCCAAGCGCGATAGTTGGGCAGGAACATGAATCCCAGGTCCTGCCCGCCGGCGAGCAGATCGGGAATCGAATAAGGCTGACCGGCGCTGCCATATTGCTGCTGAAACACGCCCTGGATGATGAGGGCCATGCCGAAGGTGAGCAGCAAACCGTAGAGATGGTCGAGGCGATAGACCCAGCGGATGAAGAATCGTTCGAGTAGCATGCCGAAGGCGCCGACGACGATCGGCGCGATCAGCAGAGACGGCCAGTAGCCGATGCCGAGATAGTTGAGGATCAGATAGGCGCAGAAGGCGCCCAGCATGTACTGGGCGCCGTGCGCGAAATTGATGATGTTGAGCAGGCCGAAGATAACGGCGAGGCCGAGGCTCAACATCGCATAGAACGCGCCATTGATGAGGCCGATGAGGAGTTGGCCGAACAGCGCCGGTGCCGGCGGCACGGCGATATGCAACCACTCCAGCATCGGCCCCACCCCGGTGCGCGCGTGACGATCAGTGCTTCACGAGCGGGCACTCGCTCTCGCTGAGCGGCCGGAACGCCTGATCGCCGGGTATCACCGCAAGCTGCTTGTAATAATCGTATGGATACTTCGACTCTTGCGGGCTTTTGACTTGGAACAGGTACATGTCGCGGATGACGCGGCCGTCGATGCGGATCTTGCCGTTATGCGTCATAAAGTCGTTGATCGGCAGCTTGCGCATCTCCGCCACGACTTTGACGCCGTCCTCGGTCTTGGCCGCCGCCATCGCCTTGAGATAGTGCAGCACAGCGCCGTAAACGCCGGCCTGGCCGGACGTCGGCACCTTGCCGTTGTATTCGGCTTCGAACCGTTTGGCGAAGGCGCGCGTCTGCGCGTTCTGGTCCCAGTAATAAGCCTCGGTCAGCATCAAGCCCTGGGCCGTCTGCAGGCCGAGAGCGTTGACGTCGGCGATGAACACGAGCAGTCCGGCCAGTCGCTGGCCGCCTTTGACGATGCCGAATTCGGCGGCCTGCTTGATCGAATTCACGGTGTCGCCGCCGGCGTTGGCGAGGCCGATCACCTGCGCCTTCGACTGCTGCGCTTGCAGCAGGAACGACGAGAAGTCGGCGTTGTTCAGCGGCACGTTGACCGAGCCGACGACCGTACCGCCCGACGCCTTGACCACTGCCGCGGTGTCGTCCTGCAACTGATGACCGAAGGCGTAGTCGGCAGTGATGAAGAACCAGCTTTTGCCGCCCTGTTGCACGATCGCCTTGCCGGTCACGTGCGCCAACGCATAGGTGTCGTAGGTCCAATGCACGCCGGTCGGCGAACAGAATTTACCCGTCAGTTCGGACGAGCCGCCGTTCGAGATCAGCGTCACCTTGCCGCGCTCTTTCGCGACCTGCTGCACGGCGATGGCGACGGACGAAGTCGGCAGATCGACGATGGCATCGACGCCATCTTCATCGAACCACTTGCGGGCGATTGCGGCGCCGACGTCGGGCTTGTTCTGGTGATCGGCGTAGATCACTTCGATCGGCTTACCGAGTACCTTGCCGCCGAAATCGTGCACCGCCATGCGGGCGGCGACCACCGAACCCATGCCGCCGAGGTAGGAATAAACCGACGACATGTCGTTCATCACGCCGATGACCACCTTGTCGTTCGCCGCCTGTGCGGCCGGAGCCGCCGCGCCGAACGCCAACGCCGCGGCAAATCCCGCGGCCAGAAGCGATCTGCGATTCATGTTTCCTCTCCCCTGATGCGTTTCACACGCCGAGATATTCGTGCAGCTTGTTGGTCTCGGCCTCCAACCGTTCGTTCGGGATCATGTCGACGACCCGGCCATGCTCGACCACATAGTGGCGGTCGGCGACGGTCGCCGCAAAGCGGAAGTTTTGCTCGACCAGAAGGAT
>DASQGX010000013.1:0-5075 GCA_035632395.1 Allostellaceae bacterium
GCCGGTGACGCAGCCGTAATTATCCAGCATCACGTGCAGGCGCTGCTCGTCCCAGCTCGGCCAGTCGAAGTCGCGGATGCCGCAGCCGACGAAAAACAGGACCAGCAGCACGACATACATGACGAGACGCGTGCGCTCGCCGCTGCGCGTCACGGCATCAAGATAGGGCTCGAACTCCTCGCTTTCGGTTCCGGTTCGGGCCCGCTGCGCCATTCAACTCAGGCCGGCTGTCGCCGGCTACCGAGGCTCCGCCAGCCCATCAGCGCGAGCGCCTCGCGCAGCACGACCAGCGCCGCCAGCCACGCGGCGTCGAGCGCTGCGAGCTGCGCGACCGTCGCCGGCGTGAAATGCCCCAACTCGCCGGTAGCAACCGCAACCAGCGCCAGCGCAGCCTCGTAAACAGCGAACGCGGCGGCGAAGGCGAGGACCAAGCGCAGTCCGCGCGGTAATCCGGTCCGCACCACGGCCAAGGCCGCAACGGTGGCGAGCAGGGCGGCGGCGCCGATGGCCACACCCCAGCCGACGCTGTGAACGTCGAGCGGATATCCGAGGAGCATGACACCGATGACCTGATTGGCGAACCACATCAAGCCGACGGTGACAAGCGCCGTAGTACGGCTTTCGCTCTCCGCTAGGATTACCGCAAAAGCAGCGAACGGCGTAACGCAGGCGAGCGCCCAGCTGCCGCCGATGGCGGCGATCGCCAGCAATGCCGGCCAAAACCAATTGCGGGCCAGAGGCGGCAGGGCGGAGGAAGTCGTGGTCATGATTGCATCCTTATTGTTGCCGGCGATTCTAAGGCTTTCGCTGCAGCCGATCAATTCGCGTTGCTGGCTGGCGCGCCGCCCCAGGTCAGCCGCACGCCGGCGAAGACGCCGAGAGTCGGGCCCAGGAAACCGGTCGGGTCCTGGTAATGACGATCGAGCAGATTATCGATCCGGCCGAAAACTGTCGCGTAATCGGCGAGGCGGTACGAAGCGTTGAGATTGATCGTGTTGTAGGAATTGACGTGAAGCGGGAGCGGGTTCGAGAAGTCACGATTGTTGTCGAAGCGTGCGCCGATATAAAGCCACTCCGCCGTCAGTGACAACGGATCTGTCGGCGTCCAGGTGCCGTCGATGCTGATCTTGTGTTTCGGCCGGCGGATCAGCGCGTCGCCGACGACGGTTCCGGACGAATTCACCACCGGCGAATCGCTTGCCGCCTGAGTGTAGGTATAGTCGGCGCGCAGCGTGACCGTCTCGATCGGCGTCACCGCAACGAAGGACTCGACGCCGTAAGCAGTGGCGGCGGCGATGTTGAGGTCCATGTTGCTGCCGGCCGGCTGCTCGATCAGGTTGCGGATGTGATTGTGGAAATAAGTCGCGCCAAACGACAGCCGCTTGTCGAACAACGGCTGCTCGAAGCCCGCGTCGTAACCGCTGCTCTTTTCCGGTTTGAGATTCGGATTGGCGAAGAAGTTAAAGGTTGGAAAGCTGACAAACAGCTGTTCGAGCGACGGCGCCTTGAAGCCGGTGCCGTAACTCGCCTTGAGCTGCGTGTTCGTCGCCGCCACGAGATAAGCCGGCGCGAATCGATAGGTGAAGGCGTGGCCGAAGCGATTGTTGCTGTCGATGCGGCCGACGACGTTGCCATAGAGATTTTCGACGACCGGCGTGTGGTACTCGCCGAAGCCAGCAGCAGTGTTCACCGTCGCGTTCACTGGCTGGCCTTCGATCAGCCGATCCTCTTCGTCCTCGGCGCCAAGAACGGCCGTGCGATCCTGGCCGAGATGCCAGGTTCCGTGCCAATCGGCCTTGGTGCGGTCACCATCCGAGGTGGAGATGCTGGAACTCGGCGTGATGTTGACGCGGTGGTAGCGCGTGTAGGCGATGCCGAATTCGTCCTCGAGCGCGCCACCAAAGGATTTTAGCATGGTACTGCCGCGCACGGCGCCGGCGCGCTCGTCTTGTAGGCTCTGGGTTGCATCGGGCGTCGTGAATGGCGAGAAATCGTCGTCGGCGGTATTGCGCAGGAGCGAATCGTAATAGCGGGCGACCACGCCGACGTTGAGATTGTCGGTGAGGTCGGCGCCGAGCTTGGTCGAATAGGCGCGCTCGCCGAATGCGTCGCCGATCGCCGCTTCGCCCCGTGCGAGCAGGTTTGACGGAACTTCCGGCATGTCGCTGTAATGCAGATGCGCAAAGTTGAACGCATAGTTGGCTCGGCCCTGCGAACCGCTGACGCCGGCCGTCTGGTTGAACGTGCCGAACGATCCGCCCTCGATCGTGCTGTCGGCGCGCAACGGACCAGAGCCTTGCTTGGTGATGATATTGATGACCCCGCCGATCGCATCGGAGCCATAGAGACCGCTTTGCGGTCCGCGCAGCACTTCGATGCGCTCGATGTCCGATGTCGGAATCTGGCTGATATCGAAGGTGCCGGACGGCTGCGACGGATCGCTGATGTCGATGCCGTCGACCAAGAACTTGGTGTGGTTGGCGTTGGCACCACGCATGAACAGGGTCGCCAAATTGCCCGGGGTCGATTGTTCGACGAACAGGCCGGGTATGTCGCGCAGGACGGTGGGTAGGTCGTTCGCCTGCTTGCGCGCAATGTCATCGGCTGTGATCACGGTCACGTCGCTGCCGATCTCGGCCGGCGGTAAGGGAAACAGCGTCGGCGTGACGACGATCGGTGCCATCGTGCCGAAGCCGGCGGCTACTTGCTGGGCGGGCGCCTGCTGGGCGAAGGCGTGGTTGAACGGAACGGCAGCGGCCAAAACGACGGCCAACGACAGCGCCGCAATGCGGCGCCAACGGAACGAAACCAGGATGGACATGGTGGACTCGCGGTGGTGGCACGTCACCGCGAACTGAAGTCGACCCGCAGGCGCGTCTTACCCCTGCCGGCCGGTCTTCCATCGGTGCACCCCGCCCGACGCGCTCGCGCGTGACCACGGCCGGTGGCAGGTCTCCTGGCTTGCGGGTCTCGGCTTGGACCGGCCTTCCCGGCGGCTTTCGCCGCCAGTGGCTTCAATTGGTCCGCGCTCGCCGCTTACAGTTGCGGGGGCAGCCGCGGCATTGCACGTCTCGCGACGCACGCACCGCATTCCCTTTTGATCCCCAAATTGGGAACCACCGACGGCGAAAGTGCCGGCAAGTGCGGATTCAAGTCAAGCGACATGCGTCGAACCAGCGCGTTTCCCGGCATTGCGCGGTGCAAAATGACCGGCTAGCTTGGCCCCATGACCACGACGCTCGCCGAATCCAAACCCATCGCGCCACTCGCCGCACGTCTTGCGCGGATCAAGCCGTCGCCGACCATCGCGGTGACCGACAAGGCGCGCCGTCTCAAGGCCGCCGGCCGCGACATTATCGGCCTCGGCGCCGGCGAGCCCGATTTCGACACGCCGCAGAATATCAAGGACGCGGCGAAACGCGCGATCGACAAAGGTGAAACCAAATACACCGCAGTCGACGGCACGCCGGCGCTGAAGCAGGCGATCATCGCCAAGTTCAAACGCGAAAACGCGCTCGATTACGCGCCGGAGCAGATCATCGTCAGCACCGGCGGCAAGCAGGTGCTGTTCAACGCGCTGCTGGCGACGATCAATCCCGGCGACGAGGTGGTGATACCGGCGCCTTATTGGGTGTCGTATCCGGACATTGTCAATCTCTGCGAGGGTACGCCGGTCGCCGTGACCGGGCCGGAGAACAATGGCTTCAAGATTCGGCCGCAGGATCTCGAGGCGGCGATCACCAAGCGCACCAAGTGGCTGATCCTCAATTCGCCGTCGAATCCGTCGGGTGCGGCCTATACCGCCAACGAGCTCAAGGCGATCGCCGATGTCGTGATGCGCCATCCGCAGGTTTGGGTGTTGACCGATGACATCTACGAGCACCTGACTTACGGCGACTTCAAGTTCGCCACGATTTGCAACGTCGAGCCGCGGCTCTATCCGCGCACGCTGACACTCAACGGTTTCAGCAAGACCTATTGCATGACCGGCTGGCGGCTCGGCTTTGCCGGCGGCCCGAAGGAGCTGATCGCCGGCATGGCGGCGCTGCAATCGCAGTCCACCACCAATGCCAGCTCGATCAGCCAGGCGGCCGGTGTCGAGGCGCTCAACGGGCCGCAGGACTTCATCCCGCGCCACAACAAGGTCTTCCAGGAGCGGCGCGACCTGATCGTCGCCGGCCTGAACCGCTGCGCGGGCCTGCGGTGCGGCGTGCCGGAAGGCGCGTTCTACGTATACCCGTCCTGCGCCGGCGTGATCGGCAAGACGACGCCGCAGGGCAAGGTGCTCAAGAGCGACGGCGATTTCGTCGATTATCTGCTCGAGGCCGAGGGTGTGGCGGTGGTTCAGGGCGAGGCTTTCGGCCTGTCGCCGTATTTCCGTATCTCCTACGCCACCTCGAACCAAGCGCTGACCGAAGCCTGCAAGCGCATCGAACGCGCCTGCGCCGCGCTGAAGTAAAGCCGTCCGTCCAGATTCCGGTTGCCACGGTTCGCCGACGGCGCGACCATCGTTGCCGGAGAGTGCGTCGCCGCCAGGCGGGGCGTTCTGACATAGCCCCGAAGCGGGTCTTCCCCGAGCCGGACGCGGCGCACGGCGCGAAGCGGAGGCACACATGGGCGAAAGAGCGGGCGGGCCGCGTGTAGCGGCCCTGGTCGGACCTTACCTCTCCGGCAAGACGACCCTCCTCGAAGCCTTGCTCTTCGCCGCCGAAGCCATCCACCGACGCGGCACCCAGAGAGACCAGACCACCGTCGGCGATTCCGCTCCCGAGGCGCGGGCGCGGCAGATGTCGACCGAGATCAATCCGGCGCACGCTACCTATCTCGGCGACCGTTGGTTCTTCCTCGATTGCCCCGGATCGGTCGAGCTCGCCACCGAAGCGCAGACAGCGCTGTTCGCCGCCGACGTCGCGGTGGTGGTGTGTGAAGCCGTGCCCGATCGCGTACTGGCGCTGTCGCCGCTGCTCAAATTCCTCGACGACCGCCAGATTCCGCACATGATCTTCGTCAATAAGGTCGACCAGACCTCGGCGCGCGTCTCCGAAGTGCTGGCGGCGCTGCAGTCGATTTCGGCG
>DASQGX010000014.1:0-2325 GCA_035632395.1 Allostellaceae bacterium
GCGTGGGTGACGACCAGGCCGTCGAGGGCGTCGGCACGTGCTTCGATGAACGCCGGATCGGGCATGATGACATCGACGCCCGGCAGCGTGTCATCGGCGAACGAAATGCCGCAATCGACCATCAGCCAGCGGCCCTTATAACCGTAGAGCGACAGATTCATGCCGATCTCGCCCACCCCGCCCAGCGCCAAAAAGGCGAGCTCGTCGGGACGGTTGGGTACAGGCGCAGCACCGTTCATGCTTTGCGCGAGCGCCCCTTGGATCGCCGCGCCAGCGGATTACGCTGGGCGATCAGCCGCAGGCCCCATAACGTCAGATGCGGATCGGTGCGCTCGATCGCCGGCGTCGCGCCGTCGAACAGCGGCGCCAGACCGCCGGTGGCGACCGTGCGCATCTTCTTGCCGTACTCTTTGCGGATGCGCGCCACCAATCCTTCGATCAGCGCGACATAGCCCCAATAGATGCCAGACTGCATGCAGGCGACGGTGCTGGTGCCGATTACCTTCTCGCTACGGCGGATCGGCACCATCGGCAGCTTGGCCGCCGCCTGGTGCAGCGCCTGGAGCGAGAGATTGACGCCCGGCGCGATCACGCCGCCGCGGTAATTGCCGTCGCCGTCGACGACATCGAAAGTCGTCGCGGTGCCGAAATCGACCACGATCAGCGGCCCGCCGTAGCGGTCATGCGCCGCCACGGTGTTGACCAATCGGTCGGCCCCGACCTCTTCCGCGCGGTCAACCATCGCCTTGGTGCCAAGCTCGACGCCGGGCTCACCGACAACCAAGGGCTCGGTCCGGCAATAGTGCCGGCACAGCAGGCGCAGGTTGAAATTCGCCTCGGGCACGACGCTGGCGATGATGGCGCGGTCGAGTAGTGCGCGCGACAGCTTCTCCAAAGCCAGCAGATGGTCGAGCCAGACGACATATTCGTCCGAAGTACGGTGCGGATTGGTCGCGATGCGCCACGTGCCCTTGAGCTTGGCGCCGTCCCACGCGGCGAAGACCGTGTTGGTGTTGTTGGCGTTGATGGCAAGCAGCATGCGATCTCCTAGCCCTCCACCACCGTCGGAAACACGTCGCCGGCGGCGATGCGGCGCCGGCCGCCCGGAACGTCGAGCAGCAATAGGCCGTCGTCGTCGAGCCCGGCGAAACGGCCTTCGACCGTTTCGTCGGGCAGGCGCGCGCGTAGCGCCTGGCCGAGGCCCGTGGCGCGCTTGAGCCAAGCCCGCCGCAACCCGGCGAAACCATCGCCACGCCACCGCTCATACCAAAGCGCGAGGGCCGGTGCGAGCGCGGCGAGAAACGCCTCCGGCACGGCCTCTATCCCCGTCGCCGCCTTGAGCGAGGTGGCCGGGAATTCGGTATCGCTTGGATGTGTGGCCAGGTTTACGCCGATGCCGATCACCACGAACCCGAGCCGCCCCACGGCGTCGCCTTCGCTTTCGAGCAGGATGCCGGCGACTTTGCGCCCGCCCAACAATACGTCGTTCGGCCATTTGAGCGTGACTTCCGTCCGCGCGAAATGCCGGATGGCATCCGCGATCGCCAGCGCAGCGGCAAATCCGAGCTGCGCCGCGCGCGAAACATGCACGTCGGGCCGCAGCACCAGCGACGCATGGAGATTGTCCGGCGCGGAGATCCAGCTCCGGCCCTGGCGGCCGCGGCCCGCGGTCTGCACGCGCGCGGTGACCAGCGTGCCTTCGGGCGCACCATCGCGCGCCAGGCGTCTGGCTTCGTCATTGGTACTGGCAAGCGTGTCGAACGCGGCGAGCCGAAAGAACGGCGGCAGCGGATCGGTCATCCCGGGAAGAGCGTGGCGGCGACGGCATCGGCGCCGTTGAGCACCGGTCCCGGCCAGACGATGAAGAACAGGATGATCACCGCGCAGACCAACACCACCGCCGCAACTTCGCCGCCGAACGGCCGGTCGAAGGTGCCGCGCGGCTCGTCGAAATACATCACCTTGACGATGCGCAGATAATAGTAGGCGCCGACCACGCTGGTGAGCACGCCGAGCACTGCCAGAACCGGCAGGCCGGCGTTGATCGCCGCCATGAAGACATAGAGCTTGGCAAAGAAGCCGGCGAGCGGCGGAATGCCCGCCAGCGAGAACATGAAGATGGCGAGCGCCAGCGCCAGGGCCGGATGGGTGCGCGACAGGCCGGCGAGATCGTCGATGCCTTCAACCATCTTGCCGTCGCGCCGCATGCACAGGATCACCGCGAAGGTGCCGGCGTTCATGAACAGATAGATCGCAAGGTAGACCAGCACGCCGCGCACGCCGGCCGCACTGCCGGCGGCGAGACCGATCAGCGCATAACCGACG
>DASQGX010000015.1:0-4589 GCA_035632395.1 Allostellaceae bacterium
CTTGGCGATCGCGTCACCGTCGAGCGCCGCGACCTGGCGCGGCGGCCGCTGTCGGCGGAAGAGCTCGCGCGCTTCGACGCCGTCGTTTTCGATCCGCCGCGAACCGGTGCCGCGGTGCAAAGCCGCGAGCTGGCGGCGTCAGCCGTACCGCGCGTCGTCGCCGTGTCGTGCAATCCGGCGACCTTCGCCCGCGACGCGCGCATCCTGGCGGACGGCGGCTACACGCTGGCGCATGTCACGCCGGTCGATTCCTTCATTTGGTCGCCACACCTCGAACTGGTGGCGCGCTTCGAGCGGCGTTAGCGGATCTCGATCGGCGGCATCACCAGCATGCCGGGCCGGAACGTCAGCGTCGCCAGTTCACGCATGACATCGGACAATGACGGCACGAGCGTCAGCGGATCTTCGCCGCTGCCGGTGAGCCGGTCGAACAGCAAGCCCAGGCTGCTTTCCGGCCGCGGAAAGACGCGCAGCGTGATGTCGCGCACCGCTGGCACGCCGATCTCGGCCTTGGCCAGCGCGATCGCCGTGTCATAGCCGCCGAGCGAATCCACCAGCTTCGCGTCTTTGGCCTGTGTGCCGGTCCAGACACGGCCCTTGGCGACGGCTTCAACCTCGGCCTCGTTCATGTGCCGGCCTTCGGCGACGCGCGCCTTGAAACCGGCATAGGTACTGTCGAGCGCGGCTTCGAACTGTTGGTGGCCTTGCGTCGAGAAATCCTCGATCGAGCTGAACAGCGCCGCGTTGTCTGAGGTCTGCACCGCATCGGCGCTGGCACCGATCTTATCGAGCAGGCCGCCGACCAGGATCTTGCCGGCGACGACGCCGATCGAGCCGGTCAGCGTGCCCGGCTCGGCGACGATCTTGTCGGCGTCGGCGGCGATGTAATAGCCGCCGGAACCGGCGACGCCACCCATGCTGACGATCACCTTCTTGCCGGCCGCGCGCGCCTGCTTGACGGCGTCCCAGATCGATTCCGCGGCCACTGCCGAGCCGCCGGGGCTGTCGATGCGCAGGATGATCGCGCGCACCTGCTTGTCCTGCACGGCGAGGCGGAACGCATGGACGATGCTGTCCGAGCCCATTACGCCGTGGCCGAACAGCGCGCCGTCGTCGCTTTGGCCGCGCGCCATCAGCCCGTCGGCATAGATCAGCGCCACCAGCGGCCCGCTCTCGTGCGGCCGGCCGGCGCGATCGAGATAGCTGGCAAGGCGCATCGCCTTGGTGCCGGCGCCAGCGTGGGACTTCAGGGCCGCGAGCGCGTCGCCGGCATAGCCAAGATGATCGATCAGATGATCGGCGAGTGCGTCTTTTGCCAGATAGGGACCGCCGGCGATCAGATCGCGGACGCGGTCGGGCGCCAGCTTGCGGCCGTCGCTGACGCCGTCGACGATCTGGTCGAGCAGCGACCCGAGCAGTGAGGTCAGCTGCTCGCGCTCGGCGTCTGTCATCTTGGTTTGGGTCAACGCGTTCGCCGCCGTCTTATATTGCTCGCGCTGGTCGAAGCGCGGCACCAGGCCGAGCTTGTCGAGGGTGCCGCGGAAGAACGGCTCTTCGGCGCGCAGGCCCACGAGGCCGACCATGCCGAGCGGCTGTAGCCAGATCTCGTCGCAGGCGCTGGCGAGATAATAAGCGCGGGTGCCCGGCGCGAATTCGCCGAAGCTGTCGGAGTAGGCGTAGGCGATCTTGCCTTTGGAGCGGAAGCTCTTGACCGCATCGCGCAGTTCTTGCGCTTGCGCAAAGCCGATGTCGTTGCCGCCGATGTGCAGCAGCAGGCCTTTGACGCGGGGATCGCGGCCGGCCTTGTCGAGCGCCTCGACGGCGTCGCGCAGGCTGGTCCGGTGCGGCTGCAGCAGCGCCAGCAGGCCGCCGTTGCGCGGCGCATCGGGCAGGTTGCCGTCGACATCGAGCGTCAGGATCGCCGCTTCTGGGACGCGGGGCCCGCCGAGCTTCGCCCAGATCACGAGCCCGGCCGTACCCACCATGCCGAGCAGGGTGACCGCGCCGATCACGGCCAACAATCCGACAACGAAACGGCGCACACGGCCTCCCGGAAAATCCGACCGCGCTACTTTGCCCCGAAAGGCCGCGGCCTTCAATTGGGGCGGGGTTGGGCGCCTGCGGCACAATAGCGCCGCCACGCCGCGCGATAGGCGTCTTCGACAGCGTCTGCATACCGGCGCGCGTCGGCGATGGGCGAATGCGCCAAACGGGCCGGCAGCTCGGCGCGCAACCTTTCGAGCGCTGGAAGATCGCGCGCCGCCGCGACTGCGGTGGCGACGTAGCCGTCCGCATCGGTGGCGATGAACTGCTTGAGGTCGAGCGCAGTAAGACAGCTCGCTGCCAGCCGCGACGGAATGGTGCGGCCGGTGCGCGTGACCACCGGCACGCCCATCGCCAGCGCGTCGAGCGTCGTCATGCCACCGCCATGCGGGAACGGATCGAGCGCCAGGTCGAGCCTGCGATAGGCGGCGAAATGCTCGGCGCGGCCGGTCTGGCCCAGGAATGTCAGGCGCTCAGCCGGCAGGCCGGCGCGTGTGAATTCATCGCGCAGCGACGCTTGCTCGACCGGATCGCCGAATTGCTTCGCCTTGAGCACAAGCCGCGCGTCGGGCAGTTCGCGCAGGATCGCGTTCCAGTCGCGCAGCACGTCCGGTGTCACCTTGGCGCGACGGTTGAACGAGCCGAAGGTGACGAAGCCATTGGCGCGCGCCGGCAACGGACCGGGCGCGGGCAAGGGCTCCGGTGTCCAGTAACCGAGTGCGCCCGGCAGATCGATGATCTGCTCCGCGAACAACGGCCGCTCGGCCAGCGGGATCAGAACCGGATCGGCGAACAGGTAGTCCATTGTCTTGAGGCCGGTGCCGGTCGGCTCGCCCCAAGCGGTGATCTGAATTGGCGCCGGCTTGCGCGCGAACACCAATAGACGGTGGCCGCCCATGTGGCCGACGAGATCGACCAGGATATCGATCCGGTCGCGCGCGATGCGTTCGGCGAGCGCGCTGTCGCTCAGATCGGTGGTGTCGCGCCAATGCTGCGCGGCGCGGCGAAAGATCGAAGTCAGCTCATCTTCCTGCCGTGTGTCGGAATAGCAGAAGATCTCGACCTTCGCCGGATCGTGATGCGTGAGAACGCCGCCGAAGGCGTAGCTCGCCGCATAAGCGCGGAAATGCGCGCTGACATAGCCGATGCGCAACCGCCGTTCGGGGTCGCAATCGGCGGGGCGCCGCGCCATTGTGGGCGCCAGCGCGTCGGCATGTTGCGCAGCCCAGCGTCGGCGCTCGGCCTGATGCTCGGCGAGGTCGAGGCTGGCGTCGAAATTCAGGTTGAAAATCAGGTTGGAGTGAGCGTCGGCGCTCGCCGGTCCGAGTTCAAGCGCACGGCGGTTGGCGGCGACAGCCTCGTTGAGCTGGCCCATCTCGGCGAGCATGCTGCCGAGATTGTCGTAGGCCGCGGCATAATCAGGCCGCAACGCGATGACGCGGCGGAAACAGGCGACGGCCGCCTGCGCCTGGCCCTGGCGGCGCAGCACGATGCCGAGATTCATGTGTGCGTCGGCCAGATTCGGTTGCAGCGCAATGGCGCGGCGATAGGCGTCGATCGCCGCCGCGTCGTTTTGCGCCAACAGTGCGTTGCCGAGGTTGAAGTGCGCCGCCGCAAGATTCGGCTCGATCGTGATAGCGCGCCGGAAACACTCGACGGCGCCGATGCCGTCGCCGCGCTTCGTCAGCGCATTCCCCAGATTGACGTGCGCGTCGGCGTAACGCGGCGCCAGCGCCAATGCTTCGCGAAACGCGGCCACCGCCTCGGTGCCGCGGCCGCGCGCCGCCTGCACCACGCCGAGCGCGTTGTGGAAGATCGGATTGCGGCGGTTACGCTTGATCGCGGCGCGGATGCGTTCGAGCGCTTCGTCGTTCCGGCCGCGCCGCTGCGCGATCAGGCCGAGCAAAAACAGCGCGTCGGGCTGCGACGCATCTTGCGCCAGGATGGTGCGGCAGGCAGCTTCGGCTTCGTCCAGACGCCCAGCCTCGAAATGATCGATCGCGGCGCCGAACGCGGGATTCATCGGCGTATCGCCGAAGCGCCGCCGGCGCTCAGCCGCATTGCGCGCGGTGCCGCAACAGATGATCGGCCAGCACCACCGCCATCATCGCTTCGCCGACCGGCACGGCGCGGATGCCGACGCAGGGATCGTGGCGACCCTTGGTGCTGACCTCGACGTCCTTGCCGAAGCGGTCGACGCTCCGGAGCGGCTTCAGGATCGAGCTCGTCGGCTTGACCGCGAAGCGCGCGACGACGTCCTGGCCGGTCGAGATGCCGCCGAGAATGCCGCCGGCATTGTTGGCGAGGAACGTCACCTTGCCGTCTTTCATGCGCATTTCGTCGGCGTTCTGCTCGCCCGACAGCGCCGCCGCCGCCATGCCGGCGCCGATCTCGACGCCTTTGACGGCGTTGATGCTCATCATCGCCTTGGCCAGGTCGGCGTCGAGCTTGTCGTAGATCGGCTCGCCCAGGCCGGCGGGCACGCCGCTGGCGTGCACCTCGATGATCGCGCCGGCGCTCGATCCCGCTTTGCGAACCTCGTCGAG
>DASQGX010000016.1:0-20846 GCA_035632395.1 Allostellaceae bacterium
GTTCGCATCGGCCGCGGTGAGATTTTCCCCGATGCGTTGTTGCGCCGCGGCAACCGGCGCAGCTACGCCGCAGAAGCGGGTGACGAGCCGCGTCTGGCCGTTGACCATCGGCAGCGCGCCGAAATTCAACGCGCCGAGCGCAATGCGCGGCGGATCGTTGGCCTGAGGATCGTCGAGCATATAGGAGCGGTCGGCGGCGAGCGCGAGCTCGAACAGCGAACCGGCGAAGCACGAACCCCGGTCGACTACGGCAATCACACTGCGCGACGAAACGTCGAAGCGCTGCAACGTGCGGCGCAGCAATCCCAGCGTCGCGCGTATGAACCAGTGATTGCGTTCGGCGATTAGCAACCCGTCATTGGCGAGAACTGTCGCCGGCTCGCCGCGCGTCTTCAGCACCCACGTGCCCAAGTCTGGCTCGTTGAGCCGGAGCATCAGAACGGCGTCGTCGAGCTCACGTGCCATCTGCAGCGGCCACCACGCCGCGCCTTGTGCCAAAGCGGTGGCGAACGACGGCGCGGTTTCGGCCGGCACCTTCACCGTCATGGTCGCAGTGCGCGCGGCGCGATCGAAAGCAACATCGAGATAACGATAGCGATAGCCGCTTTCGTCGCCCGTGCGCTCGAGCGGCGGCAGCTTGATGCCCTGTTCCTTATCCGGCCGATCGCTGGTCCGTGCCATCACCAGAGCGCGCTCGTTCAATACCGCGGCGAATTTCTGTGGCGTCGCCACCGCATCAACCAGGCCCCATTGATGCGCGCGATCGGCCCGCACACCTTCGGCGGTGGTGCAGAACAGGTCGGCGAGATCGCGCCGGACCTTGCGCTTGTCGGTGAGCCGCGACAGGCCGCCAGTGCCAGGTAATACGCCCAAGAGCGGGACTTCCGGCAAGCTCACCGTCGACGAGCGGTCGTCGATCATCAGGATTTCGTCGCAAGCGAGCGCGATCTCATAGCCGCCGCCTGCGCAAGCACCGTTCACCGCGGCCAGAAACTTCAACCCTTCGTGCCGACTCGAATCCTCCATACCGTTACGCGTCTCGTTGGTGAACTTGCAGAAGTTCACCTTGAAGGCGTGCGACGACGCACCGAGCATGTAGATGTTGGCGCCGGCGCTGAACATGCGGTCCTTGGCGCTAGTCAGCACCACGGTTTTGACGGCCGGATGCTCGAAGCGGATGCGATTGAGCGCATCAGCGAGCTCGATGTCGACGCCGAGATCGTAGGAATTGAGCTTCAGCTTGTAGCCCGGCACCAGGCCGCCATCCTCGGCGACGTCGAGCGCCAGCGTCGCGATCGGGCCGTCGACGGACAGCCGCCAATGGCGATAGCGCTCGGGCGCGGTTTCAAAAGTGATCAAGGCTGCCTCCTCGACCGTCGGCGCAAGACCTGCGCTTTTGCCGGACGATAGTGCATACTCGCCGCCGGTCAAGAAGCGGGGGAAATTTGGGCGCTGCATCGCGTCATTGCCGGAAGCGTGGCTAACGCCGTGCGCGTGCTTCACCTCTTTCCGCGCTTCCGCCCTAACTTCGCCGGCGACGGGCTTTATTTCGAGAAGCTGTGGCCGCATCTCGCGGCGACCGGCGGCGGCCACGACGTCCTCGTGTTCACCACCCCAGCACCGACAGAGATACCGCCGGTGGCGCCGCCGGGCATGAATTTGATCTATCTGCGTCGCTCCGAACGTGAGTCCGTGCGCGCCGTGCTGCTGCGTTATTACTTGTGGCTGCTGCGCAACATCCGCCACTACGACATCATTCACGCGCGCACGCACATCGACCGGTTCTTCGTCTCGAACGGGATCGCGCGGCTCGCCGGCGTCCGCTTCATCTATTCGGCGACGCTCGACGATTCGCCACCATACATTCTCAAGACCTATCGTCCGAGCTTTTGGCGCTTCGTCGCCTGGGCCATGCGCACGACGATGACGCGTCTCGTGGTGCTCAACCGACGCCTCTATGACGAAAGCGCCGCTTTCATGGGCGCGCCGGGCCGCGTCGTTATCGTGCCACAGGGCGTGACCGTGCCCGAGCGGATTGCAGACGCCGACGCGAGGCGTGCCGCGCTCGATATCCCGCGCGACGCGGTCGTGCAGCTTTATGTCGGCAGCATTTCGCGCCGCAAGGACGTGCTGTTCCTGATCGAGAATCTCGCGGCGCTCAACGCCGACGGCAAGGCGCGGTACCTAGTGATGCTCGGACCTGCGCTCGAGCCCGAGTACCGCGCTGAGCTCGACACCGCGATCGCGGCGCTCAGTGTCACCGACCGCGTGCGCTTCGTCGGCTATCGTGACGACCCGTCGCCGTTCTACTGCATGGCCAATGTCTTCGTGTTCGCGTCCTGGCTCGAAGGCTTTCCCAACGTGCTTGCCGAAGCGATGGCCTACGGCCTTCCGATCGTCGCGCGCCGACTCGAAGGCGTCACCGATTTCGTTCTCGCCGACGGCGACACCGGTCTGTTGTTCGATACCGCCGCCGAATTTTGCGCACTGATCCGGCGCATCGAATCCGAAGGCGGACTTGCGGAGCGACTCGGCCGCAACGCCCGCGCCAAGGCCGCCGGCGACTACTCGATGGCGGCGGTCGCCAGCATTTATGCCGCCCTTTACCGATCAGTCCTAACGACCGGTTAAATCCCCAGCGTTTATAGTGGGGGCGTGGTGCAGGACACCCAGGAATACGTCGACGTTTCGGCGTTGACGCGACCGGCACTTCGCCGCTTGCTTGAAGAGTGGGAAGCGCGCCGTCGCACGCCCGCCTTTCCGGCGCGTACCGATTTCGATCCTTCGGAAATGCGATACATCATCGGCAACCTGTCACTGGTCGAGGTGCGGCGGCATCCGCTGCGCTTCTATTTCCGCGTGCACGCCACCAACATCGCGGCGCGCACCGGTTTCGACATGACACACAAATTCCTCGATCAGTACACCGACGCAACGCACCGCGCGCTAATTCTCGACCATTACCTGCGCGCCATCGACGAACGCCGGCCGATCGCCGCGCGGCGCGCACATCTATTCACCGACAGAATGGCGATGCTCGATTGCGAGTCTTTGGCGCTGCCATTGGCCACCGACGGCACGAACATCGACATGCTGATGACCGGTTTCGTGTGGTGTGACTGACCCGCGTGGGCCGGTGGCAGTAAGGGCTTGACGGCGCGCCCCCCCTCGCCAAACATCGTTGGCGAAGGCGCGTAAAAGGCCGCAGGAAGAGCCGCGCCGCAGGGAGGAGGGCATGACCGCCGACGGGTCCGCCGCGGTGGCGCCACGGATCGCAATCCCGCGCGACTATAACGCTGCAGCCGATCTGATTGACCGCAATCTCGCCGCGGGCCGCGGCGACAAGCTCGCCTTCGTCGACGACCGTACCAGCCTAACCTATGCGCAGCTCGCCGAGCGCGTTGACTGCGCCGCCAACGCATTGCGCCGGCTGGGGCTGCAGCCCGAGCAGCGCGTCATGCTCTGCCTGCTCGACACCGTGGATTTTCCGGTGGCGTTTCTCGGCGCGATCAAGGCGGGCATCGTACCGGTTCCGGTCAACACCCTGCTGACCGCCAACGACTATGAATTCATGCTGCGCGACAGCCGCGCCCGCGCGCTCATCGTGTCCGACGCGCTCTACGACAAGCTCGCGCCAGCGCTGGCGACCCAGCCGGCTCTCGAACATGTGATCGTCTCGGGCGTGGCGCCGGCCGGACGCTTGTCGTTTGCGACCCTGCTGGTCGAAGCGCCCGCCAAGGCGCGTACGGCTGCAACCACCTGCGACGATATCTGCTTCTGGCTCTATTCGTCGGGCTCGACTGGCGCGCCCAAGGGCGCGATGCATCTTCATTCGCATCTGACTCTAACCGCCGAGCTTTACGCCAAGCCGGTGCTCGGCATCCGCGAAAGCGACGTGGTCTATTCCGCCGCCAAGTTGTTCTTCGCCTATGGCCTGGGCAACGCCCTGACTTTTCCGCTGGCGGTCGGCGCCACCAGCCTACTGCTGGCCGAACGACCGACGCCAGCGGCGGTCATTCGCGTGCTGCGCGAGAAAAAGCCCACCATCTTCTATGGCGTGCCGACACTCTATGCGGCGCTGCTCGCCAGCAGCGATCTGCCGGAGCGTGGTGAGCTGGTGCTGCGGCGTTGCGTGTCGGCGGGCGAGGCGCTGCCCGAGGATATCGGCAAGCGCTGGACCGAGCGGCTTGGCGTCGAGATCCTCGACGGCATCGGTTCGACCGAGATGCTGCACATCTTCCTCTCGAACCGGCCGGGCGAGGTCCATTACGGCACCACCGGCGTGCCGGTTCCCGGTTACGACATCCGGCTGGTTGATGAGGAAGGCAAACCGGTCAAGGACAGCCAGATCGGCGAGCTCCAGATCGCCGGTCCGACCAGCGCCGTCGGTTATTGGAACAACCGCACCAAAAGCCGCGAGACCTTCCTCGGCGTATGGACGCGCAGCGGCGACAAGTACACGCGTGACGCGCAGGGCTATTACACCTATGGCGGCCGCACCGACGACATGCTGAAGGTCAGCGGCATGTACGTCTCGCCGTTCGAGGTTGAAGCGGCGCTGATGACTCATGCCGACGTGCTCGAGGCGGCAGTGATCGGCCACGCCGATGAGCAGCAGCTGGTCAAGCCCAAGGCTTACGTCGTGCTCAAGTCCGGCCACGCCAATTCGCCGGCGCTTGCCGAAGCGCTACAGGCGCACGTCAAATCGCGCCTTGCGCCCTACAAATATCCGCGCTGGATCGAGTTCGTCGCCGACCTGCCCAAAACCGCGACGGGCAAGATTCAGCGCTTCAAGCTGCGTGAACGCGACCGCAAGTGACGACCACGGCAACCCAGGGGGAGTCAGCATGACCAATTCGACCAGGAAGGCTACGCGCCGGCGCGTGCTCGCCGGCATGGCGGCGGCCGGCGCAGCCGCGGTGACGGACTTCGTCCCGACGCGCTTCGCCATCGGCCAGCAAGCCAAGATCCGGCTCGGGCTGATGCTGCCCTATACCGGAACCTATGCCGCATTGGGCAAGAACATCGACGACGCGCTGCGCCTGGCGATCCACGAGAAGGGCGGCAAGCTCGGCGGCCGCGACATCGAGTACATCACGCTCGACGATGAATCCGATCCGGCAAAGGGCAGCAACAATGCCAACAAGCTAGTGGCGCGCGACAAGGTCGATTTCATGATTGGCACCGTGCATTCAGGCGTCGTCATGGCGATGGTCAAGGTCGCGCGCGACACCAACACCATGCTGGTCATTCCCAACGGCGGCGTTGGCGCCGCCACTGGCGCGTTATGTGCGCCTAACATCTTCCGCACCTCATTCTCGAACTGGCAGCCGGCCTACGCTATGGGCAAGGTCGCGGCCGACGCCGGCCACAAGCGGGCGGCGGTGATCTCGTGGGATTACGCCGCCGGGAAGGAATCGACTGACGCCTTCACCGAGGCGTTCATGAAAGGCGGCGGCAAGACCGAGAAAGGCCTGTTCCTGCCCTTCCCCGGCGTCGAGTTCCAGCCGCTCCTGACCGAGATCGCAGCGCTCAAGCCGGACATCGTCTATGCGTTCTTCGCCGGCGGCGGCGCCGTCAAGTTCGTCAAGGATTACGCCGCGGCCGGTCTTAAGACGGCAATTCCGCTGGTCGGACCCGGCTTCCTCACTGACGGCACGCTCGAAGCGCAAGGCGAAGCGGCGCAGGGACTCGAAACCACTCTGCACTACGCCGACGACCTCAAGTTCGCCAATGACAAGGCGTTCCGCGCCGCGTTCAAGAAGGCGACCGGCCGCGACGCCGACGTCTATGCCGTCCAGGGCTACGACACCGGCACGCTGCTGATCTCCGGGCTCGGCGCGGTCAAAGGCGACGTCAAGGCGCGCGACGCGCTGGTAAGCGCGATGGAGAAAACGGTGTTCGACAGCCCGCGCGGCCGGTTTACGCTCTCCAAGGCGCACAATCCGGTGCAAGATTTCTATTTGCGCAAAGTACAGGGCACCGAAAACCGCTACGTCCGCGTCGCCGTCAAAGCGCTCGCCGATCCGGCCATCGGCTGCAAGATGTCGGCGTAGAAAGCGGTCAGCGATCAGCCATCGGCCAAGCCTCTTCGGCTGAACGCTGCCGGCCGATAGCCGGATGTCGGATTCCCTCGCATTTTTTCTGATCCAGGTGTTGAACGGCGTCCAGGAAGGGCTGTTGCTCTTCCTGGTCGCCAGCGGCCTGACGCTCATTTTCGGAATCATGGGCGTCATCAATCTGGCGCATGGCAGCTTCTACATGCTTGGCGCCTATCTGGTTTACGCCTTCACCCGGCTCACCGGCGATTTATGGACGGCGATCATTGTCGCCGTGCCGCTGGCGATCGTGCTCGGTATCGCGCTCGAGGCGTTGCTGTTTCGCCCGCTCTATAGCCGGGAGCACCTCTATCAGGTGCTGCTGACCTACGGCCTCATCCTGGTGCTGGAGGAGATCCGTTCGCTGCTGTTCGGCGATGATGTGCACGGCGTTGCGGTGCCGGCCTTGCTCGATTTCTCCGTCCCGCTCAAGGACGCGCTCACCTATCCCGCCTATCGCCTGTTCCTGTCGGCCTTCTGCCTCGTCGTTGCCGGCGCGATGTGGTGGCTGATTCGTTACACGCGTCTTGGCATGGCGATCCGCGCAGGCTCGACCAACCGCGAGATGGTGCAGTCGCTCGGCATCGACATCGCCTGGGTCTATCGCGCGGTCTTCGCGCTGGGCGTCGCGCTGGCGGCGCTCGCCGGCATGATCGCGGCGCCCGTGGCGTCGGTATTTCCCGGCATGGGCAACGACGTACTGATCGTCTCGTTCGTCGTCGTCGTGATCGGCGGCATCGGCTCGATCAAGGGCGCCTTCCTCGGTTCGCTGCTCATTGGCCTAGCCGACACGTTTGGCCAGATCTACGTGCCGCAGCTTTCGGGTATGACGATCTACGTGCTGATGGCGGCGGTCTTGCTGTGGCGCCCGGCCGGCCTGTTCGGCCGCGCCGGAGCGGGCTGAGCAGGCGAGCGATGCGCGAACGCACCGTGCTGATGGCGGCTTTCGTCCTGCTGGCACTGTTTCCGCTGCTGGCCGGGACATTCTACCTGCAGGTCTTCGCCAAGATCATGATCATGGCGATCTTCGCCATGAGCCTCGATCTGTTGGTCGGCTATACCGGCCTGGTCAGCTTTGGCCATGCCGCCTTCTTCGGCATCGGGGCCTACGCGCTGTTCCTGCTTTCGCCCCAATATGCCGCCGCCAGCCTTTACCTGTCGTTGCCGGCGGCGATCGGCGCGGCGGCGGCGGCGGCGGTGGTCATCGGTATGCTCGTCCTGCGCACCACGGGCGTCTCGTTCATCATGGTGACGCTCGCCTTCGCCCAGATGCTGTTCTACTACGTCATCGGCAGCAAAGCGCTCGGCGGCTCCGACGGCGTCTACATCTACGTCAAGCCGTCGATGGCGTTGTTCGGCTGGACGCCCTTCTCGCTCGAGCGGCCCGCAAGCTTCTACTACCTGGTGCTGGCAGCGCTCGCCGCCAGCTATCTCGTCCTGCGGTTTGTGACGCGCTCGCTGTTCGGTCACGCGCTGCTCGGCATTCGCAGCAACGAAAGCCGTATGCGCGCGCTCGGCTTTGCGACCTACGGTTACAAGCTCGCCGCCTTCGTCATTGCCGGCGCGATCGCCGGCCTTGCCGGCTATCTCGACGCCGCGCAATTCGGCTTTGTCAGCCCGGACCTGTTCGGCTGGCGGCTGTCGGGCGAGGTGCTGATGATGGTGATCCTCGGCGGCATGGGCACGCTCTACGGCTCCGTCCTCGGCGCCTTCGCCCTCGTTCTGCTGCAGGACGGGCTCACCGACGTCACCCGCCACTGGCTGCTGCCGCTGGGCCTGTTCATCATCGTCGCTGTGCTGCTCTTGCCGCAGGGCATCGGCGGCCTCATGCGCCGGATGGAAAAGGCGCATGGCTGAGCCGGTTCTGACAGTGCGCGACGTGGCGCGGCAGTTCGGCGGCCTCAAAGCGGTCGACGGCGTGTCGCTCGAATTGTTCGCTGGAGAGATCCACGCCGTCATCGGCCCTAACGGCGCCGGCAAGACCACGCTCATCAACCTGTTGTCGGGCGACCTCGCACCCACCGCCGGCAGCATCCGCTTTGGCGGCCGCGAGATCACCGGCGCGGCGCCCGAGCGCATCGCGCGGCTTGGCATCGGCCGTAGTTATCAGCGCGTCAACGTCTTCGCCGGTTTCTCCGCCTTCGAGAATTGCCGGCTTGCGGCCCAGGCACGGCTGGGGCACGGCCTCGGCCTATTGCGCCAGGCGCGCGACGTACGCACGCTCGACGAGGCGGCGGAAGCAGCGCTCGCGCGCGTGCGCCTCGAGCATGGCGAACGCATCGCCGGAACCTTGTCGCACGGCGAACAACGCCAGCTCGAAATCGCCATGACGCTGGCGACCGCCCCCAGGGCGCTGCTGCTCGATGAGCCGCTGGCCGGCATGGGCGCCGAGGAATCCGAGCGGATGACCGGGCTCATCGCCGAGCTCGGCCGCGATCACGCCGTGCTGCTGGTCGAGCACGACATGGATGCGGTCTTCCGCATCGCCCATATGCTGACCGTAATGGTGGACGGCAAAGTGCTCGAATCCGGCGCACCCGAGGCGATCCGCGCCAGCGCAGCGGTGCAAGAAGCCTATCTCGGCAGTGACGAGGCGGCGCCATGATCGACGTCTACGAGCCCGAACCGGCGCTGATCGATGCCCGCGGCCTGCACACCTTTTACGGCGCGAGCCATATCCTGCATGGCGTCGATTTCGCCGTCGGTCGGGGCGAAACCGTCGCCCTGCTCGGCCGCAATGGCATGGGCAAGACGACGCTGCTGCGCTCGCTGCTCGGCCTCACCCCGCCGCGCCACGGCAACGTGCGCATCAACGGTGTCGACATGACTGGCGCGCCGCCGCATCGGGTCGCGCGCGAAGGCCTGGCGTTGGTTCCGGAAGGCCGCGGCATCTTCGCCAAGCTCACCGTGCGCGAGCATCTACAGCTCGCGGCACGGCCGGGGCGCCATGGCCGGATGGACTGGACGCTGGACTGCGTGCTCGATACCTTTCCGCGTCTCGCGGAGCGGCTTCACCAGAGTGGCGCGCTGCTGTCGGGCGGCGAACAACAGATGCTCACCATCGGACGCGCGCTGATGACCAATCCCGACCTGATCATCCTCGACGAGGCCACCGAAGGCCTTTCGCCGCGGCTTGCCAAGGAAATCTGGGCGATCATCCGACGGTTGCGCGAAAGTCGCATTGCCTCCGTCATCGTCGACAAGAATTTCGCTGTACTCAGCGCCCTCGCCGACCACGCCGTGCTCCTGGTCAAGGGCCGCGTCGCCTTCGCCGGTGAGCCAGCACGGCTCAAGGCCGATCCGGCGCTATTGCGGCGGCATCTCGGAGTGTGAATTGCCGTTCGTCGAGATCAACCGTCACCGCATCGAATATGCCGATATCACAGCGCGGCGCGCCGGCACGCCGACGCTCGTGCTGCTGCATGAAGGCCTCGGCTCGGTCGCATTGTGGCGCGATTTTCCTCCCAAGCTGGCTGCCGCCACCGGCTGCCGCACGGTCACCTATTCGCGCTGGGGCTACGGCAAGTCCGACCGGTTCCGCGGCCCCCGCGATCCGCGCTATATGCACGGCGAAGCCCTCGACGAGCTGCCAGCGTTACGCACGGCGCTGGCGATCGACAATCCGGTCCTGATTGGACACAGCGACGGCGCCTCGATCGCGCTGATCCATGCCGGTAGCGGCCATTGGCCGGTGCGCGGCCTGGTTCTGGAGGCGCCGCACGTCTTCGTCGAAGACGTCTCGATCCTAGGCATCGAGGAGGCGAAGCACGCCTATGAGGATTCCGACCTGAAGCACCGCCTCGCGCCTTATCACGCCGACATCGAAGGCGTTTTCCGCGGCTGGAACGATATCTGGCTGTCGCCGCAATTCCGCGCCTGGAACATCGAGGATTGCCTCCCCGGCGTGACCTGTCCGGTGCTGGCGATTCAAGGCATCGACGACCAATATGGCACGGTGGAGCAAGTCAACGCCGTGGCGCGCGGCGTCAAAGGGCCGTTCGAAAAATTATTACTCGACAACTGCATGCACGCACCGCATCGCGACCAGGAAGCCGACACGCTCGCAGCGATGGTCGGTTTCATCGCCGCGTTATAGGCTGTGGCCGGGAGAGAAAACGCCATGCTCGAAACCACCATTGCCGGCAGCCTGCCGAAGCCCGCCTGGCTTGCGAAGCCCAAGATGCTGTGGGCGCCGTGGGCCGCCGAGGGTGACGCGCTCGAGCAAGCCAAGCGCGACGCCACCGTGCTCGCGATCAAGGAACAGGAGGACGCCGGCATCGATATCGTCACCGACGGCGAGATGGCGCGGCAGCATTTCGTTCACGGCTTCCTCGCCAATCTCTCCGGCATCGATTTCGGCAAACGCGTCAAGATGGGCATCCGCGACAACCGCTACGTCGCGGAGGTGCCGACGGTAACCAGCGAATTGCAGCGCAAGGGCAGCGTGCATCGGATGGAGGCGACGCTGGCCCGCGCGCATACACGGCACAAGCTCAAATTCACCCTGCCGGGACCGATGACTATCGTCGATACGATCGCCGATCAGTTCTACGGCGACCGGGTCAAGATGGCGATGCGCTTCGCCGAACTGCTGAACGAGGAAGCGCGCGAGCTCGACGCCATCGGCGTCGACGTCATCCAGTTCGACGAACCCGCCTTCAACGTCTACATGCGCGAGGTTCAGGATTGGGGCGTCGCTGCGCTCGAACGCGCGGCACAATCACTCAAGGCCAAGACCGCCGTCCATATTTGCTACGGCTACGGCATCAAGGCGAACATCGACTGGAAGGCGAGCCTCGGCAGCGAGTGGCGGCAATACGAGGCGATCTTCCCCGCGCTCGCCAAGAGCAAGATCGGCCAGGTGTCGCTCGAATGCATCCACTCCAAGGTGCCGGTCAGCCTTCTTGGGCTGCTCAAGGGCAAGCAAGTTCTGCTCGGCGCGATCGACGTCGCCACCGACCGTGTCGAGACGCCGGACGAGGTCGCGGCCGTGCTGAAAACCGCGCTGCCCTATGTCGCACCGGAGAATCTCCAGCCTTGCACCAATTGCGGCCTGGCGCCGCTTGACCGCACTGTCGCTTATGCCAAGCTCGCGGCGCTGGCAAAAGGCGCCAAGAAACTCAAGGCCGAGCTACGCCGTTAACGTCTAGCGACCGGAATCGGTGCGGACGTGGATAATCGCCGTATTGTCGGCATAAACCCGCTTCCAGCCCGCCAAGTGATCCATCAACGTCGCCGCCGGACTCTTGACGGCGAATAGCGTCCAGGTCACGTGATACTGATCGAGCATCGCCGGCAACTCATCGGTGACGCCGCGCGTTGCCTCAACGTAGCGTTTGACGAAATCGTCGCCATACATCTCGGCACGACCGTCGATGAATGGCTTGATGCCGTTGAAGATGAGATAGCCGCCGAAGCCGTACTCGTTGAATACCGGCCCGGTCAGATCGTGGGCGGCGGCGAATTTGAGCGCCGCCGCTGGCGTATAAGGATCGGGCTTGCGCACTAGCGGCTGCTGCACGAACAACGCCGCGAGCGCGACGACAATCAAGCCGACAATGGCCGCGCCGCGCAGGCTGGCGCCGCCGGCGAGATCGGTGAAAGCGCTGTCAAGCGCAGCGGCGTGACGCCGGTGGGACCGTTTGCGGATGAATTCGCCCACCGCCGGAGCCAAAATCAGCGGTGCGACCAGGGCGAGCACGTCGGCGTGGCGGCGGTGCGCAAGACTCATATGCACAAGCAACAGCAGCATGACGATGCGCGTCGGCGGCAGCTTGACGCCGAAGCCGAGCGCCAAGGCCAGCCCGACCATAAGCCAAATTTCCAGCGGCTGAATTGTCTGGAAATCCGGGCTCTGCCATTCGACCAGCACCGACAGGGCGAATTTCATGTTCAGCAGATGGAATGGCAGCCACAGGCCGACGAGGCCGTTGGGCGTCAGCAGCGCCGCCGCCAGCGACAGAACGCCGAATGCGCCCCATCGCTTGACGACGGCGATGCGCGCGGCTCGGTTCGGCGCCATCAGCAGCGCTTCGCCCGCGAACAGCGCCGCGAACGCCAGACCGAGCACATAGCCACCGTGCAGATTGGCCCATGGCGTCATCAACGCTGCGACCCATAACGGTGGCGCCCGGTCGCGCTCGCGCGCTTCGACCAGCGCCGTAAACCACAACACCATGATCGGCAGTGTCAGGATGTGCGGCCGAGCCAGTACATGCGCAAGGACGAGGCCCCACGCCGCCATCGCCGCCGCCAGCGCGTGCACCGGCTCGAGCCAATGCAGCAGCGCGCGCGTCAGGATCGCCAGCGTCCCCGCCAGCGACAGCGCCGTCACCAGCACCAGACCGTTCCAACCCAACCAGTCGTAGAGGGCTCCGAAGACGGTCTCGGCGAGCCACTCGTGCGGCACCCACGGCGCGCCCGGCAGGGAATAGGAGAGGAAGTTGATGTGCGGCACCGCGTGGTGCGTGAGAATCCAGCGACCGACGACAATGTGCCAGTAGGTATCGGGATCGCCCAGCAGGCCCGACGCATTCGCCAGTACGGTCACGAATGCGGCAAGCGCCACCAGTAGCGGCAGCGAGACGCCAAATCGGCTCTTTGCCGCGGGAAGCGATGCAATGACCGCCATGGCCGGCAGTTAAGCGGAAAGATGGTTAATGAAGGCTTGCCGCGACTTGCCTTCAAGGCCGGGATTCTTACACTGGCGCGATGCCCGACAATCCGCGAATCGGCCGGCAAGACCTGTTTCCGCCGATCGAGCCCTACCAGAGCGGCATGCTGCCGCTGGACGGCCACCACACGATGTATTGGGAGCAATCGGGCAATCCGGCCGGCCTGCCGGCGGTGTTCCTGCACGGTGGCCCAGGCGCTGGCGCGACGCCAACACATCGGCGCTTTTTCGATCCAGCGATCTACCGCATCGTCGTTTTCGATCAGCGGGGCGCCGGCCGGTCGACGCCATTGGGTGAGACCCAGGACAACACGCTGCGCCATCTGATCGCCGATATCGAGCGGCTGCGCATCCATCTCGGCATCGAGCGCTGGTTGGTGTTTGGCGGCTCATGGGGCTCGACCCTCGCCTTGGCCTATGCCGAAGCGCACCCCGAGCGCTGCAGCGGACTGGTGTTGCGCGGCATCTTCCTTTGCCGGCAAAGCGAGATCGACTGGTTCCTTTATGGCATGCGCGCGGTCTTTCCCGAGGCCTGGCGCAACTTTTCGGGTTTCATTCCAGAGAACGAACACGCCGACCTTCTTGCCGCCTACACGCGGCGGCTGATGGATCCGACGCCTGCCGTGCACATGCCGGCGGCGCGCGCCTGGAGCACTTATGAGGGCGTGTGCTCGACCCTGTTGCCGAGTCCGGACACGGTTGCTGCCTTCGGCGAGGACCGCATGGCACTCGGCCTGGCGCGGATCGAGGCGCATTACTTCCGCCATCACGTCATCAAGCCGGCGCACGATTTGGTGGCGCGGGTCGATCGTATCCGCGAAATACCGGCGGTGATCGTGCAAGGCCGCTACGACATGGTGTGCCCGGTGATCAGCGCCGACGAGCTGCACCGTGCCTGGCCCGAGGCCCAGTACGTGGTCGTGCCCGATGCGGGCCATTCGGCGATGGAGCCGGGCATCCGCGCCGAGCTGGTGGCAGCGACCGAACGCTTTAGGCGGCGACTCTAAGATAACCGCCGGATTGGCGCACTTGCCCTTTGCTACCAAGGCTTTAAGATGAATTGATCGCGCCGGTGGGGGAGAAATCGCGCATGACGGGTCGGTGGGTTGCGGGGCTTGGCGCCCTGCTGGCGGCGATGTGGCTTGGAACCGCCAATGTGCACGCCGACTGGCTCGCCGACGTCACCGGCCCTACTGAGCCGGGCCTGCTGTCGCTCGGCGGCGGCATGTACGATTTCCTGCACAACCACAAAGCGGGCGAAGGCCGGGTCGAATACGATTTTGCGCACGGATTTTATTTCGTGAAGCCGATGATCGGAATCTTCGGCACCAACAAGAAATCCGCCTTTGCCTATGCCGGATTCAACCTCGACCTGCATTTCGGCCGTCACTTCGTGTTGGTGCCGAACGCCGCCGTCGGCTACTACCACCAAGGCAACGGCAAGAATCTCGGCGAGGCGTTCGAGTTCAAAACTGGCGCGCGTTTCGATTACCGCTTCGAGGACGCCTCGCGCATCGGCATCGCCTTCGACCATATTTCCAACGCCGGCCTCAGTAAAACGAACCCGGGCGAAGAGAACATCCTGCTGATGTTCTCGCTGCCGCTTGGCACCTGGTAGGTCTATTCGCGCGCGTGGCGCGAGCCCAAACCCTTCGGCAAGCGTAATGCCAACAACAGCGCCAGCAGCGAGAACGCACCGGTAGCAAGAAAGACGCCGTGCAGCCCAGCAGCCAGCGCGCTGTCGAGCCGCGCGAGCTCGACCGCAGGCAGGGCATTGCGCAGCGCCGGCGTCATCAGCCGGTCGACCATGGTGTCGGCGGCGCCGATCCGCGCCGCCAGCACCGAATTGAGAACGCCGCCGAAGACCGCAGCGGCGACCGACTGGCCGACCATGCGCAGGAAGACGTTGACCGAGGTCGCGGTGCCGCGGCGATGAAATTCGACACTATCCTGTGCCGCGACGATATAGGTCGTGTTGCACAGACCCATGCCAATACCGATAACCAGCGCGCCGCTCGCCGCCCATAACGGCCCATGTGCTGGACTCAGAAGAACGAGAATCATGCTTCCCGCCACCAACGCGCCGCCGCCGCACACCGCCAAGGTGCGATAAGAGGCGCGTGCCGCAACCGGCAGGTGACCCATCAGGATCGTCGTCAACGACCAGCTCATGGACATCGCCGTCAGCGCGAAACCCGCGATCACGGCGTTGCGTCCCATCACGCCCTGGACATAGGTCGGCACGAAAGCGTTGACGCCAATGAGCGAGCCGCCGATGGCGAAGGCAGCGATGTTCGAAGCGGCGACCGCGGGAATACGCCAAAGGTCCGGCGGCATCATCGGCTCGGCGCTGCGGCGCTCGCTGAAGGCGAAGGCAATCAGCGCCAGCAGGGCAACCGTCAGAAATCCGACACGCAACGCATCCGACAGGTGCGCCCATTGAATGAACGCCAGCATCAGCGCACCGCTGCCCGTCATGAGCAACGCCGCGCCGAGATAATCGATGCTACGCGGCTGATGGCGGCGGCTTTCGCGCAAGGCCACGCCGAACAGCGCAAGGCAGACTGCGCCGACCGGCAAATTGACCCAGAACACCGCCGCCCAGGTCACGCGTTCGACCAGGAATGCGCCGAGCAGCGGTCCGCTCACCGCGGCGATGCCCCAGACGCCCGAAAGATAACCCTGCGCGCGGGCACGCGACGCGCCGGGATAGATGTCGCCGACGACCGTCGTCGCAATCGGCACGATCGCGCCAGCGCCGAGCCCCTGTAGTGCGCGGAAGGCGATCAGCGTCACCATATTGCGCGCAAAGCCGCAAAGTCCCGAGCCGGCGAGGAAGAGCAGCGTGCCCGCCGCGAAGACGCGCTTGCGTCCGTGCAAGTCAGCGAGCCGGCCATAGATCGGAATCGTGACCGCCTGGGCGAGCAAGTAGACTGCAAACACCCAGCTGAACAGATGGAAGCCGCCAAGATCGGCGACGATGCTCGGCAGCGCCGTCGCGACGATCGTGCTTTCGACCGCCGCCATGAACATGCCAGCCATCGCCGCACCGAGCACGGTGCGACGACGCGCGGCGCTCATTGCCGGCGCAGTTGGAACGGTTTCTCGGATGACATCCATCGGCGGCCCGATGCTTTAACAGATTGCCGCGCGCGCCCGCACCTTGCTTTTGCGGCTGGGACCCATGCCGGTGATGCCCTCTGCCCTAGCGCGGCGTGGCCTCGCCGCCTTCGACCATGATCGTTTCGACCTCGCCCGCACCTTTGCGCCGGAATGCGGCAGCGTCGTCGTATTCCTTCGAGGTGAAGCAGGCGACGCCCTGCTCGAAGGTCGGGAATTCGATTACGACGAAGCGATGGAATTTCTGCGGGCCTTCCATGATCTGATAGCGCCCGCCGCGCGCCAGAACCTTGCCGCCGTATTTGGCGAGGATCGCCGGAACGCGATCCGTGTATTTCTTGTATTCGACCGGATCGACGATCCGCGAGCGCGCTACCCAGTAAGCCGGCATTCCAACTCTCCCTCGTGGTTTATTTTTGCAAACCCTAATCTGCGTTAAGTATAGTCGTCCGCCGTCTTTAGTCAAAACGGTGTGGAACTCGCTATTTCTGTAGAGTAATTGAAGTAATACTAAGATAGATTAACGCTTATATTTGGTATATAGTTAATTAATATTTGATTTTTATTCAATATTTCTTGTGGTATTCAGGAAATGCAGTACTTGTTGAGGCGCCGTACCTAAAAAGCGGCTCAACAAAAAAAGGAGTGTTTCGATGTCCGTTCGCCTGTCGCAAATCGTCCGCCTTGCCGTCATGACTGCCGGCATCGCCCTCGTCACCGCTCCCGCGTTCGCGTGGTACAGCGGCGGCGGCGGCGGTTGCACTTGGGGTTGCGGCGGTGGCGGTACTCCGGTTCCGGAGCCGTCGACCCTCGCCCTTCTCGGCGTCGCCATTCCGGGCGCCGCGGCGTGGATCAAGCACAAGCTGTTCTAACCGAACCGTTCCGGTTCGCTTAGTCCGGATCTCTTTTCGGGTTTTTCGACGGGGCGGCTCCGACTTGGGGCCGCCCTTTTTATTTTGCCGATGCCGCAGCGCGCCACGCGGCGAGCACGCGATCAACCACTACCGTGGCCTCGCCGAGATAGCGCGTGGGATCGGTCAACCTTGCGATTGCCTTGGCGTTGAGATGAGCGGTCACGGTGGGATCCTTGGCCAGCACCTCACCAAGCGATCGGCCGCGCGCGAGCGCCGTGCGGCTGGCGCGCTGCACCATTTCGTGCGCCACGTCGCGGCCCGCTGACTCGGCGAGCGCCATCATCACCGCTTCGGCAACGATCAACCCGTGGGTCGCATCGAGATTGCGCCGCATGGCAGCGGCGTCGACGCGCAGGCCTTTGGCGATGCCCTTTGCATGCTGGAGCGCGCCCGACGTCAGCAAGTAAATCTGCGGCAGCGCCAACGGCTCGCTCTGCCAGGCGCCGGTCGAGCGTTCGTGGTCGCCAGCCAGCGCCTGGAACATCAGCGGCACGAGCGCGTGCACGCCGCGCGCGCAGGCGACGATATAGGCGCTGGCCACTGGATTGCATTTCTGCGGCAGAGTGCTCGAGCCGCCGCGGCCTGCCTCCGCCGGCTCGCCGGCTTCGGCGACTTCGGTCTGGCTCAACAGAATGACGTCGGTGGCGAACTTGGCGAGACTGCCGCAAATGAGGCCAAGCACGGCGGCGGTTTCGGCCACCGTCTCGCGATTGGCGTGCCAGGGCGACACTGGCGCGGCGAGGCCGAGCTCGCGCGCCAGCCCTTCGGTAACAGCGCGGCCTTTAGCACCAAGCGACGCCAGCGTGCCAACAGCGCCGCCGAACTGGACGACCAGTAGACGGCGGCGCAGTTCCGCCAAACGCCGACGATGCTGCGCCAACGGCGCCAGCCAGATCGCGCACTTGTAGCCGAAGGTGATCGGCAGCGCCTGTTGCAGATAGGTCCGGCCAGCCATTGCCGTGCCGCGATGTTTGCGGGCTTGCACGGCGAGCGCGTCGCCAACCGATTTGAGGTCGCGCTCAATGAGATTGAGCGCCTCACGCAGCTGAAGGACCAGCGCGGTGTCGATGATGTCCTGGCTGGTCGCACCCCAATGCACGTAACGCGGCGCGTCGCCGCCAGCGGCGTGGCCGAGCGCCTTGGCGACTGCAGCCGCGGGCACGCCGATCAATGCCGTGCCTTTAGCAATCTCGGCGAGCGGCAAATTGGCTGCCTTGGCCGCCTTGGTAATCGCGGCGGCGGCGCTTTTCGGAATAATTCCAAGCCGTGCCTCGATGCGCGCCAGCGCCGCCTCGACATCGAGCATCGTCTGCAAGCGGCGCTTGTCGGAAAACAGCGCGCGCATCGCGTCGCTGCCGAAGAGCGTACCGTAGATCGCCGAGTCCGCCGGATTGACCGCCATTCCTCCCCCGAAGCGTGGCCGCGTCAGAAATCGAAGAAAACCGTCTCGCCCTTGCCTTGCAGCGCAACGTCGAAGCGCCATACCGCCGCGCCGTTGGCCTTGCCGCCAGCCGTGGCGATCAACGTCTTTTGCCGCGCCGGATCCTCTACCGATGTCAGAACTGGGTCGCTGGCGTTAAGGCTTTCGCCGGCGAAATAGACCCGCGTGAATAGATGGTGCAGTAGACCGCGCGCCGCGATTGACATCGCGATGTGCGGCGCTTGCAACGCGTTGCCACGGCCGGGCACCGCGCCCGGTTTCACGGTCATGAAGCGAAAGATGCCTTCCTTGTCGGTGAAGGCGCGGCCGAAGCCGCGGAAATGCGGATCGAGCGGCTTGTCCTGCGCGTCCTCGGGGTGCGCGTACTTGCCCGCGGCATTGGCGTGCCAGATCTCGACGATGGCATCGGGCAGCGGCGCACCATCGCCGTCGGTAACGCGGCCTTCGAGCACGATCCTGTCGCCCTTTGCCTTGCCGCCGTCGGTGAGGTCGGCCCATTCCGGCCGCAGCAGACCGAAATGGAAGAACGGGCCGGCGGTCTGCGTCGCGGTCGGAATCAGATTGGCGTCCATGGCGATGTGCCTATCTACATACCGACCGGCGTCGCATGCCGGCCGCGCAGCACGATATCGAAGCGATAGCCCAGCGCCCATTCGGCCTCGCTCAGATTCGGATCGTAGCGCGAGATCATCCGCTTGCGCGCCGCTTCGTCCGGCACGCTGTTGTAGATTGGATCGAATTCGAGCAGCGGATCGCCGGGAAAATACATCTGCGTGATGATGCGCGTGGCGAAGGCCGGTCCGAAGACCGAGAAATGAACGTGCTGCGCGCGCCAAGCATTGTAAGTGTTGCGCCACGGATAGGCGCCCGGAATGATCGACAGGAAGCGATACTCGCCCTTGGCGTTGGTGACCATGTGGCCGCGGCCGGTGAAATTGGGATCGAGCGGCGCCGGATGCGTGTCGTTGGTGTGTGCGTAGCGGCCGGAAGAATTCGCCTGCCAGATCTCCACCAGCGTGTTCGGAACCGGCCTTCCGTCTTCGTCGAGCACGCGACCAGCGAGGATCATGCGCTCGCCAAGCGGCTCGCTCTTGTGCTGCTTGGTCAGGTCGACGAGTTCGGGGCCGGTCCAGCCGCCGGTGAAGGTCGGGCCGGTAATCTCAGTCAGGGTCTGGTTGAGCGCGACTGGCTTCTGCTGCGGATGGCGCTTGATCGTGCTGGCGTAGGCCGGCCAATCGTTCGACGGCTGGCCGCCGGCGCGCTCGTGATTGTATTCCCGAACCTCGGTCATGCGCGTGCCTTCCTCCCGGCCCTATCCTGCAACGAACCCGCCCGCAGCCGGTAGGCAGTTTTGCCGCATCTGCGTTGATCCGTACTCTAGGCTGCGACGGCCGCCGACGCGAAGAAATCGCTCAGCGCCGCGGTCAGCTCCGCCGGCCGTTCGACCGCGGAAATATGGGCGCAATCGGGAATTTCAACCAGTTTGGCACTTTTGACGGCGGCAGCAATGGCGCGCGCCGCGGCCGGCGGCGTTGCCTGGTCCTCGGCGCCGGCGACGACCAGCGTCGGGCAGGCGATGCGCCGCGCGTCGGCGGTGAGATCCATGGTTGCGAGTGCGAGGCAACAACCGGCATAACCGGCGACCGAATTGCGCGTCAGCATGGTCCGCATGCCGCGTGCGATGTCCCCATTTGCTTCGAGGAACCTGGGCGTGAACCAACGTTCCAACACGGCGTCGCCGATCGAGGCGAGGCCGTTCTTGCGCACGGCCGCAGCCCGGTCGCGATAAACCTGTGGCGCCGCGATGACCATTGCCGTGTTGCACAGCGCCAGCGCGCGTACACGGTCCGGCGCGCGTGCGCCGAGACGTTGGCCGACCATGCCACCGATCGACAGGCCGCAGTAATGGAAGCGCTCGATCTCGAGCGCGTCGGCCAGCGCCAGCACATCGCCCGCAAGATCGTCGATGGTGTAGGCGTCGACGCCGTCGGGCGCTTCGGTCAGGCCGTGGCCGCGCATGTCGTAGCGCAACACGCGAAACCGCGCGGCGAGCACCGGTGCTTGCGCATCCCAGAGATGCACGTCCGTGCCGAGCGAGTTGCCGAGCACCAACACCGGCGCGTCGCTATTGCCGATCGCCTCGCAATGCGTGACGAAACTGCCGGTGCGGACGAATGCCATGGCGCCTCCCGTGCGCGATGGGCGGCCGCCCATGCGCGCCGCCCATTGGTGCCGCGTCTTGACGCGATAGGTTACGCCCGCGACACTGCGCCCGACTTTAGAGACCGGCTCGCCAAAACCAAAGACCCTTGCACGAGGCCTGCGCCGAGAACCGAGGAGGAACCATGGCCGCGCGTACCGCACCGCCCTTCCGCGCCGATCACGTCGGCAGCCTGTTGCGTCCAAAAAAACTTCTCGATGCGCGTGACAAGCGGAAGAAGAACGAAATCACCCAGGAACAGCTCAAGGCGGTCGAGGACGAATCGATCCGCGAAGTCGTGCAGCTACAGGAAGGGCTCGGTCTCAAGGCGGCGACCGACGGCGAGTTCCGTCGCGCCTATTGGCACCTCGATTTCCTCGAACGCTTCTCCAATGTCACC
>DASQGX010000017.1:0-9718 GCA_035632395.1 Allostellaceae bacterium
GCCGCTGCGTCACCGACACCAAATCGTCCTTGGTTCCGCGCACGATGTATTCCCAGCCGGTGGTGCTACCGGTGGTGTGCTCGACGGCAGAGCCGATCAGGCCGCCGGCCAAAGCGCCGCCAACCGCACCGAGTGCACGCACCACGCTGTCTTCGCCGGCCTGAGTTCCGAGTACGCCGCCGGCGGCGCCGCCGGCAACGGCACCGACTGTGCCGTCGGATTGGATTTCGACCTGACGGAAGCCGATGACAACGCCGGCCTCGACCTTGTCAGCTTGCTGCACGGCGTCGCCGGCATAGACATCGGGCGAGTAATTGGGAGAGCAGCCAGCAACGGCGACAGCGACGGCGGCAGCGAACAGGCCGAAGCCGACAAGGCGCGACACGATCCCTCCCCGAAGAACTCTGCGCGGCATACGGAATCGATTCGGCAGTGTCGCGTGACTTTGCTGTGACGCCCAAGCACAGCAGCTGCCTGTGACAATTTCGAGACTCCGAAGCGAGTCGGGATTTACGCAGTGTTCGACTCACTATAAGGCGATGATGCTCGACACGAGCATGAGGGTTCAGTCATGAACAAACAGGGGTTAGTTGACGCCGTTGCCCAGGCTGCGAGCTTGAAAAAGACGCACGCCGAAGGAGCGATTGATGCGGTGCTCGAATGCATCAGTAGCTCGTTGAAAAAGGGCAATGAGGTTCGCCTCGTCGGTTTCGGCACTTTCCGCGTCGCGCAACGTGCGGCGAGTGAAGGCCGTAATCCGCGTACCGGCGAGACGATCCACATTGCGGCGCGCAAGGTACCGCGTTTCCGCGCCGGCAAGGAGTTGAAGGAAGCCGTTTCCTAAGCGGCCGGTTCCATATCCGGACGCTGTTTTGTTGATTGCCACGCGCAATCGGTGCGTGGTGGTGTGGTTGGTTGTCGGATCGGTCACCGTGCGTGTGTCGTGACCGCAGGGTTTTGTAATGAGCAGGCGTTCGGGCGACGCGCAGCGGTTTTGGATTCCCGGTCTGGCACGGTTCTATGACGTTGCTGTACCGACGAGTTATGTGCTGATGCGCGTTTGCCTAGGTCTCGTGTTGGTGCCGCATGGCGCCGACAAGCTGTTTGGTGACGGTGTGCTACACACCGTGCAGGGGCTGACCAAGCTCGGATGGCCGGCGCCGCTGTTCTGGGCATGGGCGGCATGCATCATCGAGCTCTTCGGTGGATTGATGCTGGCCGCCGGGTTGCTCACGCGGATCGCCGCCGCGGCGATCGCCATCGAGATGGCCGTGATATCGTTCCTGATCCTGGGACCCACCTGGGAATTGGCGCATCATGGCATGGAATACACCTTCACGATGGGCATCTTCGCCTTCGCCATGGCGCTACGCGGCGGTGGACCGTATTCAGTCGATCGCCTACTCGGCACGGAGCTCTGACCGGCACCGCCCACGCGAGCGGATAATATCCCGCTAGTGCGTCGGCACGTTGTGGTTCTTGATCCAGGTAATCATCACCGGCACGACTTGGCTCTCGATGCCGAGATAACCGTGCGCCGAAAGGCCGCCGCAGGGATTGCCTTTTGGCGTTCCGCCTGAGACGAAAACCAGTTGCTTCGCCGGCGTGGCGGTGAGCGACGCCAGTGCCGGCTCGGCGCCCGAGGGCGGACTCTGGCGGCAGCCGTCGTCGCGGCTGTGCACGATCAGCGTCGGCACGACGATGGACCCGAGCGGCACACGATCCATGCCACTGTTCCAGACCGATGACGTCAGCACGAGGCCGGCCACCTGCGGCCGACCAAGCCGAGCCGCGGCGTTGCCGGCCGAGATCGAGCCGCGGCTGGTGCCGATCAACCATACCGGCACCGGCGCCTTCGATTTGAGGAAGGCGGCGACCGCAGCGAGATCCTGCGCGGCATCGGCGCTGGCCCGATATTCGGTCGAAAGACCGTCGGCGTGGTCGGACGGCGCATCAATCACCGCGACGCTGATGCCCTGGCCGGCGAACTCGCCGCGAATGCGCAGAAGGAAATTATTGGGCTCGCCGGCAATTTCACCGCGCCCGCCCGGAAACAAGATGGCGCTGGCTACCGGCGCCGGTGCGGGCAGATAGACGATCGGCTGGGTGACTCCCGGCCGGCTCGGTAGATCAATGCGATCTTCGGCGGCCGCACGACCGGCGGCCAGAACGGTGAGTGCCGCTAACAGTGCCACCGCGGCGCGGAATCGATTTAGCATGACGCCCTCCCCCAAGGTCATATGCCGACACATTCTAGCGCGGCAGGAGCGGTCGCGCACTGTGCTGCCGTCCCGCGGCCTAACGCGCCATAGGTAGCAACACCTATTGCTGATCCATCTCAAGGGACGGATGGGCGCCGCACGCAAGCATTGCAACCATGGAAGACGAAAGCGAAACGCTGCTCCGCGATCTGCAGCGCTATCGGTTCCTACTGCACAATTTCCCCCAGGATCAGCGCCTGGCGCGCGCGCTGCTGCGTCTCATCGGCGAAACCGAACTGCGGCTGCGCGAACTTGGCGTCGAGCATATTCCGCGCTGAATTGCGTGAGAACCGCGGACGCCTTCAGGCGTTGCCCTCTTCCCTGGCCGCACCGTTATGGCTGGCATTGGTCGCCGGCGGCGCCCGCTCGGCGGCGCCCGCCACCCTTGCCGGCGCATCCGCATCGAGCAATGCGCGGAGGCGCGCCGCCAGATCCTCGCGCGCGAACGGCTTCTGCATCAGTTCGACGCCGGGCTCGATGCTCCCGCGGTCGACCACGACATCCTGCGGATAACCAGTCATGAACAGGACCTTGATGTCGGGCTGGATGATTCGCGCCTGATCGGCGAGATGGCGGCCATTGATGCCGGGCATGACCACGTCGGTCAGCAGCAGGTGAATCCGGCGGTTCGGCTGCGCCACCATTTCGAGCGCGGCAGCGGCGTTGCCGGTTTCGAGCACGTGATAATTGAGCTCGCGCAGGATTTCGGCGACGTAGCCCAGCACGCTGGGATCGTCCTCGGCGATCAGGATGGTCTCGCCGTGGCCAGGCCGCGCGGCAGCAATCGAAGCGGCGGCTGCCCGCACCGCTTCAGGCACCGCTGCGGCGACGAAATGCGGCAGCAGAATGCGGATGGTCGTGCCGTGGCTAACGACGCTGTCGATTTCGACGGTGCCTTTCGACTGTTTGGCAAACCCGTAGACCATACTGAGCCCGAGGCCGGTGCCCTTGCCCGCTGGCTTGGTGGTGAAAAACGGCTCGAAGGCGCGGGCCACGGTTTCAGGCGACATTCCGGTGCCAGTGTCGGTCACCGACAGCATGACGTATCGGCCGGGCGCGAGATCGTTGGCCTGCGCCGCATCGGCATCGAGCGTGACGTCGGCGGTGCGGATCACAACACGGCCGCCGTGTGGCATGGCGTCGTGCGCGTTAATGACGAGATTCAGGACGACGGTCTCGAGCTGGTTGGCGTCGCAGAAGCAAGGCGGCAGGTTGGGCGCGAGCGCGAATTCGTAGCGGATGGTTTCACCCTGGGTCCGGCGGATCAGGTCCGACATACCGGTGATGAGCTTGTTGACGTCGACTGCACGCGGCCGCAACGGCTGCTTCTGCCCGTAGGCCAGAAGGCGCTGAGTCAGCGTTGCCGCCCGCGTCGCGGCCGCCGCGGCAGCGGCAACAGCACGCCGCGCCCGGCTCTCGCCCGCCGCCGCGCCGGCGCCGAGCGCCCGGCTGGTGATCTCGAGATTGCCAATGATGGCGGTCAGCAGATTGTTAAAGTCGTGCGCGATACCGCCGGTGAGCCGACCGATCGATTCCATTTTTTGGAGTTGGTGCAGATGCTCTTCTGTCTGGCGCAGCGTGCGTTCAGCTTCCTTCTCGGAAGTGACATTGCGTCCGATTACATAGACGAGCCCGTCCTCCAGCGTCATTGTCCAGGCGAGCCAGCGATAAGTACCGTCCTTGTGGCAGAAGCGGTTCTCGATGCGCACCGTGCCGGCGCCGTTGGCGAGCCGGCGACGCGCGTCGATCGCCGCTGCGGCCTCCTCGGGATGCCGCAGCTTGCTGACATGCATCGCTTTGATCTCGTCTTCGCTCCAACCGAGCGTCCTGGTCCACGCCGGATTGAGGCTGATGAAAAAGCCGTCAAAGGTGCCGACGCCGAGCAGATCCTCGGAGACTTGCCAGATCCGGTCGCGCTCGCGCGTACGGTGCACGGCCAGCCGCGCCATGCGCTGGCGTTCGCCAGTGCCCAGCATCAGCAGTGCGCCGAGCAGGTTGGTGCTGAGCACGCCGGCAATCAGCACGGCGATGCTCTGCCAGCCGCGGTGCTCGGCGGTGTAAAGCGCGGTCGGCGCCGCAGCGAGGACGTATTGCCGGCCGCCGAAACTGAAGCTCTGTTGGTAAGGCGGGGCCATCGCAGCCGCGGGCGGTGCACCGAATAACGGCTGTTTGGCATCGCCGTCGAGCAGGCGAACGTCGAGCATCGGCCCGGTCGGGCCGAGCAGCGCATCCATGAGAACGTCCGTGCGCAGCGCCAGGGCGAGGATGCCATTCCCGTTCGCGCCGCGCGGCACGGCGACGGTGAGCAGGATGCCGGTGGGATCGCCCGGCTGTTCGATCAGATCGACCGGCGCGGTGGCGGTGACGTGGCCGCTTTCGACCGCTTGGTCGATGGCCGCGCGCCGCACCGGATCGGCGGTCAGGTCAAAGCCGTAAACAGCAGCCTTGTCGTCAGCCGGCGCGAGATAGGTCACCGGATAGAATTGCGGCCGAGCGCCGGCGCGGCGGAAACGGCCGAGTTCGTCGCGCTCGCGAATGGCGAAGTTCGGCAACGACTGCCGTTCCTCCGCCTCGAATTCGGCGCGGTGGCTCGAATCGACGCGCGGCGCCCACTCCACTGTCTTGACCGCCGGGAAGCGCTTGAGCAGGTCCCGCGCCAAGTCGTGAAAATCGCGCCGCGACTGCGGCGCCGAGCCAGCGAACGAATGGCCGAACTGCTCGAGCAGCGTGCCGTACTCGCCGAGCTGCGAGCTCGTCTTGTCGACCAACTGCTGCGACAACAAGCGGAATTCAAGCAGCGACTGCTCGTTCTCCCAGGCGCCGACGCGGATGAAGATGGAGACGAAGAGCGCAAAAAACAGCAGCATCGGCAAGGCGACCGGGCGCAGGCGCGAACGCCACAGCGCGCGCGGCTCCGCGAACGCGACCATGACCAGCGGCAGGAAGAACAGCACACCGAGCGTGTCGCCGATCCACCAGGTGAACCAGCTCTGGCCGAGTTCCGCCAATTGGACCGCGCCGATTGCCGTCAGGCCGGTGAGCGCGAGCGTCGCACTGATGACGCAGAGCGCCGGCGAGACGATGAATAACCGCGCGAGATCGCCGCCGCTGTCGAGTGCAGTCGGATAGCCGATCAGCCGGCGTAGCGACCAGCCGCCGATTGCCGCCTGCACGGTCGAGGCGATGGCGATGATCAGCGCTGCACCAGCGGCGCCGGACTGACCGCTGCGATAACCGACCCAGAGGTTGAGCAGCAGCGAGCCGAGAAAGGTCCACGGCAGTGTCAGACGGCCGCCGATCAACATCGCCGCGATGGCGATGCCGGCCGGCGGAAAGACCGCTGTCGCATAACCCGGCGGCACCGCCAGCAGCAAACCGAAACCGCCGCTGACGAGATAGGCGGCAGCCAAACCGAGCCCCGCCACAACTCGACGGTGCGTCACCAGGGCAACAACACGACCAAACTCAAGCATCGCCATCGACGTCCGCAGGCGTGCGCCAAAACAACGAGCGAAGGGGCGAAACGAAATTGAATCCGGTTCCCCCGCGAACGTGTAATTAAAACGACAGCATCCAAATGAACACGTTCGTTACTGTGGAAGGTATCACCTTCCACCAAGGCCCGGAAGCGCCGAAGCCCACTGGAATCGCAGCGACTCAGTCGGCGAGCGCGGCCAGATCCTTGCGGAGATGCTTGCCGGCAGGCGTGAGGATGGCGACGAAATAAGCTTCGCGCAGCCGCCGCTGCGCGCGGGCGGTGCGGACATAACCGCGGGCGCCGAGATGCAGCATGGCGGCGTGCGCCGCCTTGATCGCCCAATCGCCGGCGTCGATCCGCGATTGCAGAACGCGGCGGAGGTAGTCGCGGTCGGTGGCAAGCGGCGTTGCACAAAGCGACTCGGTCTCGCGCTCGAGTTGCTCCAACGCTTCGGCGATCGGCTCCGCCTGCTCCGGCAAGAAGCGGTTGACGTGACCGAGCGAGCGTGCGGCGCGGCGGATCATCGCCAAGCAATCGCGCATCAGGCCGATGGCGAGACCGTTCTGCAACAAAATGAAAGTTGGTCGAATCTTCGGGACCAGGGATTCGGCCGGCGCCGCGAGCACGCGCGCGTCAGGCACGAAGCAATCGTGCAGCGCCACCGCCCAGGTGCGGGTGCCGTCGAGCGCGACGAACTGAGCGCGTTGGCCCGATTTGATGCCGGTCATGCCGGTATCGAGCAGCGCCATGACGTGGCTGCCGTCGTCGGCGCCGAAAATGGCGCCGAAGACGTGGCCGTGGCCGAGATTGGAAACGAAGGGCACCTGGCCGCTGACGCGATAACCGCCGGCCACCTTCTTTCCCTTGAGGCGGATCGGCTCGATGCCGGCGAAGGCCTTCATCGGATTCGACAACGCCGTGCCGCCGAGCTGTTCGCCGCGCGCGACCGGCGCGAGATAATGCGCCCGCAGCGATTCGTTCGGCGTTACCGCCAGATACCAGGCGCAGGCATCCTGGCACCACATGCAGAAGGCGGTGGCGCCGCACTCTTCGGCGACCAGCGCCATGGCGCGGACGCCGTCCCACAGGTGACCCTCACCGTCTGCGGCGCCGACATGCGCCGCGTAGGCGCCAGCGGCACCGAGCGCCCGCAGCACGCTCTCGGGATAATAGCCCTCGAGGTCGATGCGGGTGGCGAGCGGCGCCAAATCCTGCGTGACGATCGCGCGCACGCGGTCGAAGTCGACCGGCGACGCCTTCGCCGCCAGCCGACGCGACTTGGCGGCCGCGCCGCCGCTTGCTGCCGCGCTCCTAGGCAAGGTTGACGCTGACCGGCACGGCATTGCGGAAAGTGCCGGTCACCGGCGACCAGCGCACGGCGTGCGCCACCAGCTCGTCGAGCGTCTTGCGATCAGCGTCGCCTTCGACGTGGGCCTTGATGCGCACGGCGGTGAAGCCGACAGGTTTTTCGCTGGTGTCGCCGACGCCCCACACCGAGGTGATGTTGATGTCGCCTTCGAGCTCAAGCTCGATGCGGCTCAAGGTGATGCCGCGATGGATGGCGTTGGCGTGGATGCCGACCGAGATGCACGAGCCAAGCGCCGCCAATGCCGCCTCGGACGGATTAGGCGCGGTGTCGTCGCCCAGCAGCACCGGCGGTTCGTCGACGATGTGCGGGGGCAGGTTGCGGATGTAGTTGAGGTGGCGGAACCGGCCCTCGGCAACCGTGCGGCACTTCGCGGTGCGCACTTGCGTCGGATCCGACTTGCCTTTAGCCGCGAGCTTCTCGAGACCGTCTTTGTCGACCGGCGCCAGCCGGGTTTTTGTCGTCGTCATGTCGTTGCTCCTTCTGTGAAGATCAGTTTTCGGGATGCCAGGCGTAGCGGCGGATCAGCGCCACGCAGCAGGAATCCATGGCGAAGCCCAAGAGGCCGATGAACAGCACGATCGCCGCCAGATTGTCATAGCGCAAAGTGTCGCGCGCATCGTTGATCGCGTAGCCGAGGCCGGAGGTGACGCCGAGGAATTCGGCAGGCACCAGAATGATCCAGGCGACGCCGAGCGCCAGGCGCACGCCGGTAAGGATGTCTTGCGCCACGGCCGGCAAGGTGATGCGCCACAGCATGAGCATTGGACTGGCGCCCAAATTGCGCGCGACCTTGTGCCAGTTGGGATGCACTTTGCGCAGGCCGTTGGCGGTGGCGAAAGTCACCGGCCAGACCGCCGCGGCGGTGATCAGGAAGATGATCGCGCCGTCCCAGGTCGCGAAGGCCATCACGGCGATCGGCATCCAGGCCAGCGGGCTGATCATGCGCAGGAACTGGAACGGCACATGCGTCATCTTCTGGAAGGCGCGGCTGCGGCCGATGGCGATGCCGACCGGCACGCCGATGGCCGTGGCAATGGCGAGACCCCAGCCGATGCGCGATAAGCTGGCAAGCGCTTGCGGCCAGATCTTGCCGCTGACGGCGAGATGGACGAGCGCGGCGATTGCCGGCGCTGGCGCGAAGTTACTGAACGCCGCGGTATCGGGATCGGCCGCGACGATCGCGCCGCCGAGCCACCAAACCGCGAGGAGCACGGCGATACCGATCAGGGGATAGAGCCGATGGACAGGCAGCCGCAACCGCCGCGGCGCCGCAGCGTCGCGTTCGGCCGAAGGCGTGCCGACCATCGAAATCTCCGTCATATCTCGACGATCTCCTCGCGCTCGAACGGATGGGCCAAATTGACGCCGACGGTCTTCGCCCAATCGGGATACTTGCTTAGCGCCGCGCGCACGTGGGAGTAGTCCACCAGATCCTTGGCGACGAATTCGGCATCGAGGCCCTTCAAGAACGTCGTGTCGCCAGCAACAACCGTCTCATTCATCGCCTTGACCACCAGCTGAGTGGCCGACGGATAGGGCCAGGGCTGGAAGTCGATACGGTGGTTGTGCCATTCGGCTTCGTGCTCGAGCGCGCCGGTCGGCCCGTAGAAGCCGACGTCGTAATAGTTCATTGCGCGATCGACGACAGCGCCCGGCACCGGCAAATAGCCCTTGCCGTCGGCCGACAGCATCTGCGCCACTTCCTTGCGATGCTGCGAGGCGTAGAGTTCAGCTCGGACGATCGCGTTGACGAGCTTCTGCGTCCATTCCGGCCGGCGCGTGACGTTGTCCTCGTGCATGGTGATGACGCAGCACGGATGGTTCTTCCAGATGTCGCCGGTGAAACGCAGCATGCGCGCATTCGCCTTGAGCTCGCCGAGCGCGTTGAACGGCTCGGCGACGATGTAGCCGTCGATCTTGCGCGCGGCGAGGCCGGCGGTCATTTCGGGTGGTGCCATCACCTGAAGATTGCACTCGTCCGGCGCCAGCTTGGCGGTCTGCGGCTTGATCACCGCCTTCACGCCGTTCGCACGCAGCGCCATCTGCAGCATGATGTTGTGGTTCGAATACCAGAACGGCACGGCGATCTGCTTGCCGCCAAGATCGGCGAAACGCTTGATGCCGGTCTCGTGGCCGACGACGATGCCGGAACCGTTGGTGTGGCCCCAGGCCATGATCTTGGCTGGAATCTTGTTGTTGTAGCGCATCCACACCGGCACCGGATTGAGCAGGTGGACGACGTTGAAACGCCGCGCGACAAAACCTTCGGCGATTTCGGCCCAGCCGCGGATCAGCGTCGGCTTCGCGACCTTAAGGCCTTCGTCCTCGAAATAGCCCTGCGCGTGCGCCACCAGCAGCGAGGCGGCGTCGGTGATCGGCAGATAGCCGATGCGCACGATCTCGTCGGCATCGGGATCGGCGGCGCGCGCCCTTTCGGGCAGCGTCGAGGCCAGCGCGGCCAGACCGCCGGCGGCGAAATAATCCAGCAGGTCGCGGCGCGAGACTTTGCGCAACGCCGCCGCGGTCAAGGGAAACTGTTCGCCGTCCGTGACGTTCATGAGATGAGACCTTTCAGCTGAAATATATCGGATGTCCGCCTTAGCCCGCCGC
>DASQGX010000018.1:0-5354 GCA_035632395.1 Allostellaceae bacterium
GTCTGGCGATAGGTTGCCGCCGCATAGGACCGGAATGCGACGGTGGTCCGGCTGGCTTTTCAGAATGCTTAACTGGAAAGCAGTTAAGTTTCATTTTGCCTTGCATAACAATCATTTGTGAAGAGTCTCGTTGCAATGTTGGCAACGGCTGGGTAGGGATAGCGGTGCGTCGCCGCGGTCGCTGTGCCGCCAATGAGTAATCGGGAGACACCATGGCCGTAACCGCCAAGCGCAAGCCCAAATCCCGCCCCGACGAGCCCGTCGAAGCCGAAGTTTCTACCGAGAAACTGCTCGATCTCTACCGCGACATGCTGCTGATCCGCCGCTTCGAAGAAAAGGCGGGCCAGATGTACGGCATGGGACTGATTGGAGGCTTCTGCCACCTCTATATCGGCGAGGAAGCGGTCGTTATCGGCGCCATGGCTGCGGTCGAGACCGGGGACACCGTCATCACGGCCTATCGCGACCACGGACATATGCTGGCCTGCGGCATGGATCCGAAAGGCGTCATGGCCGAGCTCACCGGCCGCCGCACCGGCTATTCGCACGGCAAGGGCGGCTCGATGCACATGTTCTCGCGCGAGAAAAATTTCTTCGGCGGCCACGGCATCGTCGGCGCCTGCGTGCCGCTCGGCACCGGCTTGGGTTTCGCGCATCGCTACCGCGACAACAAGCGTGTCTCGCTCACTTTCCTCGGCGACGGCGCGATGAACCAGGGTCAGGTCTACGAGAGCTTCAATATGGCGGCGTTGTGGAAGCTGCCGGTCGTCTACATCATCGAGAACAACCGTTACGGCATGGGCACGTCGATCGCGCGCTCGTCCGCGTCGCCCAATCTCTTCGGCCGCGCCGCGCCATTCGGCATTCCCGGCTACCATGTCGACGGCATGAACGTGCTGGCGGTGATTGCGGCCGTGCAGGAAGCCGTCGAGCACGCGCGCAGCGGCAAGGGCCCGTTCATCCTCGAGATGCTGACCTACCGCTACCGCGGCCACTCGATGTCCGATCCCGCCAAATATCGCAGCAAGGACGAAGTCAGCCGTATGCGCCAGGAGCACGATCCGATCGACCAATTGCGCAAGCGGCTGCTCGATGGCGGTCTCGCCGACGAAAACCGGCTCAAGGACGTCGACAACCAGGTCAAGGCGCAGATCACCGAAGCCGCCGACTTCGCGCAGCAGAGCCCCGAGCCCGATCCGAGCGAGCTGTGGACCGACGTCTACGGCGAGGCGGGGGCCTGAGCATGGTCGACATTCTGATGCCGGCGCTCTCGCCGACGATGACCGAGGGCAAGCTTGCCAAGTGGCACAAGCAGGTCGGCGATGCGGTCAAGGCCGGCGATATCCTTGCCGAGATCGAGACCGACAAGGCGACGATGGAATTCGAGGCGGTGGACGAAGGCACGCTCAGCGAGATCCTGGTGCCCGAAGGCAGCGAACACATCGCCGTCAATGCGCCGATCGCGCGGATCGCCGGCGAAGGCGAGCCGGCAACGCCTGCTGCGGCGAAAGCCGCGCCGCAACCGGCACCACAACCGGCTGCACCGCCGCCCGCTGCGAAAGCGCCGGCGCCGCAACCGACAACCGCGCCCGCGGCACCACGGCCCGCTGTCGAAAGCGAGTGGTCCGGGCCGACCAACACCGTCACCGTGCGCGAGGCCTTGCGTGACGCCATGGCCGAAGAGATGCGCCGCGACGGCGACGTCTTCCTGATCGGCGAGGAAGTCGCCGAGTATCAGGGCGCTTATAAGGTGAGTCAGGGCCTGCTCGAGGAATTCGGCGCGCGCCGCGTCATCGACACGCCGATCTCTGAATACGGCTTTGCCGGTCTTGGCGTTGGCGCGGCGATGGCGGGTCTCAGGCCGATCGTCGAATTCATGACCTGGAATTTCGCCATGCAGGCGATTGACCATCTGGTCAACTCGGCCGCCAAGACGCGCTACATGTCCGGCGGCCAGATGCATTGTCCGATCGTCTTCCGCGGCCCGAATGGCGCGGCGGCACGCGTCGCGGCGCAGCACAGCCAGGATTACGCCTCGTGGTACGCGCACGTTCCGGGCCTCAAGGTGATCGCGCCTTACAGCGCCGCCGACCACAAGGGTCTGCTCAAAGCGGCGATCCGCGATCCCAATCCGGTGATCTTCCTCGAGAACGAAATTCTCTACGGTGCCAGCTTCCCTGTGCCGAACGGCGCCGACTACATCGTGCCAATCGGACGCGCCCGTATCGTGCGGCCGGGTGACCAGGTCACCATCACCGCCTATTCGCGTATGGTCGAAGTCGCGGAGCGCGCCGCCGACGCGCTTGCCGCCGACGGCATCGCGGCCGAGGTGATCGACCTGCGCACGCTGCGGCCGCTCGATGCCGAAACCGTCGTCGAAAGCGTCAAGAAGACCAACCGGCTGGTTTCGGTTGAAGAGGGCTGGGCCTTCGCTGGCATCGGCTCCGAGATCGCGGCGCAGATCATGGAACAAGCGTTCGACTGGCTCGATGCGCCGCCGGCGCGCATCTCTGGCAAGGACGTGCCAATGCCCTATGCCGCCAATCTCGAGCATCTCGCTTTGCCGCAGCCGGAAGACGTCGTCGCCGCGGCCAAAGCCGTCCTTTATCGCTGAGGGCCCGCATGCCGACGCAAATCCTCATGCCGGCGTTGTCGCCCACCATGACCGAGGGCAGCCTCGCCAAGTGGCACAAGAAGGAAGGCGATACGGTCAAGGCCGGCGACGTGCTCGCCGAAATCGAGACTGACAAGGCGACGATGGAATTCGAAGCGGTGGACGAAGGCACGCTCGGCCGCATCCTTGTGCCCGAAGGCACGCAGCACGTCCAGGTCAACCAGCCGATCGCCGTGATCCTCGGCGAAGGTGAAAGCGCCGCCGACATCAAGGCCGCGCCGGCGGCAAAGCCGGCCGCCGCGCCCGCACCTAAGGCCGAAGCGAAACCCGCCGCGCCGCCACCGGCTGCGCCAGCACCGGCGCCGAAAGTCGCAGCAGTTCCCGCGCCGCGTCCTGCCGCGCCGCCGCGTGCCGATGGCGCGCGGATCTTCGCCAGTCCGCTAGCGCGGCGGCTGGCGCGCAACGCTAAGCTCGATCTTGCCAATCTCCGCGGCACTGGCCCGCGCGGCCGCATCGTCAGGGCCGACGTCGAAGCGGCGATGGCCGGCGGCGGTGCTGCACCAGGTCTTCGCGCGCCGAGTTACAGCAAGGAGCGCATCGTCGCCGAAATCGGCAACTTGACCTATACTGAAATTCCGCTGACGCCGATCCGCCGCGTCATCGCCACGCGCATGGCGGAATCGGCGGCGCAAACGCCGCATTTCTATCTGACCATCGATTGCGAGATCGATGCGTTGCTGCGGGCGCGGCAGGATCTCAATGACGCTGCCGGCCTCAAGGTCTCGGTCAACGATTTCGTCATCCGCGCCGCGGCACTGACGTTGCGCCAGGTGCCCCTAGCTAATGCGTCTTACACCGACGACGCCATTCTGCGCTGGAACGAGGTCGACGTCGCCGTCGCCGTGGCGCTCGATGGCGGCCTGATCACGCCGATCGTCAAGAACGCCGACCAGAAACGCGTGCCGCAGATCGCCGCCGAGATGCGCGACCTCGGCGTACGCGCGCGCCAGGGCAAGCTCAAGCTTGCGGAGTTCCAGGGCGGCTCCTTCTCGATCTCCAATCTCGGTATGTACGGCGTGCGCGAGTTCACCGCGGTGATCAATCCGCCGCAGGCCTGCATCCTCGCGGTCGGCGTCGGCGAAGAACGGCCGGTGGTGCGGAACGGCGGCCTGGCCGTCGCCCATGTGATGACCTGCACGCTCGGCTGCGACCATCGCGTGCTCAACGGCGCCGAGGGCGCGCAGTGGCTACAAGCCTTCAAGAAGCTGATCGAGGCGCCGGCGGCGCTTCTGGTGTAGGAGAACGCATGGCCGACACCTCTTTCGATGTCATCGTCATCGGCGGCGGACCGGGCGGCTATGTCGCTGCTATCCGCGCGGCGCAGCTTGGCATGAAAACCGCCGTGGTCGAGCGCGAGCATCTCGGCGGCATCTGCCTCAACTGGGGCTGCATTCCGACCAAGGCGTTGCTGCGCTGCTCCGAGATTTCGCATCTGCTCCATCATCTCGGCGATTACGGGTTCAGCGCCAAGGACGTGTCGTTCGACTTGAAGAAGATCGTCGAGCGCTCGCGCAAGGTCGCGGCACAGCTATCGTCCGGCGTCGGCTTCCTGATGAAGAAGAACAAAATTACGGTGTTCGACGGCATGGCGACGCTGGCGGGGAAGGGCAAGGTGAAGGTCAGCGGCAAGACGAGCGCCGATCTCGCCGCCAAGCACATCATCGTCGCCACGGGCGCGCGGGCGCGTTCGCTGCCCGGCCTCGAGCCCGACGGCAAGCTGGTCTGGACCTACAAAGAGGCGATGATTCCGCCGGCGATGCCCAAGTCGCTGCTGGTCGTCGGCTCAGGCGCGATCGGCATCGAATTCGCCAGTTTCTACCGCAATCTCGGCTGCGACGTGACGGTGGTCGAAGTCCTCGACTGCATCCTGCCGGTCGAGGACGAGGAGATTTCCGCTTTCGCCCGCAAGAGCTTCGAGAAGCAGGGCATGAAGATCCATACCTCGGCGACGGTGAAGGCGCTCAAGAAAGGCGCAAGCGACGTTGTCGCGACGGTCGAGTTGCAAGGAAAAAGCTTCGAAATCAAGGCTGAGCGGGTCATTCTTGCCATCGGCATCGTCGGCAATGTCGAGAATATCGGCATCGAAGGCACCAAGGTGAAAGTCGAGAAGACGCATATCGTCGTCGATCAATGGATGGCGACCGGCGAACCCGGCGTCTATGCCATCGGCGACGTCGTCGGCCCGCCGTGGCTGGCGCACAAAGCGATGCACGAAGGCGTCCTGTGCGTCGAACACATCGCCGGCCTCAACACCGCGCATCCGCTCGACGTCAAGAACGTGCCCGGCTGCACCTATTGTATGCCGCAGGTGGCGAGCATCGGCCTGACCGAGAAGGCGGCCAAGGCGGCCGGCTATCAGGTCAAGGTCGGCCACTTTCCCTATATCGGCAACGGCAAGGCGATCGCGCTTGGCGAACCCGAAGGCATGATCAAGACCGTGTTCGACGCCAAAACCGGTGAGCTGCTGGGTGCGCACATGATCGGCGCCGAGGTCACCGAGCTGATCCAAGGCTACGCCATCGCCAAGAGCTGCGAGAGCACCGAGCAGGAGCTGATGGCGACCATCTTCCCGCATCCGACGCTGTCGGAGATGATGCACGAGGCGGTGCTTGAAGCCTATGGCCGCGCCCTCCACATCTGAGCGCATGAACGCGCCGCTGCGCCATCCCGAAAAGGCGCA
>DASQGX010000019.1:0-29383 GCA_035632395.1 Allostellaceae bacterium
CGGCGCGCGCCAACGCATAGGCGCGCTTGCCAGCAACCTTGATCGCCGAAAAATTAGGCGGCCGTTGGCTGATGATGCCGACGAAGCGCGGCAGGACTGTCCGGATTTCGGCCTCACTCGGCCGCCGCGCGCTGGTGGCGAGAACCTCGCCCTCGGCATCGTCAGTGGCGCGCGCCTCGCCCCAGGCGACCGTGAAACGGTAGAGCTTGGTACCGTTGACGACGAAGGGCACGGTCTTCGTCGCTTCGCCGAGCGCGATCGGCAGCACGCCGGTCGCCAATGGATCGAGCGTTCCGGCGTGGCCGGCCTTGGCGGCGCCGAATGTGCGCTTGACCGCGGCGACCGCGCGCGCCGACGTCAGGCCCAGCGGCTTGTCGAGGACAACCCAGCCGTGAACCGGCGCGGCGCTAGCCTTAACTGGCATCGCCGGTTTTCTTGGCCGAGGACTTGGTGGCCGCGAGATCGCGCGCGACTTCGGGCCGGCGCAGCAGCGCGTCGATCTGGCTCGCATGCTCGAACGAAGTATCGAGCGCGAAATGTAGCGCCGGCGCGTGGCGCAGCTTGACGGCGCGCGCCAGTTGGCGGCGGAGATAGCCTTCGGCCCGTTTCAACCCGGCCATCACTTCGGCCGCATGGCTGCCGCCCAGCGGTGCGACAAAGGCGGTGGCATTCTTGAGATCCGGCGAGACCCGGACTTCGGTGACGGTCAGTGCAATCTCGGCCAGCGCCGGATCGTGCAAGCCGTGCTCGAAGATGCGCGCCAGCGCGTGGCGCATTTCCTCGCCGACGCGCAGCGGCCGGGGGCTCTGCTCGGATTTCGACATCGCGATCCTCGCGATCGCCGGCGCACCTTTACAGGGCGCGGGCGACCTCTTCGACCTCGAAGCACTCGATAACGTCACCCTTCTCGATGTTATCGTAGTTCTCGAAGGCCATGCCGCACTCGGTGCCTTCGCGCACCTCGCGGACCTCGTCCTTGAAGCGCTTCAGGGTCCTCAGGCTGCCTTCGTGGATGACCACGTTGTCACGCAACAGCCGCACCTTGGCGCCGCGCCGCACCAGCCCTTCAGTGACCATGCAACCGGCCACTTTGCCGACCTTGCTGATGTTGAAGACTTCGCGGATCTCGGCGTTGCCGAGGAAGCGCTCGCGCCGCGTCGGCGCCAGCAGGCCCGACAAAGCGCCTTTCATGTCCTCGATCACCTCGTAGATGATCGAGTAATAGCGGATTTCGACGCCGTCGCGCCGCGCCAGGTCGCGCGCCTGCGGATTGGCGCGGACGTTGAAGCCGATGATGACGGCATTCGACGCCTTGGCGAGGATCACGTCGCTTTCGTTGATGCCGCCAACTGCGGCATGCAGAACACGCACCGCGACTTCCGCCGTGCCGAGGCCCTTGAGCGACGCGTTGATCGCCTCGAGCGAGCCCTGCACGTCGGATTTGACCACCACCGCCAGTTCCTTGGCTGTGCCGGCGGCGATCTGCGAGAACATTTGCTCGAGCGTGCCGCGTCCGGCGGCCGCGGCGGCTTTCTGGCGCCGCAGCCGCTGACGATATTCGGTGATGTCGCGCGCCTTGGCTTCGCTGTCGACGACGATGAAATCGTCGCCGGCGAGCGGCGTGCCGTTGAGACCCAGCACCTCGACCGGCGACGCCGGTCCGGCCGACGTCACGGTCTGGCCGCGATCGTCGATCAGCGCGCGGACGCGGCCCCATTCGCTGCCGGCGACGAAAATGTCGCCAGTCTTGAGCGTGCCGCGCTTGATCAGCACGGTCGCCACTGAGCCGCGGCCGCGCTCAAGCTTGGCCTCGATCACGCTGCCTTCGGCGGCCCGGTCGGGATTGGCCTTGAGGTCGAGAACCTCGGCCTGCAGCAGGATGATTTCCTCGAGCTTCTCGAGGTTGATCTTCTTGGTCGCCGAGACCTCGACGTCGAGCACGTCGCCGCCGAGGTGCTCAAGCACGACTTCGTGCTGCAGCAGGTCCTGGCGCACGCGATCGGGCTTGGCATCCGGCTTGTCGATCTTGTTGATGGCGACGATCATCGGCACCTTCGCCTCGCGCGCGTGGCGGATGGCCTCGACCGTCTGCTCCTTGATGCCGTCATCGGCGGCGACCACCAGTACGACGATGTCGGTGATTTGTGCGCCGCGGGCGCGCATCGCCGTAAAGGCCTGGTGGCCCGGCGTATCGATGAAGGTGATGCGCTGACCATTCTTCAACGTCACCTGATAGGCGCCGATATGCTGGGTAATGCCACCGGCCTCGCCCGAGGCGACATCGGTCGAGCGTAGCGCGTCGAGCAGGGACGTCTTGCCGTGATCGACGTGCCCCATCACGGTCACCACCGGCGGCCGCGGCTTCAGGCTTTCCGGCGGATCGGCCTCGCCGACGAGGCCGACTTCGACGTCAGCTTCCGAAACGCGGCGCACCTTGTGGCCGAATTCGGTGACGACGAGCTCGGCGGTATCAGCGTCGATGTTCTGCGTAATCGTCGCCATCACGCCCATGTCGAACAGCTTCTTGACCACCTTGGCACCTTGCTCGGCCATGCGGTTGGCGAGTTCCTGCACCGTGATGGTTTCGGGAACCACCACTTCGCGCGCCTGTTTGACTTGTGCGTCCATCTGCAGCTGCTGCTGCAGGCGCTGCTTCTCGCGTTCGCGCTGACGGCGAAATTGCGAAACGCTGCGTGTCCGCTCTTCGCCTTCGTCGTTGAGGGCACGGGTGACGGTGAGCTTGCCGCGCTGCTTCGGCTCGTCACGGCGCGGCGCGATCACCGGGCGCTTTGGGCCGGCGCCAGGACGCCGCGCGCGGTCGTCCTCTTCCTCTTCGACGATCTTGACCTTGCCGGCGGCTGACAGCGCGGCCACTTTGGCGGCGGCTGCATCGCCGGCGCGCTTGGCGACTTCGCGGCGTGAAATCTCTGCCGCCTGCTCGGCCTTGCGTTCCTCAGCGCGTTTTTCGTCGGGGCTGCGCGCCTCGGCCTTGGGCACTTCGACCGGCCGCGCCGTCGGTGCGGCGGCGCGGGCCTTGGCGAGTTCCTGTTCGCGTTCGGCGGCGGCACGCGCCTCCGCGGCGGCTTGTTCCTCGGCCTTGAGTGCGCCCTTGAGCGCCCGCGCGCGGCGCGCCGCCTCTTCCGGCGTCAGGCCGTGCGGGAGCACGACGCCGCGGCGGGTCGGCGCTGCGGGTACGGCCGGAGTCGCCGGCTTTGGCGCTTCCTTGGCAACCGGCGGCGCAGCTTCCGCACGTTCGGGAAATGCACCCGATCCTGGCGCCGCCCGCTTGCGGCGGACTTCGACTTGCACGGTTTTCGAGCGACCATGCGGAAAGCTCTGCCGCACCGATCCGGTTTCAATCGGCTTGCGCAGCTCCAGCTTGCCGCTCGGGCGTCCGCCCAGCGTCAGCGGGCGTTTTTCGTCGCTGTTATCAGCCATTGCGCTCCAAAACCTTGATCTTCGTAGCGTCTTTCGCAGCGTCGCGGAAGCCGGCCAGCCTGGCCTGCTCCGCAACGAAACCCTCGGCCAGCCGGCCCTTGAGCAATGCCGCGTGGACGACATGCTCGCGCGCGAAGGCCTGACCGAGCTCGGCGGCAGTCAAACGGTCGGTGACCGGCAATCCGGGCGCCAACCGCGTGAGCTTGCCGCGGCCGTCAGCCGAACCGTCCGACGCTTCGACCAGCACGGCGACGCCGCCGTTGCGCGCCGCTTTCTCGACCTGGGTGAAGCCCGCGACCGCCTGGCCGGCGCGTCGCGCCAAACCGAGGCGCTCAATCGAACGCCGAACCAAGAGGGCCTCAACCCGGTCGTCGAGGTCCGCATCGACGATGACATCCTGCTTCGCCGCACGCGCGAAAAGCCGCTTGGCGACGGCCGATTTGACTATATCGCGGGTGGCGGTCAACCACAAACCGCGACCCGGCAAGCGGCCGTCGACATCCGGCACGATGCGGCGGTCGGGCGCGACGACGAAACGCAGCAGGCTGCCGCGTTCGCGACTTTCGCCGGTCACCAGGCAGCGGCGCAGCGCAGCGCCGTCGTCGTCGCCATGGCGCGGACGCACGCCGGCACCCGGCGCCGTCCTGTGATCACGGGCGGGCAGTGCGGCCATGGTGCGTTATTCCGCCTTGGCGGCAGGCGCCGCTGCGGCATCGGCGGCGGGCTGGTCGGGAAACCAGTGGGCGCGCGCCTTCATGATGATGGCGTTGGCGTCGTCGGCGTCGAGCTTGATGCCCGCGCCCTGCGCGATCTCGACTAGCTCGTCGCCGGCGAGATCGGCCAGATCGTCGAGCGTCTTGACGCCTTTTTCGCCGACCGCCACCAGCAGCGCCGGGCTCATGCCCTCGACTTGCGCCACCTCGTCGGTGACGCCAAGCTCGCGGCGACGCGTTTCGTGCTTTTCGTCGCGTTGCTTGATGAAGTTGAGCGCGCGCTGCTGCAATTCCTTGGCGACTTCTTCTTCGAACCCTTCGATGCCCGCCAGTTCGCTGGTCGGCACGTAGGCGATGTCTTCGACCGAAGTGAAGCCTTCGGTCACCAGCAGATGGGCGATAACGTCGTCGACGTCGAGCGCCTCGATGAAGAGCTTGGAGCGCGTGCGGAACTCTTCCTGCCGCCGCTCGCTTTCCTCGGCCTCGGTCAGGATGTCGATGTCCCACCCGGTCAATTGCGAGGCGAGGCGCACGTTCTGGCCGCGCCGACCGATCGCCAGCGACAGCTGATCGTCGGGCACCACGACCTCGATCCGGCGCTGTTCCTCGTCCATTACCACCTTGGCGACCTCGGCCGGCGCCAGCGCGTTGACGACGAAGGTCGCGGGATCCTGCGACCACGGAATGATGTCGATCTTCTCGCCCTGGAGCTCGGCAACCACCGCCTGGACGCGCGAGCCGCGCATGCCGACGCAAGCGCCGACTGGATCGATGCCGCTGTCGTTGGAGATCACCGCGATCTTGGCGCGCGAGCCCGGATCGCGCGCGACCGCGCGGATTTCGATGATGCCGTCATAGATCTCGGGCACTTCCTGGGCGAACAGCTTGGCCATGAATTGCGGATGGGTGCGCGACAGGAAAATCTGCGGTCCGCGCACTTCCTGGCGCACGTCATAGATGTAAGCGCGTACGCGCTCGCCCTGGCGGAAGCTCTCGCGCGGCAGCAGCTCGTCACGGCGCAGGATCGCCTCGGCGCGGCCGAGATCGACGATGACGTTGCCGAACTCGACGCGCTTGACCAGGCCGTTGACGATCTCGCCGACGCGGTCCTTGAACTCGTTGAACTGGCGCTGACGCTCGGCGTCGCGCACCTTTTGGACGATGACCTGTTTCGCGGTCTGCGCCGCAATACGGCCGAAATCGATCGGCGGCAGCGGATCAGTGAGGAAATCGCCGACTTCGGCTTCGGGATTGATCTTCTTCGCCGCCACGATGGAAATCTGCGCCGCTTCGTTGACCACCGGGTCGGCGACTTCACGGAAACGCATCAGGCGGATCTCGCCGCTCTTGCGGTCGATTTCGGCGCGAATGTCGTATTCCTGGCCGTATTTCGAACGACCGGCCTTTTGAATCGCCTGCTCCATCGCCTGGAGGACCTCATCGCGGTCGATGCCCTTGTCGCGCGCGACGGTGTCGGCGACCTGAAGCAGCTCGAGACGGGGATAGGTGCTGGTCTGTACGGCCATGGTCGATATCCTCAGATGGCTTCGCTGCGCGCCTTGGGACGCGTAGCGGCGATGAGCTCGTCGGTCAGGACGAGTTTGGCGCGGGTGATGTCCGCGAGCGGCAGGCGCACGATTTCGGCGCCCAGATTCACTTTCACGGCGTCGCCGTCGAGCCCGAGCAACCGGCCACGGAAACGGCGGCGGCCATCGAGCGACTGGTGCAGCTCGAGCTTGGCCTCGAAACCGGCGAAACGCTGATAATCCTCGCGCCGGAAGAGCGGCCGGTCGATACCCGGCGAGCTGACTTCGAGCAGATAGGATTCGGCAATCGGATCGGCGACGTCGAGCAGCGCCGAGACCGTCTGGCTCACCAGCGAGCAATCGTCGACCGACATCGCCGCGTCATCGGCGCGTTCGGCCATGACCTGCAAGGTTGCCCGCCGTCCGCCGGTGAACGCCGCGCGCACGACGCGATACCCCATCGCTTCGAGCGAAGGGGCAATCAGGGCCTCGATGCCTTTGGCGTCGATCAACGCCGGACTCCTGCGCCAAAAATAAAAAGTGGGCCGCACGGCCCACCGTTCGATCTCCCCGGCTACCATGCCGAGGCTATGGGACTCTTGTTGTTGATTGCGCCCTTTATATAGGGAATTCCGGCGCTTGTGCAAGGCTGGCGGACGCTTCAGGGGTGCCGCACCAAGCGGAAAAACCAAGGCCGGCGCCCGGCGGCAGCCGCTTTTTCCTCGTAACGGGTCGCCGGCCAATCGGCCGGACGCTCCGCCCAGTCGCCCTGGGCCCGCGATATTTCGATGAAGGCGGGATGGGCGTCGACCGCGGCGGCAATCCACGCGGCGTAATCGGGATCGTCGGTGGCGAGCCGCAGTTCGGCTCCGGAACGCAGCGTGCGCGCCAGTTCGTCGAGCGTCTCGGATGCTACGATGCGGCGCTTCTTGTGACGCTCCTTCGGCCAGGGATCGGGAAACAGGATGAAGGCGCGGCCGAGGCTGCGGTCGGGCAGCCGCGCCAGCAGCAGCCGCCCATCGTCGACGAAGAGCCGGACATTCGCCAATCGGTCACGGCCAATCGCCGCCAGCAGCTTGGCGACGCCGTTCTCGAACACTTCCGCACCAACGAGGCCGATGTCCGGATGGGCGCGCGCCTGTGCCACCAGATGCTCGCCGGCGCCGAAACCGATCTCAAACCAGAAATCGGTTGCGCCGGGAATCATCGCTTGTGGATCGAGTGGCCCAGTCGGCGGCAAGACGACGCGCAGCTGTGGCAGCAGCGTGTCCATCAAGGCACGCCGTCCGGCGCGCAACTTGCGCCCTCGCCGGCGTCCGTAAACCTGCCGGCGCATGCCGGTTCCGGTATCGGCGACCATATCGCGAGAGATTCGCGGCAACGGCGGCGCCTGGCAAGCGTCGCGCGGTGGTCAGCGCGAACGCGGACCTGGCGGCGTGTAGGCGTTGGCGATCGCCTTGGCAAGCTCGAAGACGCGCCGGCGCAGCTGCGGGTCGGTGATGCGCAGATAGGCGCGCACCAGTTCGAGGGTTTCGCGCCGCATGATCGGCTCGTTGCCGTAAAACATATCGGCGGCTTCGCTCAGACCTTTGGGCGGCTTGGCTGCCCCATCGGCGTCGACCAGCGTGCCGTCGGGCATATTCAGATCTTCGAAAAAGAACGCCACTGGGACGTCGAGCACTTGCGCCAGCTCGTGCAAGCGGCTGGCGCCGATGCGGTTGGTGCCGCGCTCGTATTTCTGTACCTGCTGAAACGTGAGGCCGATGGCTTGGCCGAGTTTCTCCTGGCTCATGCCGAGCAACGTGCGGCGCAACCGAACCCGTGCACCGACATGCACATCGATCGGATTAGGGTGTCCGGATTTGCTGCGGCGGCTACGGCCCCCGCCGGGGTTCGGTGTCATCGGCGCCTGTGCGCGGTCCCTGGGCATCAGAGAGTAATCACATGCACTGGTATGCGGTCAACCAGTCCGCCAACGACTCTGGACACGGTTCCCGCTTAATGCGACAGCCGGAACCCGCGCCGCTCGATTGCGGTCGCGGCCGCCACGATGATCAAGCCGAGCAGCAGCAAGACGGCGAAACCGGCATCGCCAAAGCGCGCATAGAGCGTCGGCGGCAGCGCCCGCGGCAACGGCGCATCGAGCGCGCCGACATCGTCGAGCCCGAGGCGTGCGACGACACGGCCGAGCGGATCGATGACCGCCGAAATCCCGTTGTTGCCGTCGCGCACCAGCGGTAGTCCCTGCTCGACGGCGCGCAGCCGCGCAATGGCGAAATGCTGGAACGGACCCGACGTGAACCCGTACCACGCGTCGTTGGTGATGTTGAGGAGCCATTGCGGCCGCGTGCCGGCCGCGACCACCTGCTCCGGAAAGATCGCCTCATAACAGATCAACGGACTGACCGGCGGAAGGTTCGGCAGGTCGAGCGTGCGTGGCCCCGGTCCGGCGGAGAAATCGACCGTGCCCGGCGTGATCTTGTTCATCGGCAGGATGCCGCGCAGCGGCACGTATTCGCCAAACGGCACGAGATGGTGCTTGTCGTAAGTCGCCAGGATGCGACCGGCATGATCAACGACGGCGAGGCTGTTCCAGTAATGGGTCATCGGCGCCGGCGGTAGATCGCTGCGTAGCGTGCCGGCGATGACAATGCCGCCAAGCGGCGCGGCGTGGGCGAGCGCCTCACGCGCGCCGGGATCGCGGTGCAGCAACGGCGGACCCATGCTCTCCGCCCAGATCACCGCCGACAGCTTGTCGAAGCCGGGCGCCAACGTGAGCCCGAGCAGCCGGTGGAAATCGGCAACCAGCGCCTGCCGATCGTTGAATAGCGTCTGCGGAATCGACGGCTGAACCAAGCGCAGCGTCACGCCCGGCAGGTCGGCGCGTGGGTTTGTCGCCAGCCGCCACGCGCCGAAGCCTCCCATGGCCGCAATCAACACCGCTGCGGCAATGGCCGGCGTCGCGCGCGCGCCTGCCGGTGCACCGAGCCGCGCCGGCAATATCGCCACCAGCACGGTGAGAAAGCTCAGTCCGTAGATGCCGACGACAGACGCGATCTGCAGCATCGCGGTCGAACCCGGAAAGCCGCCCGACCACGCATAGCCAACCAGGTTCCAGGGAAAGCCGGTGAGGACATGGCCGCGGAGGTACTCGAAGACCGCCCACGACACCGCCAACGCACAGGCGCGACCGGTGCCGGACAAACGAAAACGGCGCGCCGCCAAATCGCTGAGCCACACCGCCAAACCGGTGAAGATTGCCATTCCGGCCGGAATCGCGAGTTCGGCAATCGGGAGCAGCCACCAGAATTGTACCCAGTCGACGGTGAGCGCGATGCCGATCCAATATAGACCGGCGGCGAAATAACCGGCGCCGAAGCTCCACCCCAGCGCGAAGGCCTGCCGGCCGTTGCGGTTGCCGTCGGCGAGCCAGGCAAGGCCGCCGAACGACACCAACAGCACCGGCGTCAGGTCGACCGGCGGCAGCGCGGCGGCGGCCAGCGCCCCCAACAACGCCGCCAAGCCGTAACGGCGCCAGCCGGTCAGCGCCACGGCGCGCAAGGCCCAGCGCTGCAGGCTGCCGGCGGCGGCGGCGCCACGCCACAAGGCCGGCGCGCGAGTTTCAGCCATGCGGACCAGTGTCGGTCGGCAGCCCCTTGATGCGCAAGCGCTTGACGCGGCGCGGATCGGCTTCGAGCACTTCGAGCGAGAAGCCGGCGGGATGCTGGATCACTTCGCCGCGGCCCGGCACGCGGCCGGCGAGCGCGAACACCAGACCGCCGAGCGTGTCGATGCCTTCGGCGCGATCCGGCGGCAGCAGCGGCACATTGACGCGCGCCGCGAGCTCGGATAGCGGCGCGCGCGCATCGGCGATCAGCGTGCCGTCGGGCCGCGCCACGACGCGCGGCCGGGCAACCTCGTGGTGCTCGTCCTCGATTTCGCCGACGATCTCTTCGATCACGTCTTCGATCGTAATCAACCCGTCGACGCCGCCGAATTCGTCAACCACCAGCGCCAAATGAATGCGCGACGCCCGCATCTGCTTGAGCAGTTCGAGCACGGGCAACGTCGGCGCCGCGAACAGCGCCTTGCGCGCGATCTTGTCGAGCGCGACCGGCGTGCCGGCAGCGACATGCGGAAGCAAGTCCTTGATGTGCAGCACACCGACCACATCGTCGAGCGTTTCGCGATAGAGCGGCAGGCGCGAATGGCCGTGCTCGGCCATCCGCTTCGCGGCTTCGGCGAAGGGCATGTCGACCGGCAAGGCGACGATATCGATGCGCGGCACCATGATGTCGGCCGCAGCGACTTCGTGCAGCCGCAGAATGTTGGTCAGAAGCGCGCGCTCCTCGGGATCGATCGGCTCGGCCTCGCCGTGCTCTTCGATCAGCTCCTCAAGTTCATCGCGCAGGCTCGCCGGCGGCTCGTCGCCGTCGCCGCGCAGGCGCCGGAGCCAGCCGCGCAACCCGCCGCGCCGTGCCGGCGCGTCAACCATTCGCCGCCTCGCGCGTACGATAGGGATCGGCAATGCCGAGCCCTGCGAGAATCGTCACCTCCAACGCCTCCATCCGCCGCGCCTCGGCCGCGCGTTCGTGATCAAAACCCAATAGATGCAATACGCCGTGAACGACGAGATGCGCCAGATGGTCCGCCAGCGTCTTGCCCTGGGCACGCGCTTCGCGCGCGATCGTTCCGTGGGCGACGACGACGTCGCCTAAGAGCCGTAGCGGTGCGCGCCGGCGCTTGGGCTCGGCGCTCGCGAACGACAGCACGTTGGTGGGCTTGGCGATGCCGCGATAGGTCCGGTTGAGCTTGGCGACCAGCGCGTCGTCGGCCAGCACGATCGACAGCTCGGCGCCGGCCGCACCGATGGCCGCACGCGCCAGCGCCGCGGCGGCAGCGGTCCGACAAAGCGCCGACGCATCCGGCAGCGCACGCCGCCAGGCGGCGGCACGTTCGATGACGTCGATGGTGACCGGCGTTCGTTTAGTCCGTGCGCTCATCGGTTTTCGGGCGCTTGGCGCGTTGATCGTGCCGGTCATAGGCGGCAACGATGCGCGACACCAGCGGATGGCGAACTACGTCGGCTTCGGTGAAACGGATCATGGCAACGCCATCGACGCCGGCGAGGGTTTCGACGGCATCGGTCAGGCCCGAGCGCGTGCCCTTGGGCAGATCGATCTGCGACAGATCGCCGGTGACGGCCATGCGCGCGTTTTCACCTAAGCGCGTCAGGAACATCTTCATCTGCACCGGTGTCGTGTTCTGCGCCTCGTCGAGGATGACAAACGCGTTCGACAGCGTGCGACCGCGCATGAAGGCGAGTGGCGCGATCTCGATATCGCCAAGCGACAGACGCTTCATGACCTGCTCGCCGGGGATCATGTCGTGCAGCGCGTCGTAGAGCGGCCGCAGATAGGGATCGACCTTTTCGCGCAGATCGCCGGGCAGGAAACCGAGGCGCTCGCCGGCCTCGACTGCTGGCCGCGACAGCACGATGCGGTCGACCTTTCCGGCCATCAGCTGATCGACCGCCATGGCGACCGCGAGATAGGTTTTGCCGGTGCCGGCGGGACCGAGGCCGAAAACTAGTTCGTGCGTGCGTAGTGCCTTGATATAGGCAGCCTGCGCCGGGCCGCGCGGCGTGATACGGCGCTTGCGCGTGCGAATTTCCTCGCCTTCGCCGGACAAATCGCCGCGATTGGCGCCGCGATGCTGCGCCATGCGCAAAGCTGCATCGACGGCATGGGCGTCGATCTCCTCGCCGCGCTTGAGCCGATCGTAGAGCGCGGTGAGCGTAGCGCGCGCGATGTCAGCGGCGGACTCCGGCCCGGAGATCGCCAGCCGGTTACCGCGCGACACCAGGGCGACGCCCAGCGCACGCTCGATGCGCTCGAGATGCTTGTCGTGTTCGCCGAAGAGCTGCGGCAACAGGGCGTTGTCGGCAAAGTGCAGGTTGAAGCGCGCCTCAGCGTCGCGGGCGGTGTCGCGCGGCGTCAAGCGGCAGCCTCCGGCAGCACAGCGCCCAGGCTGTTGGGCTCGACCGTGGCGACGTGCACGGTGGCGATCGAACCCAGGAGCGCGTCGGGTGCTGCGGCATGGACCGGCTGGAGCCACGGGCTGCGTCCGGCGAGCTGTCCTGGATGGCGGCCGCGCTTCTCGAACAGCACGTCGACAGCGCGGCCAGCAAAGGCGGCGTTGAAGCGCTCCTGTTGTTCGCTCAGCAGGGTTTGAAGCGCCGCGAGCCGCTCGACCTTGACCGGCTCCGGCACCTGATCGTCGCTGGCCGCCGCGGGCGTACCGGGCCGGGCGCTATATTTGAATGAGAAGGCCTGGGCGAAACCGACGGTGCGTACCAGCGCCAGCGTCGCGGCGAAGTCGTCGTCGGTCTCGCCGGGGAAACCGACGATGAAATCCGACGATAATGCAATGTCTGGCCGCACCGCGCGCAACCGGTCGATGATGCGACGATAATCGTCGGCGCGATGCCGGCGGTTCATCGCCTGCAGCACGCGATCCGAGCCCGACTGCACCGGCAGATGCAGGAACGGCATCAGCTTCGGCTCGTCGCGGTGTGCGGCAATGAGCCCGTCGTTCATGTCGGCTGGATGCGAGGTGGTGTAGCGCAGGCGCAAAAGCCCTGGCATTTCAGCAAGCGTGCGGATCAGCCGGCTGAGGCCCCAAACGGCGCCGTCGGATGCGACGCCGTGATAGGCGTTGACGTTCTGGCCCAGCAACGTCAGCTCGCGCGCGCCGTGCGCGACCAGATCCTCGGCCTCGGCGAGCACCGCCTGCACCGGACGCGAAAACTCAGCGCCGCGGGTATAGGGCACGACGCAGAAGGTGCAGAACTTATTGCAGCCCTCCTGGATCGAAAGAAAGGCGCTGACGCTGGCACGGCTGCGTTCCGGCAGCTGATCGAATTTCGATTCGGCGGGAAATTCGGTTTCGACCAGCCGATCGCCGTTCTCGGCGGCTTCGACCAGCGCCGGCAGCCGGTGATAGCTTTGCGGACCGACGACAAGATCAACGCTCTTGGCACGGCGCAAAATCTCGGCGCCTTCTGCCTGGGCGACGCAACCGGAGACCGCGACGACCATTTTTCCGCCCTGGCGCCGCTTGCGCGCCTTGAACGGCGCGAGCCGGCCGAGATCGGAGAAAAGCTTCTCCGCCGCCTTCTCGCGGATATGGCAGGTGTTGAGCAGGATCATGTCGGCATCGGCCGGCGACGCGGCCGGCGTGTAACCCGACGGCGCCAGCGCTTCGGCCATACGATCGGAATCGTAGACGTTCATCTGGCAGCCATAGGTTTTGACAAACAGCTTTTTCACATCCGCCTCATCGTGTCGGCAGCGCATCGGCCAAGACCGGCGCCGGCGCCGTTGGGATCGTCACCGGCAGCGGCATGGGTGCCTTGCGCCCGCTCAACGCCACCGACAATCCGGCCGCGATCACCGCTGCGCAATGGTCTGCCAGCGCCTTGCGCGAAGCGAAATCGGCGGCGCGCACCGCCGGATGCAAGGTTACGCTGACGCTGAGATGGCCGAGCCCGAGCATGGTCCACAGATGCGGTGCCAAGTCCATGTCGCCGTACCAGGCGAACAGCGGACGATAGGACCGTCCGAGCGGCATGCCGTCAAGCCGGAGATATGCGACCGAAACCGGCTGCACGGCGATGTCGCCGGCGCCGTCCGACTCCATGACAGCGGCGAACAGGGCGCTCTTGAACGGCAGCAGGTGCTGACCATCGCCGCTGGTGCCTTCGGGAAAAAGGACCAGCTGGTCGCCCTCGTGCAGCCGCGTGCTCAACGCGTCACGCTGCCGCCTCACGCTGCGGCGTTTGCGATCGATGAACACCGTGCGCTGCAGCCGGGCCAGCCAACCGAACAGCGGCCAGCCGTCGACGTCAGCCTTGGAGACGAACGAGCCCGGAATCGCGGCGCCGAGAATCTCAATGTCGAGATACGAAGTATGATTCACAACAAAGAGCGTCGGCCGGGCCGGCGACGGCGCGCCGTGCAGCTCGATCGTGATACCGAGGATGCGGCACACCAGGCGGTGGTAGAGGCGCGGCAGCCGCTTGGCCAACGGGCTGTGCAGCGCCAGCAGCACCGCCTGGACCGGCATCAGCGGAAAGGTCAGCGCGCAATAGACGATGGCGCGCACCAGGCGCAGCGCGGAACCTTGCGGCAGCATCAGACGACAGCAACCGCGCGCGCGCGGCGTTCGTAATGGCGGTAATATTTCTCGGTCACCAAGTCGGTCTTCACCACGATGCAGACGTCAGTGGTATTGAACTGCTGATCGATCACCGCGCCATCGCCGATGAAGCCACCAAGACGCAGATAGCCTTTGAGCAGCGGCGGCAGGTGATTCAGCGCCTCGGCCGGATCGAAGGTGCCGGGCTGGAGCCGGTTCATGTCCAGATAACGGTCGGTGAGGGCGCGCGGCCGCAGTGCCGGCGGCGCCAGATGATGGTGATAGAGATACGACAGCGGTACCGCCAGCGCACCGGGTTCGGTGCCAGGCAGGCTGGCGCAGCCGAACATGAGCTCGATCCCATAGTCGAACACATAGGCGGCGATGCCGCGCCACAACAGCTGCATGGTCGGCCGGTTGCGCGCCTGCGCGTCGATGCACGACCGGCCGAGCTCGAGCACCGCGCCGGGATATTCGGCGATGCAGCGGACGTCATATTCCGCCGCGCTGTAAAAACGGCCGAGGCGCGACGCCGCTTCGCGGCGGATCAGCCGATAGGTCCCAACCACGGCGTCAGCGCCGGTGCCGCGCGAATGATCGATCACCAGCAGATGATCGCAGAAGGCGTCGAAATCGTCGAAGTCGCGCTGCGCCAGCGCCATCTCGACGGTCGGATGCGCGCCCATCTCCTGGTAGAAAACCCGATAGCGCAGTGCCTGGGCGGCGGCGATCTCGGCTTCGTCGCGCGCCAGCCGGACTTCGAGCGTGCCGGCGCGGACGACGAGCGCACCCGAAGGCTGCGGCGGTGCGGCAGACGCCGGAGACGGGGATTGCGCGGTCACTTCTTCGCGGCTGCCGCCGCGCTATCCAGCGGCACGGCAAACAATTCGAGGCGATGATCGACCAGCTTGTAACCCAGCCGCGACGCTACCTCGCGTTGCAGCTTTTCGATCGCCTCGTTGCGGAACTCGATCACCTTGCCGCTTTGCAGGTCTATCAGGTGGTCGTGGTGCTCGGTCGGCGCCTCTTCATAGCGCGCGCGGCCATCGCCGAAATCGTGGCGCTCGAGGATGCTAGCCTCCTGAAACAGGCGCACGGTGCGGTAGACCGTGGCGATCGAGATCTTCGGGTCGATCGCGGCGGCGCGCCGGTGCACCGCCTCGACGTCAGGATGGTCGGCGGATTCCGAGAGCACGCGCGCGATAATGCGGCGCTGTTCGGTCATCTTGAGACCTTTGTCGAGACAGAGTTGTTCGATACGGGACGGCATTCGCGACGGTGTCCGCGCCTATTGCCCGAGGGCCGAAATTATAGCCCAAACCCAACAGCGAGCCTATAGCGGGTGCCGCGGCACGCGACCCCGCCGGCGCTTATTCGGACTTCGCTTGACGGCCGCGCGTACCGAGACCGATGTCCTTGGCGAGCTTGGAACGCTGCCGCGCGTAATTCGGCGCGACCATCGGATAGTCGGCGGACAGACCCCAGCGTTCGCGATAGGCCTCCGGCGTCATGTTGTACGCTGTCTTGAGGTGACGCTTGAGCATCTTCAGCTTTTTGCCGTCTTCGAGGCAGATGATGTAGTCGGGATGGACCGAGCGCTTGACGTTGACCGCCGGCTTGGGCCTGTCGCCGCCGGCCGCCGGGCCTTTGCCGATATTGGCCAGCGACTGATAGACCTGGTCGATCAGCTGCGGCAGATCGGTCGGCGCCACGTTGTTGTTGGAGACGTGCGCGGCAACGATTTCAGTGGTGAGCTCGAGCAGGCTGTTGGGCTGCGCTTTGTCAGTCATTCGACAGAGTTCCTACGGGTTCTTTGACCCAGCATATAAGTATATTGGGTGAATGGCGCAATAAGGATTGCGCGATTGTAAGGTTTTTCTTGGTCCTCGATAACGGTTTTACGGATAAGGGCACCGCGAATACACGGCTTACGCCAGCGGCCGTGCGAGGATCAGGGCATCGGCCGCGGCGGCATCGGGCCGCCGATAATAGAAAGGGCGGCGGCCAACCGCGCTGAATCCCTCGGCGGTATAGAGAGCGCGCGCGACGTCGTTGTCGGCGGCGACTTCGAGCACGATGCGCGACGAGCGCGCATCACGTGCGGCGGCGTAGAGATCGGCAAGCAACGCGCGGGCGACGCCGCGCCGGCGCGCTGCCGGATCGACGCACAGCGTCAAGATTTCGGCTTCGCCGCCGACCACCAGGGCAAGGATGAAGCCCGCGGTCTTGCCGCCGGTTTCAGCGAGCCGTGCATGCATCTTGGGCAAGCTCAATAGCCGCGACAGCGCGCCCTGTTCCCACGGATCGTCCGGGAACGCCAGCCCATGCAGCCGCGCCAACACATCGACGTCGGTATCCGCCGCCGTTCGCAATCGCAGCGCGCTCACGGTGCAGTTGCCCGCCGCGGCGCCGTGGTATCCGGTGCGCGCAGGTAGAACGGCCGCGGCGGCTCGATCACGCCGCCGTTCGCTTGTTGCCGGCCGAGACGCGCGACCCAAGTGGCGTCGACCGCATTCGTGCCCGGCGCGACGGCGATATCGCGTGCGGTCACTTTGGCGCGCAGACGTTCGGCGGCGTCGCCCGCCAGCAGCAACGGACCCGGCGGCAACCACGTGGCAAGATCGCGCGCATGAACTTGCGCCGGCGGCGCCAGCGCCGGACCGGCTGTTGTAAACGACTGGAGATAAAATTCCTCGCGTTTCGATTCGACAGCAACAACCAGCGCCCGTCCTTGCCGCGCCGCCGGTGGCACCGAGGCGGCATAGGCATCGAACACTCCGACGCCGATCGCGGTCCGGCCAGTTGCCAACGCCAGTCCACGCGCCGCCGCAAGGCCGATGCGGATGCCAGTGAAGCTGCCGGGACCGGTGGTCACCGCGATGAAGTCGAGTGCCGCCGGCGCGATGTCGGCCGCCGCCAAGGTTTCGGCAATCAACGGCACCAGCCGCTCGGCCTGACCGTGCGCCATCGCTTCGGCGCGCGCGGCGGCGACGCGGCCGCCGTCAAGGACGGCTATCGCGCATTGGCTGCCGGCGCTATCGAGACCCAAAACCTTCATGCGCGCGATCATAACGTGCTAGGAAAATCCGGTCATGAATCTGCAATTGATCACCGCCGCGAGCCACGACGTCGTCCTCGAGATTGCTTATGCGACGGCGGCGAATTTCACCGGCAAACCGGTCTATGCCCGTCCCGGCTGCTATCTCCATGCCGACGCCGCCGCGGCGCTGCGCCGCGCGGTCGATCTTGCCAAGCCACTGGGCCTGCGGCTCAAGATTTTCGACGCCTTCCGGCCGAGCGAGGCACAATGGGCGCTGTGGAATTTTCGGCCCGATCCGGAATTCCTCGCCGATCCGCGCAAAGGCTCGCCGCACTCGCGCGGCGTCGCCGTCGACTTGACGCTGATTGACGCGCAGGGCAACGCCCTCGACATGGGCACCGGCTTCGACGCCTTCACGCCGCTGTCGCATCACGGCAGCACGGCGGTTTCCGAAACGGCACAGCGCAACCGCTTCTTGCTGCTGGGATTGATGAGTGCGGCGGGTTGGGACTTCTACAAAAACGAATGGTGGCACTATCAGCTGTTCGATAGCAAAAAATATCCGCTGCTGTCGGACGCCGATATCGACGTGCCGATGATGGCTCTGGTTTAGATCGCGCTCGCAGCCACGCCGCCAACCCTGCGCGCGCGACCTTGGTTGGAGCCTAGGTCGCTGCCCCGCGAATTGGGCCCGGGTCTTAGACCGGGCGGACTTCGACGACTTCGGGAATGTAGTGGCGCAGCATGTTCTCAATGCCGGCCTTCAAGGTCGCAGTCGAGGACGGACAGCCCGAGCACGAGCCCTGCATGTGCAGATAGACGACGCCGTCGGCGTAGTGGTCGAAAATGATGTCGCCGCCGTCCTGCGCCACCGCCGGACGGACGCGGGTTTCGAGCAGCTCCTTGATCTGGGCCACGACCTCGTCGCTGTCCTCTTCCGCAGCGGCGGCGCCCGGCGTGTCGAGCACAATGGGTTCGCCAGCGGTGAAATGCTGCATGATCGCGCCCAGCACCTGGGACTTGAGCGCCAGCCAGTCGACATCATCGGCCTTGGCGACGGTGATGAAGTCGGAGCCGAAGAACACGCCGGCGACGCCGGTCAGGCTGAAGAGCCGCTTCGCCAGCGGTGAGCGCTGCGCGCTGGCAACGTCGGGAAAGTTCGCGGTGCCGTCGCCCATGACAGCGCGACCCGGCAGGAACTTGAGGGTCGCGGGGTTCGGCGTGGTTTCGGTCTGAATGAACATCTGATGATCTCCAACGGACGCGGGCCTAAACTTGGGCTTTGGCGGCGCCAAGTCAACCCCTTGCCGGGTAAGGCTAATGCCGTTCAGCGCCGGTCGCGCTTGGCGCGCCGCCGCGGCGTTTCCGCGCGGGGCTTGGCCTTCGCCCGGCAGCGGGCACTGAATACGAAGACGCCCGACGCCGCGAGTGTCGCCGCCAGCGCGCCGATCCCGGCGTAGATCAACGGGTTCGGTCCCGCCGATCCTGAAACTGCTGTGCCGCTGCCGGCTGACGCGACGATCAGCGACATGGTCTGGCCGCCGACCAGCGCCTTGTCGTGCAACAACAGCGCCTCGATAAAATAAGTGCCGGGTGGCGCGTCGGCCGCAAACGCCAGCGTGGCGCGAAACAGGTGATCGTTGACGAACGTGACCTTGCCGACGGTGGTCGCATAGACGCCGGCGGTTTGCCGCTGCGTGATCAGCGCCACGCGCGAGGCCTCGATCAGCGTCGGATCGGACTGCGGCGTCTGCAGTTGGAAGCGCAAATTCCCGATGCCGATCTGGTGCTGCGCCTGGATCGGGGCCGGCACGATCGAATCGAGCGGCGCCGAGGCGTAGACCGCGTAATAATCCGGCACGCCGGCAAAAGCGATGCGATGGGCGGTAAGCGAGAAATCGCCGAAGGGACCGTGGCGCACGACAGCTTCGGCATCGGGGCCGCGCACCACGATGACGATGTCGCCGGGCGACTCGATGGTGCCGAACAAAGTGACGGAGCGGCTGGCGCCGTCGGAACCGAGCGTGATCTGGTGCGCCGAGAGATCGGCCAATAGCGGCGGCTCGGCTCGTGCCGCAGAGACGAGGCCGACAACGACGGCCAACGCCGCAAGCACGTGCCTGGTCGCAGCCGATGTGCAGCACGCCCGGGCGCGCATCAGCGCAATTCTACAAGCGCGCGCCGCCGCCGACAACGCGCTTGGACCGGCGCACGCAACCCTGTCGCGTCCGCCGCCGCGCCGGTTATGATCGCTATCCGCCTCGCAACGGAGATCCTGTATGGCCGACCTTGCCGACAAGAAAGCCCTCACCCTTGCCGCCGCGCGTGCGATCATCGCCGCCGCCGAGGCCGAGGCACATAAGCATGATCTTCATGTCACCATGTCGGTGGTCGACGAGGGCGGACATCTGTTGCATCTCGTCCGCATGGACGAGTCCGGACTCGCCAGTGTCGAGGTCTCCGTCGCCAAGGCGCGCGCCGCGGTGATGTTCAAGCGCCCGACTAAGTTCTGGGAGGACGCCTATGCCAGCGGCAAAACGCATCTCGCCAACCTGCCAGGCGTGCTGCCGATTGAAGGCGGCGTGCCGCTCACGGTCGGCGGTAAGGTGATCGGCGCGTTCGGCGTGTCGGGCGCCTCGTCGGCACAGGATGGCCAAGTGGCGGCGGCCGGCGTCGCGGCGCTCGGCGGCTGAGCCGGCTCAGGGCCGCAGCAGGCCCATGATGTCGAAGACTTCGGCCAGCACTGGCGCAGCGATGGCGTTGGCGCGTTCGGCGCCACGCTTCAGTACGCCATCGATATAGCCCGGATCGGCCATCAGCCGCTTCATCTCGACAGCAATCCGGCCGCAGACATCGGCCGCGAGATCGGCGAGCTCCGCCTTGAAGTCCGAGAAATTCCAACCGGCGAAGCGCTGCACGGCTTCGGCAAGTGACACGCCCGAAAGCGCGGCATAGATGCCGAGCAGGTTCGCGGCTTCGGGCCGCGCCTCGGCCTCTTTTTCGGTCGCCGGCAACGGCTCTGGATCGGTCTTGGCTTTGCGGATCTTGAGCGCGATCGCCGCCGCGTCGTCGGTCATGTTGAGACGCGAATAGTCCGAGCTGTCGGATTTGGACATCTTCTTGGTGCCGTCGCGCAGGCTCATCACGCGCGTGCCGGCGCCGAAGATCTGCGGCTCGGGCAGCGGGAAAAATTCGACGCCGTAGCGGCGGTTGAAAGCGCCGGCGATGTCGCGCGAAAGCTCCAAATGCTGCTTCTGGTCCTCGCCGACCGGAACGTGCGTCGCCTTGTAAAGCAGGATGTCGGCCGCCATCAGCACCGGATAGGAATAGAGGCCGAGTCCGGCCTCCTCGCGGTGCTTGCCCGCCTTCTCCTTGAATTGCGTCATGCGGTTGAGCCAGCCGAGGGGTGTCAAGCAGCCCAACAGCCAGGCGAGCTCGGCGTGGCCCGGCACCGTCGACTGGTTGAAGATGACGCAGCGTTCGGGATCGATGCCCGAGGCGATGTAGGCGGCGGTCACTTCGCGCGTCTGGGCGCGCAATTCCTTCGGGTCCTGCGGCACGGTGAGCGCATGCAGGTCGACGATGCAGAAGATGCAGTCGAAATCCTTCTGCAGCTGGACCCAGTTGCGGATCGCGCCGAGATAGTTGCCCAGGTGGAGGTTGCCGGTGGGCTGGACGCCCGAGAAGATGCGTTTCATGCCGTCGTCGCTGATGGAGGGCGCGGGCGCGACCGTTATCGCCGCCGGCGGGCCGCGAGGTCAAGCCCGAGACGCTGGCCAAGCTCGCTGCGGTCGGCGGCGCCGAGCATCAGTGCAAAGATAGCGAAGGCCGCAAGACCCGCGGCGATCAGCGCGACGAGCGCGACCAGCCGTGCCACGACGTGCGCGCCGATGTACGGCGCGAGGGGGATTTCGAGCGCGACCAGCACGACGCCCATCAGCAGCGAGGCCGCGAGAATCCGCGGAATCCGCGAGCGCGAACGGGCGTCGAGCCGGAAATGCGCGCGCCGATGCAGCAACCAAAGCAGCGACAGCGCGTTGATCCAGCCGGCGGCCGAGGTGGCGGTGGCGATGCCGACATGCGCGAAAGGCAGCGCCACGCCGAGGGTCAGCGTCAGCACCAGATTGGCCGCGACCGCGACCATCGCGACCTTGACCGGCGTCTTGGTGTCGTGGCGCGCGAAGAACGCGGGCGCCAGCACCTTGACCAGCACGAAGGCTGGGAGGCCGGCGGCGTAGGCGGCGAGCGCGCCCGCCGTCGCCGTGACTTCGACCGGGCCGAAGGCGCCGCGCTCGAACAGCGCCGCCAAAATCGGCCGCGCCAATATGCCGAGCGCCACCGCAGCCGGCACCGTCAGCAACAGCGCCAGCTCGAGGCCCCGGTTCTGAGTCTGCACGGCGCCGGCTTCGTCGCCGGTGCGCACCTGGCGCGACAATGGCGGCAGGATGGCAGTGCTGACGGCAATGCCGACCACCGCCAGCGGCAGCTGATTGAGCCGGTCGGCGTAATAAAGATAGGACACCGCACCGGTCGGCAGCAGCGACGCGACTGCGGTCGAAACGACGAGATTGAGCTGCGTCACGCCAGCGCCGAAAATGCCGGGCCCCATCAAGCCGACCAGGTGCCGCAACGCCGGCGTCCACCGTGGCCGCGGAAAGCGCAGCGGCACACCCGCCTGCCGGCACGACGCCATCAGCCAGACGAACTGCGCAAAGCCGGCGGCGGTGACCGCCCAGCTCAGCGCCACGCCGCTCACCGGCCGCACCAACAACAGCGTGCCGATAAGGAAGATGTTGAGCAGTACCGGCGTCGCGGCCGTAGCGGCGAAGCGCTCGAGTGAATTGAGCACGCCGCCCTGCAGCGCCACCAGCGAGATGAACAGCAGATAAGGAAAGGTGATGCGCGTCAGCGTGACGGTGAGCGCGAATTTCTCCGGCTCGGCGGCGAAGCCCGGCGCCAAAACGTGCAGCAGCGCCGGCGTCGCGATCTCGCACACCAAAACGAAAACGAACAGCACCGTCGTCAGCGCCGCCATCGCCTCTTCGGCGAAGAGCCGCGCCGGCCGATGGCCTTCCTTGGCGATCATGCCGGCGAAGATCGGCACGAAAGCGGCACTGAACGCGCCTTCGGCGAAGAAGCTGCGGAACAGATTGGGTAGGCGCAAGGCGACGAAAAATGCGTCGGCCACCGGTCCGGCACCGAGGAACTGCGCCGTCAGCATGTCGCGGACGAAGCCCAGGACGCGGCTCATCATCGTGTAGCCGCCGACGGTCGCGACCGAGCGCAGAAGGGCCATGAAGCCGATTGTGTAGAGGATGCGGCGAGTCGTGGGAAGAGGGCCCCGAACCGTGCTATCAGGCGGGCGTCAGCACGGCAGGAGAGATCGCATGACAGCCAATCGCGCGACGGCAACGCACCGCAAGGATTTGCACGAGTTGGTATTCATCGTCGTGCTGATCGTCTTGATCGGCGTCATGGCCTGGTTTTTCAGCACCCATTCCGGCCACGGCAGCGGCTCTGGCCACGCCGCGCAGCAGGCGACGTCCGGCGATACCAAATCGGCGCGCTGACGCGACGGCCGCGCCGCGCTTGCATTTGCGCGGGCCTTCGCGGAGTTTCAGGCGACGGGAGCAACAGGATGGCCGAACTCAAAATCGGGGTTTCCGGCTGCGGCGGGCGGATGGGCCGCATGGTCGCGCTCGAACTCTTGGAAACCAAGGGAACGCGACTCATTGGCGGCATCGACGCTGCCGACAGTCCTTACCTCAGCCGCGACCTGGGCGAAATGGCGGGCGTTGGATCGCTCGGCATCAAGGCCGGCAGCGACGCGCTGGCGCTGTTCCGCATCGCCGATGCGGTGATCGATTTCTCCTGGCCGGCGGCCAGCGTCGGCCACGCCAAGATCGCCGCCGCAACCGGCAAGGCGCTGGTGATCGGCACGACCGGGCTCGACGCGACGCAGGAAAGCGCGCTGAAACAGGCCGCGCGCAAGGCGCCGATCCTATGGGCGCCCAATATGAGCGTCGGCATCAACCTGCTGCTTGAGCTTGTGCGCGAAGCCGCGGCGCAGCTCGGACCCGAGTACGACATCGAGATTCTCGAGATGCACCACCGCTACAAAGTCGACGCACCGTCGGGCACGGCGCTGGCGCTCGGCCGCGCCGCCGCCGCCGGCCGCGACGTCGATCTCGGCAAGAAGCGCGCCGGCGCGCGCAACGGCGCCACCGGTCCGCGCAAGGCGGGCGACATCGGCTTCGCCGTGCTGCGCGGCGGCGACGAAATCGGGCTGCACAAGGTGATGTTCGCCGGCGCCGGCGAGACTATCGAGCTTTCCCATCGCGCGACGTCGCGCCGCGTCTTCGCGCGCGGCGCGGTGCGCGCCGCCCAGTGGCTCGCGCGGAAGAAGCCCGGTCTCTATTCGATGGCCGACGTGCTGGCGAAGCGTTAGCCGCCGCCGGAACGTCCGCCGTCGTCTTCGCTTCGTAGAGGCAGAGATCGCGCACGACGCAGGCGGCGCATTTCGGATTGCGCGCCGTGCAGACGTAACGGCCGTGCAGGATCAGCCAGTGATGCGCGTGGCGGAGATACGGTTCCGGCACGACCGAATGCAGCGCCTCTTCCACGGCGCGCGGGTCGTTGCCCGGCGCCAGGCCGGTGCGGTTGGCAAGCCGGAAGATGTGCGTGTCGACGGCGATGGTCGGCTCGCCGAAGGCGACATTGAGCACGACATTGGCGGTCTTGCGGCCGACGCCGGGCAATTCCTCGAGCGCTTCGCGGTTTGCCGGCACTTCGCCACCGTGTTTCTGCACCAGGATCTCCGACAGGCGGATGACGTTCGCCGCCTTGGTGCGGTAGAGGCCGATGGTCTTGATCGCGTCGCGCAGCTTCGGCTCGCCGAAGGCAACCATCTTCGCCGGCGTATCGACCGACTTGAACAACTCCGCCGTCGCCTTGTTAACGCTGACGTCGGTCGCCTGCGCCGACAGCACGACGGCGACCAGAAGGGTATAGGGATTAATGTACTCGAGCTCGGTGGTGGGATCGGGCCGTTCGGCGGCGAGCGCCGCGAAGAATCGGCCGACATTCTCTTTTGACATGCGCGCCATATCGAGACCCTAATATGGCGAAGCTCATGAGCGCCATAGAAGCCGATCCGGTCTTCTTCGACGCCCGGCTGCGGCCGTATCGCAGCCTGCCGCCGCGCGGCTTCGGCGTGGTGATGGCAGTGCTCGGTGGCGCCTCATTCACGATGTCGGTCGGCTGCATCATGCTCGGCGCCTGGCCGGTGACCGGCTTTTTCGGCCTCGACGTGGCGCTGGTCTATCTCGCCTTCCGCGTCAGCTATCGCAGCGCGCGCAAGGTGGAGCATGTGCGCCTGACGGCCGCTGATCTGACCGTCGAACGGATCGGCGTGCGCGGCGACCGCCGCGCTTGGCGCTTCGAGCCAGTATGGGCGCGGCTGGATTTCGAGGAAATCGACCAGGACGAGAATCGCCTGGCCGTCACCTCGCACGGCAAGCGCCTGACGCTCGGTGCTTTTCTGTCGCCGATGGAACGCAAGCGGCTCTATGGCGACTTGAGCGACGCGTTTGCGCGCTGGCGCCAAGCCCTCACCGGACGCTGAAACTTCGCCCCCTGTCCGACAATTGCATGCCGCGGTGAGCCGCGATGCGGCTTTCGCCGCGTTACGACGCACGATAGGCTGCGACCCGGCGCACGAGGGGGGAGCATGGTCGCGCGCATCCGTACCGTCGCGTTCCAGGGGATCGAGGCGGTATCCGTCGAGGCCCAGGTGACCATCGCCGGCGGCCTGCCGGCGTTCACCGTGGTGGGCCTGCCCGACAAGGCCGTCGGCGAATCACGCGAGCGCGTGCGCGCGGCGCTGACCGCGATGGGCCTGGCGCTGCCGGCCAAGCGCATCACCGTCAACCTGGCGCCGGCCGATCTACTGAAAGAGGGCAGCCACTTCGATTTGCCGATCGCGCTCGGCTTGCTGGCGGCGATGGGCGTGCTGCCGGCCGAGGAATTGGAACGTTTCGTCGCGCTCGGCGAGCTGGCGCTCGACGGCTCGCTGTTGCCGGTTGCCGGCGTGCTGCCGGCGGCGCTGGGTGCGGCGGCTTTGGGCCGCGGCCTCATCTGTCCGCGCGAGACCGGCGGCGAGGCGGCATGGGCTGGTAAGATCGAGGTGCTAGCGGCGCCGTCGCTGCTCGCGTTGGTCAATCACTTCAAGGGCGCGCAGCTTTTGTCCGCGCCAGAGCCCAAGATAGCCGAGGGTGCGCCGGCGACGCTCGATCTCAAGGAGATCAAGGGCCAGGAAAGCGCCAAGCGCGCACTCGAGGTCGCCGCCGCGGGCGGCCACAATCTGCTGATGGTCGGACCGCCGGGCGCGGGGAAATCGATGCTGGCGCAGCGTTTGCCCGGCCTGTTGCCGCCGTTGGCGCCGGACGAAGCGCTTGAAGTCAGCATGGTCCATTCGGTCGCCGGCCTGCTGCGCGACGGCCGCTTGATGCGCGCGCGGCCGTTCCGCGATCCGCATCATTCGGCGTCGCTGCCGGCGCTGGTCGGCGGCGGCATGCGCGGCAAGCCGGGCGAGATTTCCTTGGCGCATCTCGGCGTGCTGTTCCTCGACGAACTGCCCGAGTTCCAGCGCGCGACGCTCGAAGCCCTGCGCCAACCCATCGAGTCCGGCCGGGTCAGCGTCGCCCGGGTGAACGCGCACGTGACCTATCCGGCGCGCGTGCAGCTGGTGGCGGCGATGAATCCCTGCCGCTGCGGACACCTCGATGATCCGTCCTTAGCCTGCGGCAAGGCGCCGAAATGCGCGCAGGATTACCAGTCGCGGATCTCGGGACCGTTGTTTGATCGCATCGATCTGCACATCGACGTACCGGCGGTGAAGGCGGCCGATCTGTCGCTGCCGCCGCCGGCCGAAGGCAGCGCCGAAGTCGCGGCACGCGTCGCGGCCGCACGCGATCGCCAGGCGGCGCGCTTTGCGAAACTGCAAGCAGACCGGCGCATCCGCAGCAACGCCGAGCTCGACGGCAAATTACTTGACGAGGTCGCCAAGCCAGACGCCGCCGGAACCAAGCTACTCAATGACGCGGCCGAACGGTTGAAGCTGTCGGCGCGCGGTTATCACCGCGTACTGCGCGTCGCGCGCACGCTCGCCGATCTCGACGCCAGCGACGGCATTGGCCGCGTGCATCTGGCCGAAGCGCTGAGCTATCGGCGCATCGCTTTCGGCTGGGACGCGCTCGTCCGCTAGTTGGCGTTGGCGACCGGTGGCGTGCGCTTGGCGTCAAGCGCTGCGCGCAACGCGGCGGCGAGCGCCGCCGGACGGAAGGGCTTCTGCACTGTGACCTGATCCGACCAGCGGCGCTTGATGCTGTCGCCGCTGTAACCGGCGACAAAGACGAAGGGAATCGCCGCCGCTTGCAGCCGTTCGGCGACCGGATAGGCCGGCTCGCCGGCGAGGCTGACATCGACGACGGCGACGCCGGGACGATGATCGCGCAGCAGCGCGAGGGCGTCGTCGACGTTCGCAGCATGCCACACCGTCGCCGCGCCCAGGTTGAACAGCATGTCTTCGACGACGAAGACCGCCGCGCTTTCATGCTCCACCAAGAGAACTTCGAGCCCGGCAAGCGGCGGCCGCGCTGGGCGGGAAATCGGATCGGGGAGCGTCATGGGCAGCGGCAACAGATCGGAGACGGCGCTGACATGACGGAACCATGAACCCGTTTTAAGGCGATTTTGCGGCGCGGCCGGAAACGCGCGCAATCGGGCTGGGTCTTGGGATGGCGGACGGGCGCATGGTACAAAAAGCGCCGGGCCGACTCGGCCGACAGAGCCGGGTACAAACAAGGGGGAAATCGCGATGTGGCACAGTCTGAGACACGCGTTGGCGGCTGCGGCGCTGGCGTTTCTAACCATGCACGGCGCGCTGGCCGCCGAGCCGATCAAGGTCGGTTTCGCGCTGGGCCTGACCGGCGCCAACGCACCCAACGGCAAACAGTTGCTGGTCGCGCTGCAGATCTGGCGTGACGACGTCAACGCCAAAGGCGGCCTGCTCGGCCGCAAGGTCGAGCTCGTCTATTACGACGACCAGACACAGCCGGCGAATGACCCCGCCATCTATACCAAGCTGGTCGACGTCGATCATGTCGACCTGCTGCTTGGTCCCTACGGCACCAACCTGATGGCGGCGGCGATGCCGCTCATCATTCAGCACAAGCTGACGACCATCAGCATGCTGGCGACCGCGGTCAACCGTCAGTACCACTACAACCAGTATTTCTCGATGGTGCCGCTTGGGCCTGACCCGGTGCACGCCTTCTCATCGGGATTCTTCGACATCGCCGCGTCGCTGAAGCCCAAGGTCAAAACGGTTGCGCTCCTCGGCATCGACGCCGAGTTCGGCAAGAACTCGGTCGATGGCGCGCGCGACAACGCCAAAAAAGCCGGCCTGACCATCGTCTACGACAAGCTTTATCCGCCGCCGACCACCGACTTCACACCGATCCTGCGCGCGGTCCAGGCGACCAATCCCGACATCATCTTCGTCGCCTCCTATCCGCCCGATACGGTCGGCATCGTCCACGCCGCGCGCGAGATCGGACTCAAGACCAAGATCTTCGGCGGCACGATGATCGGGCTACTTGCGACGCCGTTGAAAGTCCAGATGGGGCCGCTGATGAACGGCATCCTCTTCCACGAGGATTTCGTGCCGGCGTTCAACTTTCCCGGCTCGCGCGACCTGTTGAAGCGCTACCAGGCGATCGCCAAGCAGCAAGGCGGCATCGATCCGCTCGGCTACGGCTTCGTGCCGTTCGGCTACGCCGCCGGCCAGGTGCTGGCGCAGGCGGTCGACGGCACCAAGAGCCTCGACCACCAGAAGCTCGCGCAATACATGCACAGCCACAGCTTCTCGACCGTGGTCGGCGAGGTGCGGTTCAACGCCGACGGCGAGTGGGCGAAGCCGCGCTACGTTTTCAGCCAGTGGCAACACCTGACGGGCAACGATATCGGCCAACTCGAAGATCCGAAGCACGACGTCGTCGTGTGGCCCGCCGAATACAAGACCGGAAATTTGATCTTCCCGTACACCGACGCGCTGAAATAACGCGGCGCTACGGCGCCGCCCGCCAGCGCTCGGCGAAATCCACCAGCTGGTCGCGCTCGACGTCCGACACGGCCCACAGCGTCATGCCGTTCTGGCGCCAGCGCACGATGTTGTAGCCGTCGCGCTCCATTACCGTCGGCGCCGTGTCGGCGCCGGCTTCGGGCCAGGCGAACAGGTCGATCACGTGCTTGGCGCGGCCATAGACCATGGCCGCCACGCGCCGCCCGGCAAGGTAATCGAGGCGGCCGCCTTCGAGCGGAAAGCCCTCGGCAGCGAGGTTCTTCACCGGCGGCGCGAAATCGAGCTTGCCGTCGAACCACGGCTTCACCGTGTGCTGATCGGTCGACGGCACGTCTTCGAGATGGCCGGGCTCGAGCGCGCGGAGGTGGCCGGCGAGCACATGATCGGCCAGGCCTGGCGTGCCCGACGGCACGACCATCAGCATCACCGCCGCGGCGATGGCGCCGCCGGCGACGAACGACGCGGCGGCACGCCGCCAGCCGGCTGCGCGCGCGATGGCGATGCGCGGCAGCGCGGCGCGCGCGGTCAGCTGGGCACGCAAAGCGTCCGGTGCGCGGTGGTAAGACGCCTGCGCGCGCAACGTCTGCCGCACGCGCCCAAGCCGTTCGCTGGCGGCCTGGCAGATCGGGCAATCGGCGCGATGCGCGGCGAGCGCCGCCGCCTGCGCCGCATCGAGCTCGCCGTCGAAATCGGCTTGGACGAGCAGGGTCATCTCGCACTCTCCGGCGGCATGCGGCTGGGTCATGACACCGCCTCGCGCCGCGCCGCTTCGCTCAAGAGCTGGCGGGCGCGCCACAGCCGCGACATCACCGTGCCGATCGGCGTCTGGGTGACCTGTGCGATCTCCTTGTAAGACAGCTCCTCGAGCTCGCGCAGCACGATGGTCTCGCGCAATTCGACGGGCAATGCGGCGAGCAGCCGATTGAGACCCTCGTGCGCGCGCACCTTGAGCAGCGCGTTTTCGGGATCGTCGGCGGGATCGGTGGGCTCGGGCACGGCGGCATGCGCATCGTCGCCCGCATCCAGCGGTACGGTGCGCAAGCCGCGATCAAGCCGCTTCGAAGCATAGGCCGCGTTGCGCACGATCTGCAGGAACCACCCGCGCGCATTGTCGCCCCGGAAACTCGCGAAATAGGTCAGCGCGCGCACGACCGCCTCCTGGACGACGTCCTCCGCGTCGGCTGGCTCCCGCATGAGCCAGCGCGCGAGGTTATAGGCCGCATCGAGATGCGGCAGGACCGAGCTTGCGAAATCACGACCACTTTCGTGCCCCATATCCTCGCACCCGGTCGCCCGCTGCCGGGCATCAGTATAGGCGGCGGCG
>DASQGX010000020.1:0-5028 GCA_035632395.1 Allostellaceae bacterium
CTTGCCCTGCTCGACCGCCGGCTGATCGAAAGCATTCACGCCCCACAACTCGGCGGCGATCATCGTCTCGAGCATGTAATGCATGAGCAGCGCGCCGACCGATTGCGCATCGAGTCGCTCCACGGTGAAGATACGAGTCGGCCGGCCGTTCCGAATCAGCGTCTGTGCCGTCGCGCGCTGCTCGGCGTCGATCAGGTCGCCCATACGCTTGCCGCCGAGGTAGGCGAGACGCGCATCCGCGAGCTTCGCCGGCATGCGCGGTCCCTTACCCGCCTGCGCCAACATCACCAGCGAGAACATTTTGTCCGCCGGTCCGTCGAGATAAAGCTGCAACTGGCTGTGCTGGTCGACGGTGCCAACGGCGCGAATCGGCGTCGTGCCCTTGCCATCCTTGCCCAGGCTTTCGGCCCAAAGCTGCCGGAACCACAGGCCGAAATGCGCCAACCGATCGACATAGGGCATGACCACTGTGCTGACGATTCCATGGCGCTGGTTGAGCGCGACCGATACCGCGGCTCCGACGGCCGGCGCCGCATCACGCGGATCCTTGGCCGACAGCGTCGCGTCGAGCACGGCACTGGCGCCGCGCCGCACTGCGGCGACGTCGATGCCGGCGATCAGCGCCGGCAGCATCCCGACGATCGACAGCACGGAATAGCGGCCGCCGATTTTCGGGTCGTGATCAAGCGTGCGCAGCTTGCGCACGGAGGCAAGGTCACGCAACGGATTGGGCTTGGGCTCGGTGATGACGACGGTGCGCGCCGCGCTACGCTTGCTGAGCCAGTCCATGCAGGCGAAGAACTGCACCAGCGTTTCGGCGGTGCCGCCCGATTTGGAGATCGCAATCAGGCCGGTCTTGGCCGGATCGAGCGCGTCGAATAGCAGCGCGAAGCTGTGCGGGTCGACATTGTCCATGAAATGGACGCGTGTTCGGCCAGGTGGCGCTAGCGCGACCAGCGTCTGGCCACCGAGACTCGATCCGCCGGTACCGAGCACGATCACGTCCTTGAATTTGCGGAACTCAGCAGCGAGCGGCTTGATCTGGGCGATATCATCACGGCGCGCCGGCAGGCGCAGCAGCGGCAGGCGGCCATCGCGCTGCATCATCGCTAATTTGGGCAACGCAGGCGCCGCACGCCGCAAAGCGGCGTTGAGCTCGGTGGCGCTCACGCCGTTCTTGCAATTGTCGGCGAGACAGCCGGCGATGTCCTGACGGTAGCTCATCGGTGTCGTCCTCCGGGAACGCGGGTCCGGTTATCAACGCCCGGAAATTGCATGAGTTCAACGTCGCCGGCGCAAGGTGAGGACGCACGCATGCCAGCACGGGCCGGCACAGCGTCAACGCTTTAGAACAACCAGTCGAAGAAGCCCTTGTCGCTTTTCTGCGTGCGTTCGATCGTCGGCTTGGGCGTTGCGGCCGCGGTTGCCGTGGCCGGAGCGTTGGCGCCGGTGGCCGTGGCGCCATTGCCGTTGCTGTTGCCGCCGTTGGCACCGAATTCACGCAGCCGTTCGGATTCGGCCGTGGGGTCGACGACCTGGTTCGGGTTCGGCGGCGGCGACTGCCAGAAGAGGAGCCGCTGGGTTAGCGTGCTATTGCCGGCAGCGGCCTGATCTTCGTTGTTGACGAGCTGGCGGATGTCCTTCGGCGCCTTTCCGGCGCCGGCATCCTGTAGCAGGACGTTTTCGCCGACACTGCGCGACTTGTCCGGCGGCAGCGTATCGAGCTTGGTGTCGCCAGCGCGGAACACAGTCTCCTGCGCTTGCGCGGTCGGCGAAAGCTGTTGCGTCGGCGGCGCGCCAGGCTTGGGCGGCCGCAAGGTGTAATCGGGCGGAATGGCGAGCGGCGCGTTGGTGGTGACGTCGAATTCGTCGGGCACGACCTTTTCCATGCCGAGGCCGCGCTTGACGTCGGTCCAGGTGCTGCAGCCCGAAACCGCGAGCGCCGCGACCGCCAAAGTGACAAAAACCGGGATGGACGAAAGCCGAACCCGACCCAACACCATTACCACCGCCCTCAACCAGGAACCGGAAAAGTTTACCTAATCCAGGCGGCGTTCGCCAAGCAATCCGTCAATGGCGATGAAGAAAACCCCCAGGCAAATGGCCGTATCGGCCACGTTGAAGGCGAACCAATGCAACGTGCCAAGGTGGAAATCGAGGAAATCGACGACCGCGCCGCGCGCCAGCCGATCGACGATGTTGCCGACCGCGCCGCCGATCACCAAGCCGATGGCGAGCTGCAGGCCGCGTCCATTGGCGCGCGACAACCACCACAGCAGCGCCGCGACGATCGCCGCGGCGAGGGCGGCAAACAGCAGCGTGCCGCCACCGCCGTTGAACAGACCGAAGCTCACGCCGCGATTCCAGGCCAGGACCAGGTTGAAGACCGGCAAGACCGTGACGATGTCGGCGGCGCGCGCCGCGAAGAAGGCAACGACCCACGCCTTTACCGCCTGATCGAGCGCGACGACCGCGAGTGCGACGATAAGACCGCGCCGCATCAGGCGGCTTCGCCGCGCGCGCCAACCGCGTCGGCGCAGCGCCGGCACAGATCGACGTGCGCCGGATCTTCGCCGACCTCGGGAAGCACACGCCAACAGCGTGCACACTTGTCGCCGGGTGCGCGGTCGACCGCGACGGCGATGCCGTGTACGTCCGGCGAGGTGAAAGCGCCGGCCGGCGGCGTGCCGGCCGCGAAGCCCGCCGACGATGTAATAAAGAGTTCCGCCGCGTCAACGCCGGCGAAAACTTTCTGGGCATCCTCGTTCGCGTAGACCCGGATCGCGGCTTGCAGGCTTGAGCCGAGGAATTTCTCAGCGCGTTTCAGCTCGATCGCGCCGGTGACGACGCGGCGGACGTCGCGGATGCGCGTCCATTTGAGGCCGAGCGTCTCGTCGCGCCATGCCGCTGGAATTTGCGGATAGGGTTGGAGATGGATGCTGTGATCGTCGCCGTCGCCGGTCCGGCACAGCCAAGCTTCCTCCGCAGTGAAACAGAGCACTGGCGCCAGCCAGCGCACCAACGCGTCGAATACGCGATCAAGCACCGTGCGCACGGCGCGGCGGCGCAAATCGCCGGGCGGATCGCAATAAAGCGAATCCTTGCGCACGTCGAAATAGAAAGCCGACAGATCGACGGCGCAGAACGCATGCAACTCGATGAACATGGTGTGAAAGTCGTAGGCCTCGAGGCAGTCGCGCACGATGCTATCGAGCGAATGCAGCCGATGCAGCACCCAGCGCTCGAGCTCGGGCATCTGGGCTTCGGCGACGCGCTCGCGCTCGGCAAATCCGTTGAGCGCACCCAGCAGATAGCGCAACGTATTGCGCAGTCGGCGATAGATTTCGCTCTGCTGCTTCAGGATTTCCGGACCGATGCGCAGATCGTCGGCATAATCAGCGGCGACCACCCACAGCCGCAAAATGTCGGCACCGCTCTTCGCGACAACGTCCTGCGGCGAGGTGACGTTGCCGAGCGACTTCGACATTTTGCGCCCTTGTTCGTCGAGGACGAAGCCGTGCGTCAATACCGCCTCGTACGGAGCGCGGCCGCGCGTGCCGCAGGATTCGAGCAGCGACGAATGAAACCAGCCGCGATGCTGGTCGGAGCCTTCGAGATACAGCGACGCCGGCCAGGCGAGGTCCTTGTCCTTGCGCGGCTCGAGCACGAAGGCGTGGGTCGAGCCGGAATCGAACCACACGTCGACGATGTCCTTGACCTGCTCATAATCGGCAGCATTGCGGCTGGGACCGAGGAATTCGGCGGGATCGCGCGTGAACCAGGCGTCGGAGCCTTCTTTCTCGAAGGCGGCGGCGATTCGGTCGATAACGGCCTGGTCGCGCAGCGGTGCGCCGGTTTTCCGGTCGACAAACACCGCAATGGGCACGCCCCAGGCGCGCTGGCGTGAGATGCACCAGTCCGGCCGCGTTTCGATCATGGCGCGGATGCGATTGCGGCCTTGCTCCGGAATCCAGCGCGTCGCGTCGATCGCGGCGCGCGCGGTCTCGCGCAGCGTCCGCCCATCGGCGCCTTTGATGTCCATGCCGATGAACCATTGCGGCGTCGTGCGGAAAATGAGCGGTGCCTTCGAACGCCAGGAATGCGGATAGGAGTGAATCAGCTTGGCTTCGCCCAAGATCGCGCCTGCCTGCTTCAGCGCCGCGATCACCGCTGCGTTGGCGTCGCCTTCCTTGCCGTTCGGCTTGAACACGCGTTTGCCGGCGAACAGCGGCAGCGACGCAACGTAGCTGCCGTCGGCGGCCACGGTTTCGGGCACGGCGATGCCGTGCTTGCGGCCGAGATCGAAGTCGTCGGCGCCGTGGCCGGGCGCGATATGGACGAAGCCGGTGCCGTCGGTATCGGTGACGAAATCGCCCGCCAGCAGCGGCACGTCGAAATCGTAGCCTTGGCCGTGCAGCGGATGGCGACAGATCGTGCCAGCGAGCTCGGCGCCCTTGAGCACCATGAGCATGTCAGCCCTGAAACTGAGAGTTTTTTCGAGCTCGGGCCAGCGTGTCTCGGCAACGACGATGTGCTCGCCGGGCTTAAGCGGGCTGTCACCGCCGACTTCACGCACGCGCAGCACGAGATAGGCAATATCGGCGCCGTAGGCGATCGCACGATTGCCCGGCAGCGTCCACGGTGTCGTCGTCCAGATGACGACCGACGCGTTCTTGATCTCGCGATGGCCCGGCTTCGCCACTGGAAACTTGACCCACACCTGGGTCGAGGTGTGGTCGTGATATTCGATCTCAGCCTCGGCGAGCGCAGTCTGCTCGACCACCGACCACATCACCGGTTTCGAGCCGCGATAGAGCAGGCCGTTCATCAGGAACTTGCCGATCTCGCGGGCGATCTGCGCCTCGGCGGCAAATTCCATCGTTGTATAGGGATGCGCCCAGTCGCCGATGACGCCAAGGCGCTCAAATTCGGCGCGCTGTACGTCGATCCAGTGGCGGGCGAATTGGCGGCACTCGTTGCGGAATTCGACGACCGGCACTGCGTCCTTGGATTTTTTCTTGGCCCGGT
>DASQGX010000021.1:0-2671 GCA_035632395.1 Allostellaceae bacterium
CCGGCCTTCGACCATCTTGTCGATGATGGCGTCGGCCTTGCCCGAGGCCTTGGCCTGCTCGCGCAGCACGTCGCGCTCGCGCGCCAAATCCTTGGCGTCGACCGAAGCCATATCGAGATAACGCGGATTGGCGGCGGCGACGTGCATCGCCAGGTTGCGGCCGGCAGCGGCGAGCTTGTCGGCCGGCGCGCCCGATTCGAGCGCGACCAGCACGCCGATCTTGCCAAGGCCGGGCACCAGCGCCGAATGCATATAAGCGGCGACCGCGCCTTTCGACACGGTGAGCCGCTTGGCGCGACGCAGATTCATGTTCTCGCCGATGGTGGCGATCATGTGCGTCAATTCTTCGCCCACGGTCCTGCCCGATCCGGGGAACGGCGTGGCCTTGAGCGCCTCGATGTCGTCGCCCTTGTCGAGCGCGATCTGCGCGACGGTGCGAACGTAGTTCTGGAAGGTCTCGTTGCGGGCGACGAAATCGGTCTCGGCGTTGACTTCGACCAGCGCGCCGGCATTGCCCTTCACGGCGACGCCGACCAGACCTTCCGACGCGACGCGGCCGGCTTTCTTCGCCGCAGCGGCGAGGCCCTTCTTGCGCAGCCAATCGACCGCGCCTTCGAGATCGCCCTGCGTCTCGGCCAGGGCGCGCTTGCAATCCATCATGCCGGCGCCGGTCTTCTCGCGCAGCTCTTTCACCAGCGCGGCGGTCACTTCAGCCATGGTGTCGTCTCCTCAGAGTCCGTAATCGCGATTCACCCCCACCCTGACCCTCCCCCCTCGAGGGGGAGGGAACGGGAGGGGGCGCCGATGTCCGCTAGGCGGTTGCCGTATCGGCAGGCTTGGCGGGCTCGGCCGGCACTTCGACCGGCGGCCGCGCCGCGGCGCCGACGTCGCCGCCCGACGCCGCCATCTCGGCCTGGAGGCCGTCGAGCACCGCACCGGCGACGAGTTCGCAATAGAGATGCACCGCGCGCATCGCGTCGTCGTTGCCGGGGATCGGATAGGTGATGCCGTCGGGCGACGAATTGCTATCCAACACGGCAACGACGGGAATCTTGAGCCGGTTGGCTTCCTGCACCGCGATCGCCTCTTTATTGGTGTCGATCACGAACAGGATGTCGGGCAGACCGCCCATTTCCTTGATGCCGCCGAGGGCGCGTTCGAGCTTGTCGCGATCGCGCGACAACTCGAGGATTTCGCGCTTGGTCAGGCCGCTCTCGGGATTGGCGATCTTCTCGTCGAGATCCTTGAGCCGCTTAATCGAGGCCGAGATCGTCTTGAAGTTCGTCAGCATGCCGCCGAGCCAACGGTGATTGACGAAATACTGGCCGCAGCGCTTGGCCGCATCGGCGATCGGCTCCTGCGCCTGACGCTTGGTGCCGACGAAGAGCACGCGGCCGCCGCCGGCGGCGACATCGCGCAGCGCCTGGAGCGCGCGGCCGAGCATCGGCACGGTCTCTTCGAGATTGATGATGTGCACGCCGTTGCGCACGCCGAAGATGAACGGCGCCATCTTCGGGTTCCAGCGGCGGGTGTGGTGGCCGAAATGCACGCCGGCTTCCAAAAGCTGGCGCATGGTGAAATCGGGAATCGCCATCGAAGGCATCCTTTCTCCGGTTAGGCCGCCGCGGGGCGTGTGAACCGGCCTTTTGGGCCGGCACCGGAACGGCGTCTCGTCCTTGATGCGGGACGAGAGCCAAAACCCCGCGTGTGGGTTGTTGAAAAGTGGGCTTTAGATAGGGGAAACGGGGCGGGAAAGCAAGGGCGCCTTTTCAAAACGGCAGTTCCGGAACGCCGGCCACCCTATTGACCTTATTATAATTTTCCAAGACGCGGGTGGACGCGCGACGAACGCCAGCCGATTTAGTGTAGGCGACAAGAGGCGCGGGTTTGAAAAGGGCCGCGCCACGTTTAGGTTTTTTGCTCGCAGTGCGTCGACGTTAGCGCGGTCCAATACTGCTTTTCGGCCGGGTAACGCTGATCAGCAGCAGCAGGAATATCAAAACTAAAGCCCAAAAAATAATGCCGGCAGCATAGCTGCCCGAGTAAGGGCACGCGATCGCACCTGTCTTAATATCAACCGTGAGGCCCAAAAAGTTGGCAATCCGGCAAACTTGATCTGCGCCCAGAAGAACCACGCGATCGAGCGTCTGTGCGGCGTCAATCATGGCGCAGCTTTTTGGCTCGACTCTTTCCGGCCCGACCTACACGCTCGCCCTTGCCGACCGGTTCACGATTCGGCCGGGAAGAAGTTTTGAGCGCGCGGCGGATCGCAGTGGCCATGCGCCGCTCAGTTGCTTCGCGACTGTAGCGATCGTCTTTTTCGTTTTTGATTTGGCATCGGGAGCCTCATTGAGGCGTAAAGCGCCATATCGAGCATTGTACGCCGACTTCTACCGATACGCTCCTATTTAAGGAGAGCCATCTCGCGCGGATCGGTGAAGTTGCCTTAGCGTGGAATTATGTGGAGCGTGCGGCCGACGCTCTTTCGCTTACGTCTGCCGCCATGCCGCCAATACACCGAGCCGGCCATCGACAGGAGGAACGCCATGAGCGCCGCCGTTTGGCCCGACCTGCCCTATCCCGCGTGGCGCGGCACGGCCGCGACCTTGCAGCTTTGGACGCAGATCGTCGGCAAGATCCGGCTGGCGCTGACGCCGTGGGTCAACCATGG
>DASQGX010000022.1:0-5662 GCA_035632395.1 Allostellaceae bacterium
GCCGCCATGGGCCCTAACCTGCTCGAAGCGCTGCGCCTCGGCCAGGTCGACGCCGGCATGGTGCAGGAACCGGCGCTGACGCTGATCGAGAAGGCCGGCGGCCGCGTGCTGGTCAACGCGATGCAGACCGCCGACGCGCACAAATATCTCGGCGGCGACTACGAGTTCATGGGCGTGGCGGTGCGCGCCGCCGAAATTCCGTCGCGCATGGACGAGATGAAGGCGCTGGCGCGGGCGCTCGCCGGCGCGCTGCAGGCGGTGCAGACTCTGTCGCCCGACGATCTGGTCAAGTCGCTGCCGCCGGAAATGACCACCGGCGCCGACACCGGCGCGATGCGCGACATCCTTGCCAAGTACCGCGCTTCCCTTTATCCGACGACGGTGAAGATCGACCTCGCCGCCGCCGGCCGCGTCACCCAGTCGCTCGAGATCGCTGGGCTCTTGCCGCGCGACGCGAAGACCACGGGGCTCTACGACACCGCGATCGCTGGCTGAGCCACGCCACATGCTGCGTGTCGATTCGCTCGCACTCGCTTATGGCGCGACGCCTGTCCTCGAAGGCGCCAGCCTCGAAGTGCCGAGCGGCAAATTCGTCAGCCTGGTCGGGCCGTCGGGTTCGGGCAAAAGCAGTCTGCTGCGTGCCGTCATCGGCTTGCAGAAGCCGCTGGCCGGCGCGATCGAGACCGACATTGCTGCTGGCGACATCGGCATGTTGTTTCAGGACGACGCGCTACTGCCGTGGCGTAACGCCGAGCAGAACGTCGCGCTTGGCCTCAAGCTCAAGGGTATCGCTAGCGGCACGGCGATCGCCAGCGCACGGCAATGGATCACGCGGCTCGGGCTTTATGGCCTGAGCGAGCGCTTTCCGCGCGAGCTTTCCGGCGGCCAGCGCAAGCGCGTCGCGCTGGCGCAGGTGCTGGCGCGCGAGCCGCAGCTCATCCTGATGGACGAGCCGTTCGCTTCGCTTGACGCCATCGTGCGCGCGCGGGTGACGCAGGATCTCGTGCGGCTGGTGGAGCTTCGCGGCATCTCGGTATTGCTGGTGACGCACGATTTGGAAGAAGCGCTGGCGCTGTCCGACGTCGTCTATCTGCTGTCGCATGGCCCGCGAGCGCGGATTTCTGGGCGTTACGAGGTGAACCTGCCGCGGCCGCGCGACGTGATCAAAGCGCGCAGCCATCCCGATTTTGCGCCGCTGCTACAGCGGCTGTGGAACGACCTGTCGCGCGAGGTTGGCGAGCGCGCGGCATGAATCCCAAAACCGCCTGGCTGCGCAAGACTGTCGCACTTATCATTCTCATCGGCGTGTGGGAGGCCTGCGCCGATCTCGGCTATTTCGATCCGCTCTATATGCCGGCGCCGTCCAAGGTCGCGGTGGCGCTGGTCCAACTGTTCGCACAGGGCACGATTTGGCCGCATCTGATCGCCACTTTCAGTGCAGCGCTTGGCGGCCTCGTCGTCGGCTTGGTTATCGGCACGGTGCTCGGCGCGGTCGCGGCGCTGACGCCGCTGGTCGGAGAGCTGTTGGCTCCGGTGATGATCTCGCTCAACGCCGTGCCGCGCGTCGTGCTGGCGCCGCTGTTCGTCATCTGGTTCGGCATCGGTATCGGCTCGAAGGTTGCGCTGGCGTTCATCCTGGTCGCGGTGCTGATCTTCTTCACCGTCTTCACCGGCATCCGCGACGTCGACCGGCGGCTGGTCGAACGCGTGATCACACTCGGCGGCGGCCGCGGCGCGCTGTTGCGCGAGGTCTATGGCCCGTCGGTGATCGCGTGGATTCTGGGCAATCTCAAGGTCGCTGTCGGCTTCGCCTTCACCGGCGCGGTGGTCGGCGAGTTCGTCGCCGCGACCAAGGGCCTCGGCTACCTGCTGTCGTTCGCGCAGAGCAGCTACAACGCCGCGCTGATGCTGGCGCTGGTGGTGCTGATCATGGGCTTCGTGCTGCTGCTCTTCGGCCTGACCGGCTTGCTCGAACGGCGGCTGCTGCGCTGGCGCGGCTAGGCGTTCTTTTCGCCTTCGAGCTTTTCGACCAACGCCGGCAGGACGCGCAAATCGTAACCCTTGCGCGCCGCGTCGGCGACCAACGGCAGCGAGCTTTCGCCGTCCAGCAGCGCACGCGACAGACCCCACAGCAAAAAGCAACGGGTGCCGCTGCGGCAGTGGGCGAAGGCCGGACCGTCGCGCAGCATCGCCTTCTGGAACTGCACGACGTCGTTGCGCGTAATGTTGCCGGTGACCACTGGGATGAAGTGGTAGGTGAGGCCGTGCTTCTTGGCTTCGGCCGCGATCGTCTCGTGGTCGGGTTGGCCGGGCTCTTCGCCGTCGGGCCGGTTGTTGATGATCGAGGCGAAGCCCTGCTTGGCGATCTCCGCGACGTCAGCGAGGCTTATCTGGCCCGAGACGGTGAGCTGATCGTTGATCTTGGTAGCACCCGGCATTCAACCTCCCTGCGCCGGCCAGACGCCGGCAGTTTCGAGCTCGCGCATCGCCTTGTCGGTGAACTCGGCTTGCGGCGCGTTGCCGCCGATAACGAACATCAGAAGATACTCTTTTTCGGGATCGCCGGGGGTCACGCATTCGAAGCGGCGGATGGCGCCGGCCGGAAATGAGATCACGTCGTAGGGATCGAGATCGACATGCTCGACGCCGCCGGCATCGTTTTCCCAAGCGCAGCGCCAGCGGCCGGTCATCGGAATGAAAGTCTCGTTGGTGTCGTGGTTGTGCATCATCGGCCCGTGGCCCGGCTTGGCCTTGCAGAAGCCGAGATTGAAGCCCTCGGAGATCGGGATCGCCGACATCCGTGCCGCGTCGTCGCCGACCGGCGAGGTCGCGGCGTCGTTATCGTCGGTCTCCGGCGGCTGGAAGCCAATGACGTTGTAGAGGATGCGCTCGCAGCCCGGCATCTTGCTGTCGGACAGGCCGCCGTCCGAGCCTTTGAGGTCCTTGAAGCGCGCCACGCGTTTCATCATCGCGGCGCGCGAAACGCCGTATTTGGGCAGCTTTTCCATCGCCGGCCTCCCGGTCGAATTCGGCCGAGGTTAACATGCCAGCAAGCGGGCGCGCGAGCGGCCGCGCCCGCCTTGAACGGCCGGCAGCCTTCGGCTTTAATCCGCCCCGTGTGTTTACACCTCGGGCCGCGGGTGTAGCTCAATGGTAGAGCAGAAGCTTCCCAAGCTTACGACGAGGGTTCGATTCCCTTCACCCGCTCCAGCCCTCAACCGAGCCCGGATTTAGCGCCGCAACGTCGCCAGCAGCTTCTGCCTGTCGCGGTCGCGGACCTTCTGCACCGCCGCGAGCGTACGCCGATCGAGGCCGGCGCCGGCGTGCTCTTCGAGATGCACGACGATCGCCTTGCGCATGCGCGGATCCCAATACTTGAACAAATGGTCGGCGATGCTGTCGATCGCCTTGTCCGTCGGCTGGTGCGCGAAAAACTTGCCGATCTGGTTGGCCATATAGACCAAGTTGCTGTCATGCGACATGTTCGGTCGATTCCTGGATGATGCGGTCGCCGTTGGTGAAAATCTCGAAGCCGTCGTCGCGCACCACCGCCGCCAGGGTGATGCGTGCGCGCTCGGCGAAGCGCACGGCGAGCGCCGTCGGCGCCGAGACGGCCGCCACGACCGGCGTGCCGAGCATCGCTGCCTTCTGAATCAGCTCGACCGAGACGCGGCTGGTCAACAGCACGGCGCCGCTGCCGGCGCGGATGCCATCGCGTGCCAGCGCGCCGGCGAGCTTGTCGAGCGCGTTGTGCCGGCCGACATCCTCGCGCAGCGCGACGATGCCGCGGTCCGGCTCCCAGTAGGCGGCGGCGTGCACCGCGCGTGTCTGGCGGTTGAGGCGTTGGCCGGCGGGCAGCGCCATGATCGCCGCGGCGAGCGCTTCGGCCGAAACCCGGAAATCCGACACTACTTCACGCGGCGGGCGCATCGCCTCGGCCAGACTATCGACGCCGCATAGGCCGCAGCCGGTCGGACCAGCGAGATAGCGCCGACGCGCGGTGAAAGAGTTCGCCCGCTCGTCGGCGAGCCACATGCGCACGTCGATGCCGTCGTCGCTCGGCGCGATCTCGATGTCGTGGATGTCGCCGGCGCGGCTGACGATGCCTTCGGACAGGCTGAAACCGACGCCGAAATCCTCGAGGTCCGCCGGCGTCGCCATCATCACCGCGTGCGTGACGCGGTTGTAGGTCAAGGCGATCGCGGTTTCCTCGGGAATCGCGCGTTCGCCGGGCGCAGCCTCGCCGCCGCGCCACGCGATCCGCGGCACCCGTTTTACCGGGTTGAAGTCGTCCACGCTCATTCGGCGGCGGTGGCCGGCACTTTGACGGCGATGCGGCGGCTCTTTTCCGCCAAGTCGCGGTAGCTTTCCTGCCACTCGGTCGGACCGTTTGACGGCGAGATCTGGACCGCCGTCACCTTGTATTCGGGACAGCTCGTCGCCCAGTCGGCGTAGTCGGTGGTCACGACGTTGGCCTGGGTGTTGGGGTGGTGGAACGTGGTGTAGACCACGCCCGGCGCGACGCGCTCGGTGATCTTGGCGCGCAGCGTGGTTTCGCCCGAACGGCTGGCGAGCCGCACCCAATCGCCGTCGCGCACGCCGCGTTCTTCGGCATCGTGCGGATGGATCTCGAGCCGGTCTTCCTCGTGCCAGACGACGTTGTCGGTGCGCCGCGTTTGGGCGCCGACATTGTATTGGCTGAGGATGCGGCCGGTGGTGAGCAGCAGCGGGAAGCGCGGTCCGACCTTTTCGTCCGTCGGCACGTATTCGGTGACCATGAAATTGCCCTTGCCGCGCACGAAGGTACCGATATGCATGATCGGCGTGCCTTCCGGCGCCTTGTCGTTGCACGGCCACTGGATCGAGCCGAGTTCTTCGAGCCGTTTGAACGACACGCCGGAGAAGGTCGGCGTCAGCCGCGCGATCTCGTCCATGATCTCGGACGGATGCGAATAGCTCATGTCGAAGCCCATCGCCTTGGCGATGGCGATGGTGACCTCCCAATCTTCGAAGCCGTTCTTCGGCTGCATCACCTTGCGCACCATGCCGATGCGGCGCTCGGCGTTGATGAAGGTGCCGTTCTTCTCGAGGAAGGTCGAGCCCGGCAGGAAGACGTGCGCGAAGTTCGCGGTCTCGTTGAGGAACAGGTCCTGCACGACAATGCACTCCATCGCCGCCAGGCCGGCGGTGACGTGCTTGGTGTCGGGATCGGACTGGACGATATCCTCGCCCTGGACGTAGAGGCCCCGGAAGCTGCCATCGAGTGCGGCATCGAACATGTTGGGAATGCGCAAGCCGGGCTCCGGTTCGAGGGTCACGCCCCAGGCGGCTTCGAACAGGGCGCGCGTCGCCTCGTCGGAGATATGGCGATAGCCCGAAAGCTCGTGCGGGAACGAACCCATGTCGCACGAGCCCTGGACGTTGTTCTGGCCGCGCAGCGGATTCACGCCGACGCCGCGCCGACCGATATTGCCGGTTGCCATCGCGAGATTGGCCATCCCCATGACCGCCGTCGTGCCCTGGCTGTGCTCGGTGACGCCGAGGCCATAATAGATCGCGCCATTGCCGCCGGTGGCATAGAGCCGGGCCGCGGCGCGGATCTCCTTGGCGTCGAGGCCGGCGAGCGGCGCGACTGTCTCAGGGCTGTTTTCCGGCAGCGCGA
>DASQGX010000023.1:0-11715 GCA_035632395.1 Allostellaceae bacterium
CCGCAGGGCACGACGACCTATCAACAGATCGTGCCATGGCTGCGCGCGGTCCAGGACGAAATCCTCGCCACACTTGATGACAACGAACGCAACGCACTCGAGACCATGCTGGTGAAGCTGGAGCAGCGCAGCACAACAATCACCCCGACGCGCGCCGCCGAGGAAACCGACGACTAGCTAACGCAGCTGGCCGCCGATCTGGCCACCAAAGATCGGCATGTCGAGCTTGAGCGCGCGGATTTTCTGCTCGACCGTATAATTCGGGCGATAGATCGTGAACGATTTGTCGGTACGGCCCATCGTGCCGCCGATGGTGAAATGCGCGACGGGCGTGAAATCTGGACCAGAGAGTACCGCAGCAAGGCGGTGCATCTCGGTCAGGTCGGCCCAGAACCCGTCCTGCGCGACGACGAGATCGATGCCGAGGTTGCGGATCAGCGCGGCGATTTGCTCCGGCGAATAGTCCGCCTCGCCGACGCCGCGGCGACGCTCGATGGCGACGCGCAGGAGCAGTTTGTCGGCACGGATCATCCAGATGTCGCGGCGATCTTCGCGCATGCGCAAATCGAAGACAAAGTTGCCGTCACGATAGCCGGAAAATAGGACGCGCGCGTTGGCCGGCACACGGTCGGCGACGTAATCCGCCATTTGCTTGTAGCCGGTCACCGTCGGCACCGGATCGTATGCGACGGTCCAGCCAAGCAAGCCGGCGCCGACCGTCAGCGCAATCAAGCCGCCCACGCGTCGCTGCAGCAGCTGATCGAGCGCGCATGCCGCCAGGATGGCAAGCGGCGGCACGGCGGTCATCAGGTGGCGCGGCTCGCGCACAGCGATCGCCGTGAAAAATACATAGCCGACGAGCAGCCAGCCAAGCAGCAGCCACGTCGGCCAGCCCTTGAGCGCAGGAACTCGGCCGGCGAATAAAAATCCGCAACCGGCGATCGCCAAGCCGACCACCGGCCAGCCAACGATCTGCGGCAACAGGCCAGGATAAAAGGTCCAAGTGGCAAGGCTCCAACGCGGCAGCTCGCCGCTCAGGTCGGCGGCCGACTGAAAATTCGCGACGCCGAAGGTCAGCAACAGCCCGATCGCCGGTAGTGCGCCGATGACACCGGCGGCCGCCGCCCACCACAACCGCCGGTCGCGCAGTAGCGATCGGCCACGCGCGGCAATTAGCGTTAGCAACAGTACGGCGGCGATGAATACGACATTGTATTTGGTGTAAAGCGCCGCCAGCAGGAACACGACGGCGAACGCCAGGTCGCGGCCGCGGTCGAAGCGCAGAAAGCGCGCGAAGGCGTAGACGCCCCAGACCAGCCAGGCCATGGCCGGAACGTCGAGCATGATCTGGCGGCCCCACAGCGCCAGCTCCGGCATACCCATCAGAATCAGCGCGGCGCCGAGTGCGGCGGCGCGCGATGCCCACAGCCGCGTCAGACGATAAACGCCGAGACCGAGCAGTGCGTAGAACAGCGCCACCGTCGCCTGCGCCGCAAACTGCGTGACGCCCAACAACGCAAAGGCCGCCGCCTCGAAGACGTAGAACAGCGGCGGATAGAACAGGATCGAGAGCGAAGGGTATTGCAGGTAATAGGCCTCGGCCCACGTTACTGGATGGCGCGGTAGGGCGACGATCAGATCCTTGAGAAAGGCGCCGTTGAGCGCGTGGCGGGGCGCATCGCTCCACGCGAAATCGCCGCCAAGCGGCGACGTCGCCAGCAGCGCGCCGGCCGCGGCGACGATCGCGATATAAGGCGCAAAACGACGCGCAAGACGAAACCAGGTCCGAACGCGTTCGGCGTTGTGCCAACCTGCATCCGCCGTCGAAGGCGAAACCATCCTGTCCGCTCTCCCGATCTGCCGCCGCGATCCTATGAAGCGAAAGTTAAGATCGGCGAAACGGGGTGATTGCGCGTCACTATCCCGTGCTATAAGCCTTTTTCCGACAAGGCATTTCGGGGGCAACGGCGGTGGCCGGCGCGACCATCTTGATCCTCAACGGTCCGAATCTGAACCTGCTCGGCGTGCGCGAGCCGGAGACCTACGGCCGCGACACCCTCGCCGACGTTGAAGAGGCGTGCATGGAACGTGGTTCGGTGCTCGGCCTGACGGTCGAATTCCGTCAGACCAACACCGAAGGGCAGCTGGTCGAGTGGATCCAGGAAGCGCGCGAGAACGCCGACGGCATCGTCATCAATCCCGCCGGATACACCACGACATCGGTGGCGATCCTCGATGCGCTGCTTGCGGCCGAGCTACCCATCATCGAAGTGCACTTGTCCAACATCCATCGCCGCGAAACCTTTCGCCATGATTCGCTGGTGAGCCGCGCCGCGACCGGCGTGATCTGCGGGTTGGGCGCGCAGGGCTACCTGCTCGCGCTCGAAGCGATGGCGCGACTGCTCGAAGCCGATAACGACTGATCCGGGGCTCGATGACCAAACAAAGTGATTTGATGGTGGACGGCGATCTCGTGCGCGCGCTCGCCGCATTGCTCGAAGAAACCGGCCTGAGCGAAATCGAATACGCGCAGGGCGATCGCCGCATTCGCGTAGTGCGCAACGCGCCGACGGTACCAGCGGTGACCGTGTCAATGCCGCCACCGTCGGCGCCCGCTGGCGCACCGGTCGCCGAAGCGGAACCGCTCGGCGCGGTCAAGGCGCCGATGGTCGGCACTGCCTATCTGGCGCCGCAACCCGGTGCTGCGCGCTTCGTCAACGTCGGCGATCACGTGCGCGAGGGCCAGCCGCTGCTGGTCATCGAAGCAATGAAGGTGATGAACCAGATCCAGGCGCCGCGCAGCGGCCACGTAAAGGAAATCCTGGTCGCCGACGGCACGCCGGTCGAGTTCGGCCAGATCCTGATGGTCTTGGAGTAGGCGCGTTGGAATGCCGGGCGCCGTGACGACGGGCATAAGCTGACATGTTCGAAAAGGTGCTGATCGCCAATCGCGGCGAAATCGCGCTGCGCATCCATCGGGCGTGCCGTGAAATGGGCATTCGCACGGTCGCTGTGCATTCGACCGCCGACGCCAACGCCATGCACGTACGTCTTGCCGACGAGAGCGTATGCATCGGTCCGCCGCCGGCGCGCGAAAGTTATCTCAACATTCCGGCGATCCTGTCGGCGGCGGCGATTACCGGTGCCGACGCCATCCATCCGGGCCTCGGTTTCCTCGCCGAGAACGCCGAATTTGCGCAGATCGTCGGCGAGCATGACCTCGTCTTCATCGGCCCGTCGCCGGAACACATTCGGCTGATGGGCGACAAGGTTGCCGCGAAGCGCACCGCGCAGGAGCTCGGCATTCCGGTGGTTCCAGGCGGCCACGCCGTCACCGACCTCGACCAGGCACGCGAGGAAGCCGAGCGGATCGGCTTTCCCATCCTGATCAAGGCCGCGGCTGGCGGTGGCGGCCGCGGCATGCGGGTGGCACGCGATAAGGCTGAACTCGCGATTCAGTTTCCGGTTGCACAGGCCGAGGCGCAGACCTTCTTCGGCAACGGCGCGCTCTATCTCGAACGCTTTCTCGCCAAACCGCGCCATATCGAGGTGCAGATCCTCGGCGACGGCCAGGGCAGCGTCGTCCATCTCGGCGGCCGCGACTGCTCGCTGCAGCGGAAACATCAGAAGCTGCTGGAGGAGACACCCTCGCCCGGCCTCAACTTGGTCGAACGGCAGCGGATCTGCGAACTTGCGGCAACGACGATGCGCAAGCTTGGCTACAAGAGCGCCGGCACGCTCGAATTCCTCTACCAGGACGGCGAGTTCTTCTTCATCGAGATGAACACGCGGCTGCAGGTCGAGCATCCGATTTCGGAGATGGTCACCGGCATCGACATCGTGCGCGAGCAGATTCGCATCGCCGCCGGCGCGCCGCTCGGTTATCGCCAAGAAGACATCAAAATCTCAGGCCATGCAATCGAGTGCCGCATCAATGCCGAAAATCCCGAGACCTTCGCGCCCTCGCCCGGCGTGATTCAACGCTACCACGCGCCCGGCGGCATGGGCGTGCGCGTCGACAGCGCGCTTTACCAGGGCTACACCGTGCCGCCGCATTACGACAGCCTCGTCGCCAAGCTGATCGTGCACGGTAGCACCCGCAACGAATGCCTGATGCGGCTGCGGCGCGCATTGGAGGAGTTCGTGATCTCGGGCATCGAGACTACCATTCCGCTGCATCAGAAACTGATGACGTCGGAAGCCTTCCTCAACGGCGACTACGATATCGGCTGGTTCGAACGCACCTTCAACGGCAAAGCGTGACCGCAGTGGCGGGTAAAAGCCGCACTTGATTGGGCGCCCGCCGCGTACCACGCTCCGCTGACGTATGCCGTCCGAGCTCAACGCCGACCTGCTGTTGCGCGCCTATGCCGCCGGAATTTTTCCGATGGCGGACTCGGCGGACGATCCAGAGCTCTTCTGGGTCGATCCCGAGCTGCGTGGGGTGTTGCCGTTGGACGGTTTCCATCTGTCCAAGCGTCTTGCGCGCACCATCCGTTCGAACCACTTCGAAGTGCGCTGCGACAGCGATTTCGCCACTACGATCCGCGGCTGCGCGGAATCCACGGAGCAGCGGCCAAAGACCTGGATCAACCAGGAAATCGTGACGCTTTACACTGCGCTCAACCGCCAGGGTTTCGCACATAGCGTTGAATGCTGGTGCGACGGTGTTCTCGCCGGCGGCCTATACGGCGTGTCGCTCGGCGCCGCCTTCTTCGGCGAGAGCATGTTTTCGCGCCAACGCGACGCCAGCAAGGTGGCCCTGGCGCATCTGGTGGCGATGTTGCGCCGCCGCGGATTCACATTGCTCGACGTGCAGTTCGTGACGCCGCACCTCAAGCGTTTTGGCGCGATCGAAATCCCCCGCGCCGAGTATCACCGACGCCTTGCGGCAGCGCTGCAGCGCAAGGCTCACTTCGCCGGCGGTTTGGACGGAGCCGCGGTCGTCGCCATCTTGCAATCGAGCACATTGACGTCATAGACCGGGTCTTCGAGAGCCGAAATCGCGGGTGAGGACGCGAACATCCAACCGCTGAAGACGAGCTTGGTGGCGGCGGAATTGGCGTCAGTGCGCACCTCGTCAATCTCGAGGAACGCGGCGGTATTTGGTGGCTCCTCGGGCGGCCGCTTGACGCAGGTGCGCACGGTGATGACCAGCGTGCCGAAATGAACCGGCTGATCGATCGGCGCATCGATCAGCGACACGCGCGCCGTAATCTTGTCCAGCCCTTGGAGCACCGCCGCGACCGCATGCGGCTGATCGCCGGATTGAGGCTGGGTTTGGATTGGGGGCTTGAGTTGTAGCTGCTGGGCGTGCGCCGGAATCGCGGCAGCCACCAGGGTAATCAAAACGAATGCGGCCGATTTCACGGTTTGGGTTTTTTCCGATAAGGGTTGTCGAGACTCTCGGCGAGTTCGTGCATGACGCGCCGGAATTGCGCTTCGTCGCAGCCCATTAGCACCGCGTCTTCCAGCGCATCCTGGGCGAGTTGTTGGATTTCCTCCAGATTCTCGTTGAGAACCTTGATCTTGTCGAGGCACGAAACCGGCCCGCCTTCGGGCGTCAGCCAGGTCGGCAACGTCAGCTTGCTCATGCGGCCTCACTGTTCCGCTTTGTACCGCCGGGCTTCATGGCAGCAAAGCGCAAGCGCACATAGTCGACCGTCCAGGTCCCGTCGTGAAAGAGATTGGGGCGCGCGCGATCCTCGATCTCGGCTTTGACGGCTGCGCGGTCGGCCGGCGGCACCAGCGCGAGGAAGCTTTCGGCAAATGTCTCAAGCCAATCGCCGAGCGCGCCCGGCAATGGCGTGGGCCGCGGGGTCAAGGTGATAGTCCGCACCATAAAGCCGCGCTTTTCGAGCCGCGCGCGATAGTCCTCGACGGTCGGGAAATACCACGGGATCGTCGGCCGGCCGTCAATGCCGCGGCGCGCCAACGTCGCAAGCACCCCAGCGAGCACCTGCGCGACGTTGCCAGCGCCGCCGCATTCGGCGACGAAGCGGCCGCCGGGCTTCAATGCCCGCCAGACACCGTCGATTACGGCATCGGGCCTGCGCATCCAATGAAGCGCGGCATTCGAGAAGACCGCGTCGAACTCCGTGTCGAACGGCAAGTTCCCGCCGTCGACGACACGCGCGTCAAGGCCGCGGGCGATCGCTGCTGCGACTTGCTCCGGACTTTGATCGACGCAAACCACCGATGCCTGCGCCGCCAGCGTCACCGTCAGCGCTCCATCGCCGCAGCCGAGATCGAGAATGCGTTCGCCGGCCTGCGGCGCCAGCAACTCGACGACGCCGGCGCCGAGTTGTGGCACGAAGCTGGCATTGCGGCGGTAGCGCTCCGGATCCCAGCGCTGTTCGACTTCGGGCTTGCCTGGAACGACCCCCGCAGCGCGTGAGTCGCTCTCGGTCATGGCTTTGGCGGAGTCGACGGTTGGCCTTGCGGCGCCGCAGCGCCCTGTCCTTTGTTCTGGCCCGCGCCGTAGATCGCCTGGCCGATGAGCGATTGGAGGTTCATTGCCGCCTGTGTGTGCGTGATGCGGCCGCCCGGCGCAATTACCTTATCGTCGTTACCCGGCTCGATCGAGACGAAATTGTCGCCCAACAGTCCGGGCGACGCGATCACCGCCACCGAATCATCCGGCAGTTTGATCCGCGGATCGATGCTAATCGTGATAGTGGCGAGGAAAGTTTTCGGATCGAGCGCCTGGGATTCGACCGTGCCGACCTTGATGCCGCTGATCTTGACGTCGCTGCCGTCACGCAGGCCGTCAACGCGATCGAATTGCGCAGTGTACTGCGTGCCGCCGGTGGCGTTTACCTGCGTCGTTGTGTAGGCGAAGAACAAGAAGACCGCGGCTACGACCAGGACGACCGCGCCCATGATGGTCTCGACGGCATTGCGGCTCATGGCAGTTGGGCTCCTTGCGGACTGCGCGGGACAGGCGATCGTTGCTGCCCGAATAGCTTCGCAGCTTGGAGAATCATTATTCCGGCGTCCAGGGTTCGTAATCGCCAGTGGCGCGGGCGCGCGGCCCACCTTTGAGCACCGAACCGGACGGACGATAGGCGTCCGGCGTGCCGGTCAGATTCGGCTGATGCGGCTTTTGCCACGGATAAAGCGGCTTGTCGGCATCGGCCGGCAGCTGATCGGTCGTATGGTGCAGCCACCCATGCCAAACCGGCGGCACGCGGGAGGCGTCTTCATCGCCCTGATAAATCACCCAGCGGCGCTCCCGGCTGTCGCGCCCGCCGCCGCGTTTGAGCGGCCGGTGGCCGCGCTCGCGATAATACCGGTTGCCGAAGGTGTCGGTGCCGACGAGTTCGCCTTTGAACCACGTGAAGAGTCGTGTGCCGATGGTCATTGCCGTCCCGAAACGTACGCGCATTTGCCGGCATGGCCGGCGGAAACGCGCGCGACTATGGCACCGTGCCGCTTGCGCGTCCAGGCCGCGGGGTTAACCGCGAAATCGTTCGCGCGAAGCGCGCGCGTTGCGTTGCATTTCCGTCGGCGCTCGATCGTCTGCGCGTCGGCGACTGCAAGTCCGTTCAAACGCGCTGACCCAGATACAATTCAAACGGCAAGTGTTTGAAGATGGAGCCATTGCGATACACTTGTGCCTTTGATCGCGCACCAAAACGGACCATTCACAGCGGCGCCAGTGCCGCTCATTCTGTGTCTGAATAATGACGCCTAAGCTACTAGTTGGAATGGATTTTATGGCTTTCTTCGCTCGCGGTTACGCGACCGGGTTTTTCGCCTGTGGATAAGCCGTTGCTCCTACTACATTTTGCGGCATAAGCGCGCGAGACACAAAATCTAGTTGAACGTGTCAGATGGTTCTGCCAACATTTTGATTCTGCGTTTGCAGTTGCACAACATGTTGTGTGGCTCGACGCAGGGGAATTGTCACGTTGGCGTCGGGGGGATTTAGCATATGCGTATCGACCGTCGATTCACCGCGGCCGGCCAAGACCCCTATCAGGGGATCACGTTCAAGTCAGCCACCAGCGAAATCCGCAACCCCGATGGGTCGCGGGTTTTTTATTTGCCCGACATCGAAGTGCCGGCGGATTGGAGTCAGGTCGCTTGCGACATTCTGGCGCAAAAATACTTTCGCAAGGCCGGCGTGCCAAGCCGGCTGAAGGCGGTCGAAGAATCTGATGTGCCAGCGTGGCTGTGGCGCATGACGGACGACACCAAGGCGCTGGAAAAGCTGCCGGCGGCCGAGCGCAGCGAGGGCGAGCGTAGCGCCAAGCAGGTGTTCCACCGCCTAGCGGGCACGTGGACTTATTGGGGCTGGAAGGGCGGCTATTTCGACAGCGAAGCCGATGCCCGCGCCTATTACGACGAGATGTGCTTCATGCTGTGCCGCCAGATGGCGGCGCCCAATTCGCCGCAATGGTTCAACACCGGCTTGCATTGGGCCTATGGCATCGACGGACCGGCGCAAGGCCACTACTACGTCGACTACAAGTCCGGCGAGCTAACCGCGTCGAAAAGCGCCTACGAGCATCCACAGCCGCACGCCTGCTTCATCCAGTCTGTCGCCGACGATCTCGTCAACGAAGGTGGCATCATGGATCTATGGGTGCGCGAGGCGCGGCTATTCAAGTACGGCTCAGGCACCGGCTCGAATTTTTCCAGGCTTCGTGGCGATGGAGAGAAACTCTCGGGCGGCGGCCGTTCGTCGGGCCTGATGAGCTTCCTCAAAATTGGCGACCGTGCTGCCGGCGCGATCAAGTCCGGCGGCACCACGCGCCGCGCCGCCAAGATGGTAACGGTCGACATCGACCATCCCGACATCGAGGCGTACATCAACTGGAAGGTGATCGAGGAGCAGAAAGTTGCGGCCTTGGTCGCCGGCTCCAAGCTGGCGCAAAAACATCTCAACCTGATCATGGCAGCGTGCCACGGACCGGCCGCCCAGGCGCTCGGCGACGCACGCTTCGATCCGAGCCGCAACCTGACGCTGCGGCGCGAGATCAAGGCCGCGCGCAAGGCGATGATTCCGGAGAATTATGTCCAGCGCGTCATCCAATTCGCGCAGCAGGGTTTCGAAACGGTTGATTTCCGTACTTACGACACCGATTGGGACAGCGAGGCCTATCTCACCGTCGCCGGCCAGAATTCGAACAATTCGGTGCGCGTCACCAACGACTTCCTCGATCGCGTCCTCAAGGGCGGCAAGTGGGAATTGATCCGCCGAACCGACGGCAAGCTGCACAAGTCTGTCGACGCGCGCGAGTTGTGGGACAAGATCGCCTACGCCGCCTGGGCGAGCGCCGATCCTGGCCTGCAATACGATACGACGATCAACGAGTGGCACACCTGCCCCGAGTCCGGCCGCATCAATGCGTCCAATCCGTGCTCGGAATACATGTTCCTCGACGACACGGCGTGCAACCTGGCGTCGCTCAACCTGATGACGTTCCGTCGTGAAGGCGGCGTGTTCGATACGCCGGCCTTCGAGCATGCGGTTCGTCTGTGGACGATCGCGCTTGAGATCTCGGTATTGATGGCCCAGTTTCCGTCGCGCGAGATTGCCAAGCTCAGCTACGAGTTCCGCACGCTCGGCCTCGGCTACGCCAATATTGGCGGCCTGCTGATGGCGTCGGGCCTGTCGTACGATTGCGACGAAGGCCGCGCGCTGTGCGCCGCCCTCAGCGCGGTGATGACCGGCGTCGCCTATGCGACCTCGGCCGAGATGGCCGGCGAGCTCGGTCCATTCCCCGGCTACGCCAAGAACCGCCAAGCGATGCTACGGGTCGTCCGCAATCATCGCCGCGCCGCCTACGGCGAGCGCGACGGTTATGAAGACCTGTCAGTACCGCCGGTGCCTCTCGACGCCGTCAATTGCCAGGACCGCAATCTCGTTCAAGCGGCGCGCCAAGCTTGGGACCACGCACTGCAGCTCGGGGAACTGCACGGCTATCGTAATGCACAGGCGACCGTCATCGCGCCAACCGGCACGATCGGGCTGGTGATGGATTGCGACACCACCGGCATCGAGCCGGATTTTGCGCTGGTGAAGTTCAAGAAGCTGGCTGGCGGCGGTTACTTCCGCATCATCAACCGCGTCGTGCCCGAGGCGCTCGCCAAGCTCGGGTATAACGCGCCAGAGATCGAGGCGATCACCCGTTACGCCGTCGGTTACGGCACGCTCAAGGATGCGCCCGCACTCAGCCACGCCGCGCTCAAGGCCAAGGGCTTCACCGAAAGCGCCCTTGAAGCGCTGGAAAGCCAGTTGGCGACGGCATTCGACATCAAGTTCGCGTTCAACAAGTGGACGCTGGGCGAAGAATTCTGCCGTGCGGCGTTCGGCTTCACCGACGCGGAGCTCAACGACGTGTCATTCGACATGCTGGTGGCGTTGGGCTTCAGCAAGGCTGAGATCGATCAGGCCAACACCTACTGCTGCGGCGCCATGACGCTCGAAGGCGCACCGCATCTGAAGACCGAGCACCTGCCGGTGTTCGATTGCGCCAATCCGTGCGGTCGCATCGGCAAGCGCTCGCTGTCGGTCGAGAGCCACATCCGCATGATGGCGGCGGCACAGCCGTTCATCTCCGGCGCGATCTCGAAGACTATAAACATGCCAAACCTGGCGACAGTCGAGCAGTGCAAGGACGCGTACATGCTGTCCTGGAAGCTCGGCCTCAAGGCCAATGCGCTCTATCGCGACGGTTCGAAGCTGTCGCAGCCGCTGCAATCGGCGCTGATCGACGACGACGCGGATGACGACGCGGTCGCCGAGCTGATGGAAAAGACGCCGGCCGAGCGCGTGCCGGTCGTCGCGGAGCGTATCGTTGAACGCGTCATCGAGCGCGTCGCGCAAAAGAGTGAACGTCGGCGTCTGCCGCAACGGCGCAAGGGCTATACCCAGAAGGCCATCGTCGGTGGCCACAAGGTCTACCTGCGCACCGGCGAATACGAGGACGGTAAGCTGGCAGAAGTTTTCATCGACATGCACAAGGAAGGTTCCGCCTTCCGTTCACTGATGAACAATTTCGCGATCGCGCTTTCGATCGGCCTGCAATATGGCGTGCCGCTCGAAGAGTTCGTCGAGGCATTCACCTTCACCCGCTTCGAGCCCGCCGGTATCGTCGAAGGCAACGACACCATCAAGATGGCGACGTCGCTGATCGACTACATCTTCCGCGAGCTGGCGATCTCGTACCTCGGCCGCAGCGACTTGGCGCATGTCCAGCCGGCCGACGTCCTGCCGGACACGGTGGGCAAAGGCGCGGCGGAATCGAACCTGCCCGGCGACGGCGGCAAGTCGGACGTCGCGGCGGTGGTGCAGAAAGTCGCGTCGACCGGCTTCATCCGCAAGAAGCTGACCGTCGTGCACGGCGGCCAGGCGGTGCAGGCCGCGGCGGCGCAGCCCACGGTGGTGGCGCGCAGCGGCGCCGGCAATGTCGCGGTCGGACACGACGTTGCCGTTGAGATCGAGACCGTCAAGACTGTGGATGTTCGCCTTGAGCAGATTAAGGCGGCGCGGATGAAGGGTTACGAGGGCGACAGTTGCGGCGAGTGCGGCAACTTCACCCTGGTCCGCAACGGGACCTGCCTCAAATGCGAGACCTGCGGCAGCACCAGCGGCTGTAGTTGATCGCAACGCGGTTCTCCGGCTACAGCCTCCCGGCCGGCACCGTGACTGAGGCAGAAATTGGGGGGCGCGGTTCGCGCCGCGCCCCCTTCTTTTTCGAGACA
>DASQGX010000024.1:0-15515 GCA_035632395.1 Allostellaceae bacterium
CCACGCGATCGAGTGTGAGCTTGTCGGCGAGTTCGTCGATCGTCGCCGCGGTGATTGCCGGATACATTGACGGCATGAACAGTGTCAGGGCTTTCGCGTCGGTGATCGCATAGGCGATCTGGCCTGGCTGCTGCGCGATCAGGCGGCCCCAGATGGCGTAGCGCTTGGGCCATAGATCCTCGCCCTCGTCGTAGAAACGCCGCGCGTCGCGGTTGACGACGATGCTGAACGGAATCGCGTCGAGACGGGTGACGATGCCCCCGTCGAATTTCGGCGCACGCGCATCGATCGCAACCGCGTGGCATTGTATCGGATCGCCGACCGGCATCGCGCCCTGGTTGAGCAGATTGCGCAGAACCCGGCCTTTCGCATAGGGCGTACCGCGAATCAGGAAATTGTCGGCGGCGGCGCCCCAATATTGCTTGAGCCATTCGATATTGGCCTGAAAGCCGCCCGCCGCCACCACGGCCGACTTGGCGCGCAACGTCAGGCTTTCGCCGGCCGACGCAACTTCGACCGAATCGACTGCGCCATTGCGCAGGCGCACATCCCGGACCTCTGTATCATAGCGGATGACGACGCCGAGCCGCTCGGCCATCCGGTAATAGGCGTTGAGCAAGGCCTTGCCGCCACCGAGGAAGAATGCGTTGGTGCGCGACAGGCTGAGAGTCCCGGTGAGTGACGGCTGGAAGCGGACGCCGTGGCTCGCCATCCACGCCAGCGCCGGCGCCGATTCGCGGACGGCCAGCCGCGCCAGCACCTCGTCGGTTGCACCGCCGGTGACCCGTAGCAGGTCGTCCCAATACTCGTCTTCGAGGTAAGCTTCGGTCAGGGTCGCGGTCGGCGCGGCATGCATGATCCGGAAATTGCGCGTATGCCGGCTGTTGCCGCCGCGGAACGCGCGCGGCGCATGCTCGACCAGCACAACGCTGGCGCCGGCTTCACGGGCGGCGATCGCGGCGCACAGCGCTGCATTGCCGCCGCCCGCTACCAGCACGTCGTACGACCCCGCCAGACTGGTCATCGCCCGCGATCAAACGGCGAAAACCGGCTACACCGCAAGCGCTACCATTGGACACCGGCGGCGCCGGGCCTAGCGCCAGTCGAGTCCGATGTCGAGCGCCGTGACGCTATGGGTGAGCCAGCCGCTCGACAGAAGATCGACACCTGTGGCCGCGACGGCGGGCGCTGTCTCCGGCGTGATGCGACCCGACGCCTCTGTGACAAGCCGGCCGCCAACAAGGGCGACGGCGCGCCGCAAATCGTCGGGGCTCATATTGTCGAGCAGCACGGCGTCGACTTTGAGCTGCAGCGCCTCGTCGAGCTGCTGCAGCGTATCGACTTCGAGCTCGATCTTGACCAAATGGCCGATGGCTGCACGGGCGCGCGCCACCGCCGCAGCGAGACTGCCGGCCGCGGCAATATGATTGTCCTTGATGAGCACGCCGTCATCGAGACCGAAGCGATGGTTGAAGCCGCCGCCGACGCGCACCGCATATTTCTGCAAGGCGCGTAGGCCCGGCATAGTCTTGCGGGTACAGACCAAGCGCGCGCGATGACCTTTGATTGACTGGACGATCGCCGATGCTGCCGACGCGATGCCGCTGAGGTGGCAAATGAAATTGAGCGCGACGCGCTCGGCGGTCAGGATGCCGCGCGTCGGACCGGTGATTGTCGCGATGGTTTCGCCGGCGGTAATGGCGTTGCCGTCGGGCCGCAGGATTTCGATTTTGAGCGCCGGCTCGATCAGCCGAAACGCAATCGCCGCACAGTCAAGTCCGGCGACAACGCCGGCTTTCCGCGCGACGAGCGCTGTCGCTGCGCGCATATCAACCGGCACGATCGCATCTGTTGTGATATCGCCGGCGCGGCCGAGATCCTCGAGGAGCGCTGCGCAGACCAGCGGCTCGATCATGATGGCCGGCAGCGGCGGCACGGTCATGGTCTAGGCTCCGACCGCGACACGCTTGTCCTCGACGTCGAGCAGGCTTTTCACATCGACGAGGCGTAGCTGCGAGCGGCGCGCGCCGGCAAAAGAATGCTCGGGGAAGTCGGTGCGCGCATGACTGCCGCGGCTCTCCTCCCGCTGCAACGCCGCCGCCGCGACGAACAGACCGACGAGGGCCGGATCAGCCTCCGCACCAATGCCGAACGCGAGCGGCGCCAACGCTTCCAGCGCTGCGTTCAGCCCGTCGCGATCGCGCAACACGCCAACGTGCTGTGCCATGATTCCGCGAACGCCGTCAGCCCGCGACGCCGGCGGCAGGGACGGCACAATAGCCGGCCGCGTCGGCCGTGGCGTTGCCCCGCCGACCGAATCCGCAACCGTCCGGCCGACAACGCAGGCTTCGAGCAGCGAATTGCTGGCGAGGCGATTCGCACCGTGCAGGCCGGTGGCAGCGGCTTCGCCGACCGCCCAGAGGCCAGCAAGTGAACTGTGTCCGGTCGCGTCAACCGCGATACCGCCCATGTGATAATGCGCCGACGCGCGCACCGGAATTGGATCGATCGCGGGATCGATGGCAGCGGCCCGACACGCAGCCGCGACGCCCGGAAACCGTTCGGCGAACCGGCCGCCAAGCGCGCGCCGTGCATCGAGAAACACGCGACGGCCGGCCGCGGTTTCGCGCCACACCGCGCGCGCAACGATGTCGCGCGGCTCGAGTTCGGCCCGTGGGTAATCGGCCATGATCCGGCGGCCGGCCGCGTCGACCAGCAACGCACCCTCGCCGCGTACCGCTTCGCTGACTAGCGGCATCGGATCTTGACCGGCGGCCAGCGCGGTTGGATGGAACTGGACGAATTCCATATCCGCGAGCGCCGCGCCCGCCCGGGCGGCAAGCGCCAGACCCTGTCCAATCGCCGTCAGCGGATTGGTGGTCTCGCGGTACAGGCCGCCGATACCGCCGGTGGCAATCACGACGCGGGCCGTCGGCAGCAGAATGGGCTTGTCATCGGCCGCCGCGAGCACGCCAACGATCGCGCCGTCTTCGACGATCAGCCGCCGCGCCTCGACTCCCTCGAGTACGGTGACCGATGGCGTTCGCTGGACCGCTTGCACCAGCGCCATCGTGATCGCCCGGCCAGTGCCGTCGCCGGCAGCATGAACGATGCGGCGGCGGCCGTGGCCGGCTTCGAGGCCGAGCCTATAGCGCCCATCCGGCGCGCGGTCGAATGCGGCGCCGTGGCGAGCCAGTTCGGCCAGCGCCGCCGGACCGGAAGCGGTAATGCGTTCGACCGTACCGGCGTCACACAACCCGTCGCCGGCGGCCATCGTATCGGCAGCATGGCGTGCAGGATCGTCGTCCTCCCCGAGGGCGACGGCGATGCCGCCTTGCGCCCAGGCGCTGGCACAGCCTGAGCCGAGCGGCGCCTTAGCCAGGACGATGACGGGCTCCGGCGCGAGATACAGCGCCGTCATCAGACCGGCGATACCGGCGCCGATAACGACCGGACAGCCCGCGGCAACCGTTGGGCTCGCGGCCATGGGCGTTATACCGCCAACATGCGCTCGACGGCCCGCCGCGCCGGTATGGCGATAGCCGGATCGATCGTCACCTCATGCGTCAGGTTTTCGAGCGCGTGCCGGATGTTGGACAAGGTGATGCGTTTCATATGCGGGCAAAGATTACACGGCCGCACGAAGGCGGTTTCCGGATGCTCGAGCGCGACATTGTCGCTCATCGAGCATTCGGTCAGCAGCACGACGCGCGCCGGATGCTTGGTTGCGACGTAATTGGACATGGCCGCCGTCGAGCCCGCAAAGTCCGCGGCGGCGACCACGTCCGGCGGACATTCCGGATGCGCCAGCACGACGATGTCGGGATGCTCGGCGCGCAGCGAATGGATCTCAGCGGCGGTGAAGCGCTCGTGCACCTCGCAGTGGCCGTGCCAGGCGACGATCTCGACCTCGGTTTCGGCCGCGACGTTGCGCGCGAGATATTCGTCGGGCAGCATGATGACGCACGGCACGCCGAGAGATTCGACGACGCGTTTGGCGTTCCCCGACGTGCAACAGATGTCGGACTCGGCCTTCACGGCGGCCGAGGTGTTGACGTAGCTGACTACCGGTACGCCGGGATAATGCTGGCGTAGCAGCCGCACGTCGTCCGCCGTAATCGATTCCGCCAACGAGCACCCTGCCTGACGATCAGGGATCAGCACCGTCTTGTCGGGATTGAGGAGCTTGGCGGTCTCGGCCATGAACTGCACGCCGGCGAGTACGATGACCCGCGCCGACGTCTTGGCAGCCTCGCGTGCCAAGACCAAGCTGTCGCCAGTGATGTCGGCGACACAGCGATAGATCTCGGGTGTCTGGTAATTGTGCGCCAGAATCACGGCGTCACGTTCGCGCTTCAACGCCAGGATCGCCGCAATGTCGTCGGCGAAAACCGGCCATTCGATCGGCGGAACAACCTGGCGAACCCGTTCGTAAAGCCGTTCGAGTGCTATCGTATCAGGCATCGTTATACTCTATTTGAGCATTTCAAGGCGCAAAGAAAACGGGCGCGGGCGCCCTGCGAACGACTTATGCTATGATTGACTATAATGGCTGTCAAGACGAGGTGGATGCGGGGTGACGGCGACAATCCGAGGCGATAACGGCAGCGAGCACCCGCCGTTATTGGCGCGGGGCACGCTGGCGGTCGAGCTGACCGCGGTGATCGTCGCCGTGACGGCAGACGAGCCGCGCGTGCTTACCTTGCACAACGGTGAGGCCCTGCCCTCGGGTCCTCTGCAATCGCGCCACCACACCTTGCAGAGCGGCGTGCGCTCGTGGGTCGAGGACCAGACCGATCACGCGCTCGGATACGTCGAGCAACTCTACACCTTCGCCGACCGCGAGCGTACGCGCGAGGAGGCCGTCGACCGCCGGATCTCCATTAGCTATCTCGGCCTGACGCGCGAGCGTAGCGACGGCGATGCCGCGTCCGCGACGTGGCACAATTGGTATCAATATTTTCCGTGGGAGGATTGGCGCCAAGGTGCGCCGCCCATGATCGCCGGCACGATCCTGCCGCGATTGCGTCCATGGGCGCGGCAAGGTACGCCGCCGCTGGCGCGCGAGCGGCGCGAACGCATCGACGTGGCCTTTGGCGCCAAGCCGCATGGCTGGAACGAGGAGTTCGTGCTGCAGCGTTACGAGCTCCTATGGGAAGCCGGCATCGTACCCGAAGCCCGCGACGATTCCGGCAAGACCGATGTAACTGCCGGAACGCCGATGATGCACGATCACCGCCGGATCCTGGCTACCGGCATCGCCCGGCTGCGCGCCAAGATCAAATACCGGCCGGTGGTCTTCGAATTGATGCCCGCGAGCTTCACGCTCTTTCAACTGCAGCGCGCGGTCGAAGCCCTCGCCGGCCAGCGGCTGCACAAGCAGAATTTCCGCCGCCTGATCGAGCAGCAGGGCCTGGTCGAGGAGACTGGAAAGGTCGCTACCGCGACCGGCGGCCGGCCGGCGAAGCTGTTCCGCTTCCGCCGCGCGGTGATGGTCGAGCGCACGGCTGCCGGCACGAAGCTGCCACTCTATCGTTCGGGCTGACGTTTCGGCCTTAACCTGTCGTTAGCCCTAAAATGCCGAGCGATATTCGCGGCGCAACGCGCCGGAATCGCCGGAACGCATTAACCATGCGCGGCGCAGCAAACCGCGGCCAATAACGCCAAATTTACGCACCGCCGCTTAAGGTTTCCGCGACGCGCGCGGTGGCGCGCACGGAATTCTCTTCGCGCGATGGTCAACACCCTGGACAGTGATAGCGACAGCGGCAGCGGTGCCACCACCGCCGCAACAGGCTCACTCGCCGCCAAGACCGTACGTGGCGCCAGCTGGATGGTGACCTGGCGGTTTCTCACCCGCACCCTCGGCGCGCTCAGCACCTTCGTGCTCGCGCGATTGCTGTCGCCGATGGATTTCGGCCTTGTCGCGCTTGCCGGTGCCTTCGCCCGCGCAATCGACGCCATGGCCACGCTCGGCATACAGGACGTGATGCTGCGCGAAAAGCAGCCCGATGAAGTCTATTACAGCACCGGCTTCACCATCGGCCTCATCCGCACCGGTATCGCCGGCCTGATCATCGTTGCCGCCGCCTATCCCGTCGGCCGCTTTTTCGGCGACGAGCGGCTGGGCCTGATCCTTCTGATCCTCGGCCCCCTGCTCGTGCTCGAGAGCTGCGAGAATGTCGGCACGCTCGAGTTCCGCCGCCACTTCCGCTTCGACCGCGATTTCATTCTCTTCGTCGTGCCGCGCGTCGCCTCGGTCGCCGTGACCATCGGCGCCGCCGTCGCCACCCACAGTTACTGGTCGCTGGTCGCCGGCATCGTCGTGCTGCGCGTCACGCGCGTCGTGCTCAGCTATGCCATGCACCCGTTCCGCCCGCGCCTGACGCTGGTTGCGTGGCGGCGCATGCTCGGCATGTCGTCATGGATCTGGGGCACGAGCGTTGCCGGCTTCGCGCGCGAGCGCTCGGACTCATTCATCCTCGGCCGGCTGATGAACACCAGCGCCGTCGGCTTGTTCTCGGCATCGCTCGAAGTCGCGCTGCTGCCGATCAGCGAGTTCGTCGAACCAGTGGGTCGCGCTTTATACGCCGGACTGTCGGCGATCCATCACAGCGGCCAGGGTTCGTCCGACACACTGGCGAAGGCAATGAGCGCGACTTTGTGCATCGTCCTGCCGGCCGGCGTCGGCATCTCGCTGGTGGCTGCGCCGCTTATTCGCGTCACATTGGGTGCAACGTGGCTCGCCGGCGTGCCGCTGGTGGCGATCATGGGCCCGTTCGCTGCGTTCTCGGTGATCACCAACATTGGCGCGCTCGGCGTGATGGCGGTCGGCAATCCGAAGATCACCACGTTCACGACCGCCGCCATGGCGCTGCTGCGCGTGCCCATGCTCCTGGCCGGCGTGATCTTCGGCGGATTGGCGGGTTTGGCCTGGGCTATGGGCATTGCCCTGGGGCTCGAAGCCGCGATTTATCTTTTCGTGCTCGGACGCGTCACCGGATTCCGCATCGGCGTACTGATGCGCGAAAGCTGGCGCTGCGCGCTGGCGACCGCCGGCATGGCGCTGATCCTGGGCTCGCTTGGCCTCGCGTGGAGTCCAGCCGCCGTTACGATTTCTGGCGCGCTGGCGCAGTTGGGCGTCGCCGCCATTGCTGGTGCCGGTATTTATGCCGTGCTGCTCATCGCGTTGTGGGCAGTCACAGGCTGCGCGGAAGGTCCGGAGGCAACGCTGGTGCGCGCCATTGCGCGGCGCCTGCCGCTTCCAGCCTTCGGACGACGGGCTACATGATCCGCCATCCCATGAGCCGTACGCCACACGCAGCCCGGCTGCCGGCCGGGATGCCGCCGCAGCTGCTCGTCTTCATCGACACCGAAGAGGAGTTCGACTGGGGGCGGAGTTTCTCGAGCGACGCCCGTGGCGTCACAGCGATGAAACATCAATGGCGCGCACAGACGATCTTCGATCGCTATGGCGTCAAGCCGGTCTACCTGGTCGACTATCCAGTCGCGTCGCAGCCTGCCGGCTACTCACCGTTGTGCGAGTTCCTCGCCGATGGACGCTGTGACATCGGCGCGCATTTGCACCCCTGGGTGACGCCGCCGGTTGAAGAGGACGTCACCGACGAGCATTCCTTCGCCTGCAACCTGCCGCGTGACCTCGAACGCCGCAAGCTGGCGATCCTCAAAGACACGATCGAGCGCAATCTGGGCGTTGCTCCGACGATCTATCGCGCCGGCCGCTATGGCGCCGACGCCGAGACCCGGGCGCTGCTCGAAGAGCTCGGCTTCCTGATCGATTCCAGCGTCCTGCCGTGGACCGACCTGCGGCGTATCGCCGGTCCGGATTTCCGTCATTGTTCGCCCGATCCATTCTGGTTCGGCGCCGGCGACCGCCTACTGGAGATTCCACTCACCACAGGTTTTCTCGGCCTGCTGCATCGCTTCGGCGAGGCGGTGTTTCCTTGGATCGGCGGCACGCGCGGCGTGCGGCTGCGGGCGACGGCGATCTGCGCGCGGGCGCGGCTGCTCGACCGCATCCGGCTCAGCCCCGAGGGCGTGACGCTCACCGAAGCCAAGCGGCTGACGCGCGCGCTGGTCAAGCGCGGCGAGCAGCAGGTCTTCGTCGCCAGCTATCACAGCCCATCGCTCGGCGTCGGTCACACGCCCTATGTGCGGACGCGCGCCGACCTCGAGAATTTCCTCGCTTGGCTCGACGGCTATCTCGAATTCTTCATGGGCGAGATCGGTGGACGGCCGGCATCGGCGCACGAAATCTATCGCGCGATGACCTTGGCTTCTGGGCGCACGCCGTTGCAAACCGCACAGCTACCCGGCGAACGCCGTCGGGCGGCCGGCTGATCATCGTGCCGGGTTACGAGCGCGTGAACGGTTCCCCGAAACGCAAATCGGCGCGTCGGCCGAAGCCCAATGCCCGCAGAACAAAGCTGGCGGCGTTGAGCGCAACTGCGATGACAACCAGCATGACTAGGTTCAATGCGAACCAAAGAACATTAACCATGGACGGACCTTTCCCAGTGGTGGCTTTTGACGGCTTTTGCCGGTCAATCAGCAACCCGCGTGCCAGAGAAAAATCGTCAAGGTTCGAAAGGGTTTGCCACCGCCGCTGCGAAACGGTTCGGGCGCATTGTCAGAATTTCCGACAGCGGCCGGCAGCGGCCAGCGCGCAACCGGCCATTTACCTTCCGAATGTTATAGAGGCCGGTCGGGGTGACGGCGCCGGTCGGCGTGCCGTGCCGGCGACGCGGCGGATGACCGAACGATGAAGAAGGCCCTCGTCCTCTCGAGCGTCTCGCGGACCGTGCTGGCGGTGATCCGTTCGCTCGGCCGCGGCGGCGTCGAAGTGCACACCGCCTGGACGCGGCCAAATTGCATCTCGTCCCGCTCGCGTTACGTCCGCGCGACGCACGATCTGCCGCCTTACAGCGATGCTGACTTGAGCTGGAAAACGGCGCTGGCCGATTTGATGCGCCGCGAGCGCTTCGATCTCGTCATCCCGTGCACCGACATCGACACGTTGGCTCTGAATCGGCATCGCGCCGATCTGGAGCATTTCGGCCGGATCTACACGCCAAACGACGACGCCGTGGCCGTGCTGTTCGACAAGCATCGGACCAACGAGCTCGCGCGTTCCGCAGGCGTACGCCTGCCGCGCGAGATGGCCATCACCGATCTCGACGGCGCCCGCGAGGCGTGGCGGCAGCTGGGCGCACCGCTCGTGCTTAAGCCACGCCGCACCTTCGACCATCCGACGCAAGGCCTCGCGGTGCGCAAGGCGCACAGCGAAGCCGAGCTGCTGCGCCTCGTGCCGAAATTCCTCGCGCACGGGCCGGTTGCGGCGCAGCAGAATTTCATCGGCCACGGCGCCGGCATCGAATTGCTGCTCGATCGCGGCGAAAAGCTGCTCGCCTTCCAGCACGTCCGCGTGCACGAGCCGCTCGAGGGCGGCCAGAGCACCTATCGCAAGAGCGTTCCATTATCGCCTGAACTGCTCGACGCCGCGCTGCGCATCTTGCAGCCGCTGCGCTACAGCGGCGTGGCGATGGTGGAGTTCAAAGTCAACCCTGCGACCGGCGATTGGATCTTCGTCGAGGTCAATTCGCGATTCTGGGGCTCGCTGCCGCTGAGCGTCGCCGCCGGCGCAGATTTTCCTCTGGCGCTGTTTGAATTCCTCACCACCAGCCGCCGCGATTTCCCGCAGCGTTATCGGAGCGGATTGTTCTGCCGCAATCTGCCGCTCGACCTCGAATGGCAGATCGCCAATCTTCACGCCGACCGCAGCGATCCAACGCTCGCTACCAAAAACCTGCCCGCGGTCGCAGCCGAGACCGTCACCAACATCCTGACGCTGCGCGAACGCTGGGACAGTTTGACGCTCGACGACCCGAAACCAGGATTTGCCGAGATCGGCGATTTGATGGGACGCGCCTTCGCCAAACTGACGAAGTCGCGCCGCGCGCTGGACGCCGAGACCGCGTGAGCGCCATGGCCGAACCTGCAGTCCCGTTGGCGCCGAAGCTCGCCCCACCGCCTGCGCGCGAGCCAGACGACAGCAAGGTCCGCCGCATCGACAAGGCCGCGGCGCTGACTGTCGTCGTCGAGCGCGACCTGGTCGGCCTCGAGCGGCATCGCGCGGCATGGGAGGAGCTGTCGACCGCCGCACTCGAACCCAACGTCTTCTACGAGCCCTGGATGCTGCTTCCGGCGCTACGCCATCTGCGCGGCGGCACCGACCTGCTGTTTCTGTTCGTCTACACGCAAGCATCGGACACCAGCGAACCGCCGGTGTTGTGCGGCTTCTTTCCGCTGGAACGGCAGAACCACTACAAGAACCTGCCGGTCAGCGCGCTGCGCCTTTGGAAGCACATGCACTGCTTCCTGTGCAGCCCACTGGTCCGCGCCGACACCGCGCAAGCCTGCTTCCAAGCCGTGTTCGATTGGGCAGCCGGCGATCCGCGCGGCTCGATCCTGATTGAGTTCGGCGGCATTTCGGGCGACGGTCCGTTGTGGAAGGCCTTCGTCGAATTCCTCGAAGGGTATCGCCATCCAACGCTGACGCTCGAGAGCAGCACGCGGGCGCTGCTGCGGCCGCACGCCGACGCCAAGACTTATCTCGACGCGGCGCTGTCGACCAAGAAACGCCGGACGCTGCGGCAGCAGGAAAGTGCGCTTGGCCGCCAGGGGACGCTCGATTACGCCATGCTCCCGGGCGACGGCGACATCGCCGCCTGGACCGAGGATTTCCTCCGTCTTGAAGCCAGCGGCTGGAAGGGCCGCGAGGGTACCGCGCTGTCGTGCAATCCGCCGCAGAAGCAATTCTTCGTCGAGACGCTGCACGAGGCGTTCCGGCGTGGCCGTCTGATGATGCTGGCGCTGTCGCTGAACGGCAAGCCGATCGCACAGTTGTGCAATTTCCTCTGCCGCAACGGCTCCTTCGCGTTCAAGGTTGCGTTCGACGAAGCCCAGGCGCGGTTCTCGCCCGGTGTTTTGCTCGAGCTCGAAAACATCGCCGAAGTGCACCGCCACAGCTGGATCCGCTGGATGGATTCGTGCTCGGCGCCGGGACCGGCGCTGACCAAACAGATCTGGCTCGACCGCCGCGTCATCCAAACCATCCTGGCAACGTCCGGCCGCTCGCCCGGACCGTTCCTGATCGCAGTGCTGCCATTCATGCAGTGGACGTTCCACAAGCTCGAAGCACTGTTCCGGCGGCGTACGCGGTAATCCCATTCGGAATGCCCTAATGCCGCGCAGCAATCTTCGACCCGACGATCGGACGGCCGCCGCGCCACTGGTTCCAACGCTTGGCGGCGAGCCGCTGACGGCCGAGCGCGCGTTCTATGCGGACTATCCGTGGTCGCTCAATCCGCTGTGCACCGTCGCGGACATCGCGGGCCACCTTCGCCGCGAGCTTTCGCGGCTCAACGCGCCAGCCGAACCCTGGCAGCGCGACGAGATGGCGACCAATATCTTCCTGCTTGCCGGCGCCCTGTTGACCGCTGCCGAAGATGCGCTGCACGGTCCGATCCTGCGCCTGCCCCATCGGCTCGGGCGGTTGCCGGGTACGCGGTTCATTTTCCGCGCGCTGAGCAAGCTGATGACGCTAAGCCGCGCCGGCGAAATGCAATCGCTGCGGCGCTGGCGCGACAGATGGCAGACCGCACTCGCCACCTTCCTGCGGCCCGTTGTGATGCTGTCGTCAACTGAAACCGCCGATCCGGCCACAGCGACGGCCGATCTCGCAGCCGTCCTGACGAATCCCTTGCCGCGCGCGCTATTGGCCGAGCCGGTACGCATTCCCTCGGCCTTCCGCAAACAGGACCTGACCCAGTTCGACGTGCTGGCGCTGGCGGATCGTTTCGCCGCTGCGCATTCCGACCGGTCGCGGCCCGTTGTCGTCGTCGGCTTGCGGACCGCCGGAGTCTATTTCGCGTCACTGATGCGGGCGCGGCTCGAGGCGCACGGCTTCGCGCACATCGCGATCGCGACCATCCGTCCGAACAAGGGCGTCTCTGCCGAGGAAGCGCAACGGCTGCGCAACCTCGCGCAAGCCCGCTATCACGCCGCACTGATCGACGATCCGCCGTTCAGCGGCGACACCATCGGCATGGCGATGCAGGCGCTGCGTCGTGCCGGTTTCGGTGCCGCTGCGCGCACCATCCTGTTCCCAGTTCATCCGTTGCGGCGCGATTGGCGCGAGCACAAGGAAGCCGCCGCGTTCGCCAACGAGACGATCGTCACCCTCGCGCCTGAGGAATGGCACAAGGCGCAGCTATTGGCGTCCAGCGCGTTGATCGAGAGCCGGCTCGCCGACTATTTCCGCGCCCGCCGCTACCGCAGCGTCAACATCATCAACGACCCGGCCGCCGCCGCCTTCAACGCCGAGCTCGAATACCGCTCGGGCGATTGCCGCCGTTACCGGCTCAAGCGCGTCTATGCGGTTCGCCTCGAAACCGGCTCTGGCGCGAGCGAGATGCGTTACGTCTTCGCCAAGAGCGTCGGCTGGGGTTGGCTCAGTTATGCCGCCTTTCTCGTTGCCGACCGCCTCGCCGGCCGTGTTCCGCCGCTGCTCGGATTGCGCGACGGCATTCTGTTGACCGAATGGCTGCCGCAGACAGCGACGACGAAACAGTCAAACGCTTCGCGCGAGAACTGGGTCTCAACTGCAGCAGCCTACGTCGCCGCGCGCGCCGCCAAGCTCGCCATCGCGACGCCGGATGCAACGGACGCGCAACACGAAGGCCTGACGTTGCTTGCCGACACGCTTTCCAACGCCTATGGCCCCGGCGTCGCCGGCTTGATGGCCGAGCCGCTGCGCCGGCGCATCGCCAAGCGCCTGACGACGCGAGCGGCACTGATCGACGGGCGCATGGCGGCGGACGAGTGGATTGCCGGACCGGCGGGGCTGCTCAAAACCGATTTCGAGCACCACGGCATCGGCAAGAACGAGCTCAATCTGTGCGATCCGGTCTACGATCTGGCCGACACGGCTTTACAGTTCGGCCTGACGCACGACGAAGAACGCGCGCTGCTCGATCACTATGCCGCTGCAACTGGCGATACGCCGCAGGGTGAGCGGCTGTTCCTGTGCAAGCTGATGGTCGGCCTGTGGACGCGGCAGGCGGCGCTCGACGGCATCGTCAAGCAAACCCACCTCGCGCACCGGGCCGATGAGTTCAATGCGCAATACATCAAAGCGTGGAATTCCCTGACACGCGAGAGCGCGCACACTTGCGGCGCGCTCGTTGCGCGCGCCGCGGCGCGCGATTGGCACGCGCCGCTCGCCGTGCTCGATCTTGACGGTGTCGTCGATCGCCGTGTCTTAGGCTTTCCGTCGACGAGCGCGGCCGGCGTTTCGGCACTTGCCTCGCTGCACGCACGCGGCTTCGCCATCGCCATCGACACGGCGCGACCGGCGCACCAGGTTCGCGATTACTGCGACGCCTACGGCTTCGTTGGCGGCGTCGCCGAGTGCGGCGGCTATATCTGGGATGCGACCGCGCAGCGAGGCCGCCGCCTGATCGACGACGTTACGTACGAACAGCTTGCGTCATTGCGTGCGGCGCTCAAGAAGATTCCCGGCGTTTTCCACGACGATGGGTACGAATGCTCGATCCGTGCTTACACTTACGCGCGCAAAGGCACCGTGCCGCTGCCCGAGCTCGTCGTACGCAATCTCATTGCCGAGCGCAATCTCGATCGCCTAACCGTGCACCAGACGACCATCGACACGACGATTTTGGCCAAGGGCATCGACAAAGGTACCGGCCTCGCTGCACTGCTGGCGTGGATCGGCCGCGGGCGGGATGACACCTTCGCCGTCGGCGATTCCGAAACCGATTTGCCGATGTTCGCCGTCGCCAAGCGCAGCTTTGCGCCGGCCCATATCGATTGCGCACGGCTGGCGCGCGCCGTTGGCTGCAACATCGCGCAGGCGCCTTTCCAACGCGGCCTGCTCGAGGTCGTTAAACGCATCACTGCATCGGACGCCGTCGCCGTCTGTGTTGCCGCGGACGATCTCTTCTGGAATTTGCTGCAGGCCGCTGATGGTTTACGCATGGTAAATCTTTGCAAAGCGTTAACCAAACCGGCGGCGTATCGCGCGCTGCTGAATTGAATCACGCGCGCTTCGCGCCGTTTTGCGCGCGTAACCGTCCGGTCCTCGCCGGATATCCCAACGGACAAATACCGACGCGCAGTTGGCAGCGCGTCCCGACCCCGTCATAACGACGACTGTGTGACGACGATCGAATTTGATCGACCGTCGTTGCCGAGGCGCCGCGATACGTTTTGTGTGTCGTGTCGCTCAGTCAAGACGAGGTGTCGCCATGAGCGAGCTGCTGACTTTCACCACCTGTGTGGCCCTCGGGGTCCTGCTCTTCGGTCTGTTCGCCGGACCGAAATTCTGGGTCGGCGTTGCCTGGCTCGGCGGTTGTACCGTCGTCGTCGGCCTTGGCACGCTCGCGTACCAGGGCCTCGCGCTGCTGCGCGTCGGCTATTGGACCGGCGGCAAGTTCGAGCAAGTCCTGACCATGATCGGGCTCGACAAGTTGTCGTTCAGCATGAGCCAAGTAAACGAAGTCATGCAATGGATCGCGTCCCTGCCCTTCGCCGCGGGAATCATCCTGACCGGATTTTTTGTCATCTGGATCGGCATGGTAGGGCAGGTCGCCACGCTCGATCGACAGGTCCGCGGCGCGCGCAGCCACTAGGCCGATGCTACCGCCCGCGGATTCAGTTCAACGGCAGACCAACACCGGAATTTTGGAGTGCGTGAGCACTTTCAGCGTGTGGCTGCCGAGAACCAGCGCAGCAACCCCGCCCCTGCCATGCGAGCCCATGACAATGAGATCGCATTTCTTCGCCTGCGCCGTTTCGATGATGGACGCGTACGGCGGCCCGTGCTCGACATGAACCGTCTCGCAGGCAACGCCCGCTGACTTTGCGGCCTCGGCAAGCGCGGCCAGAACGGATTTCGCCTCCCGTTGCGCGGCCTGCACATAATTAGGCTGCTGATCGGCAGGAACGTGGGCGTCTTGCCAGTAGAACGGCTCTGTGACCGTGACGATGGTGACCTTGCTACCGAGGCTCTTGGCGAGCGCGATGCCCTGCCGCGCCGCGTCGGCTGCGAGTTTCGAGCCATCGGTCGCAATCAAAATATTCCGATACATCTCCCCCTCCGAAAGCGTCCTTTTTCGCCGTCACCATGGCCTCAAGCCGATGGAGATTGCAACAGGTCAGCGGCCGGTGGTGCGAGCCACTCTCCTGAGCGGTGGGAAAGTTGGCGCCACATCGACGGCGTCTTCATCTGGAACTGAAGGGGTCGAACGATTTTCGAGCGCTGCCAGACGCGGCCTGAGAGATGGTAGCGGGGGCCGGACTCGAACCGGCGACCTTAGGATTATGATTCCTCTGCTCTAACCAGCTGAGCTACCCCGCCGCCGGGCCGGATATAGCGGCTTCCGCCGGCTGCTTCAACCGCTCGCTCGCCTTGA
>DASQGX010000025.1:0-20821 GCA_035632395.1 Allostellaceae bacterium
GGATACGGGTGAGGTCGACACGCACCGCCGGCAGGCCTGGGGCGATGTCCTGCACCAGGGTCAGCCCGGCGGTCTCGGCCCGCGGCGCCACCAGCCGCACCGCCTCGTCGATGATCGGCGCCAGCGCCGAGCTCTCCAGCCTGAGCTCGGTCTTGCCCGACTGCAGCTTGGCGATGTCCAGAATGTCGTTGATGATCGTCAGCAGGTGCTCGCCGCTGCGCCGGATCAGCGTCGCATACTCCCGGTACCGCGCCGGCTGCGGACCGAACATCCCCTGCTCAATGATCTGCGAAAACCCAATCACCGCATTCAACGGCGTGCGAATCTCGTGCGACATATTGGCGAGGAACATCGACTTGGCGCGGCTCGCATGCTCGGCTTCCTCTTTCGCACCGCGCAACGCATCGCCTGACTCCGCCAACTCGCTGGCCTGACCCTCGAGACGCTTGAACTGTTCCGCCAGTGCCGAGAACAGAACCGCGAAGCCCAGCACGACGACGAGCGCGCCGATGACGATGCACAGCGTCTGGAATCGCCAATGGGCCAACACGGCCTGCTCCGCGAAGCTGACGTCGATCACCAGCGGAAATTCGATGAGTGGATGCACGCTGATGATGCGGACGAGCCCGTCGGTCCAGGGTTGCGAGCGATAGGTTCCGCCGCCGTCGGCAACGCGTCCGTACCACGGCGATTGGGCCGGCAGCTGGTGGCCGACCATGGAGTCGAGATACGGGTAGCGCGCGAGAATAATGCCGTCACGCCGCACGAAACTCACGACCGTACCTTTTTCGACTGTGATCGGACCAAACGATCCCGCCCAATAGCTCGGCGAAATCGCGACCTCGACGACGCCGAGGAAATTGCCTTGCGGGTCGTTCACGCGGCGGCTGATATAAAACGTCCGCTGCTGGGTCGCATGGGCCTGGACCGGCACGCTGATGAACGGCCGCGGATCGTTGTGGTCGCGCAAATACTGGAAGAAGTCGCGATCGCTGACGTTGATGGCTTGAACCGGCCACTGCCGCGAGTAATTGATGACCCGGCCATCCGCGTTGATCATGATCAGCGCTTCCGCCTGCGGCACACCTTTAAGTTCCAGCTGTAGGAACTGGTGGATGGACTCGGCGCCCATGCGGCTCGCAAAACTCGCGGGATTGGTCACGCCGCCGTCGACGATCTTCTGCCGGGTTTCGTTGAGGACCAGATCCACTTCCTCGAGCGACCGCGAAGTCTGCTCGGCGATCAGCACGCCCATGTTGGCCATGTCGCGCTGGTAGTCCTCGATAGCATCGCCGTGCAGGTCCCAGATCGTCAGACCGGCGGCGACAATGGTCGCAGCGATCACCACCGCGCCCATCGCCGATAGGCGACGGCTGCCGCGCACCAAATGCGATTTGGTCAGGGCAGAATTCATGCCGACCGTGATCCAGTCCGTCGGCCGTTTTTCGGCCGGCCAACCAAGCTACGGCGGTAGCCTTAACTGGTCCCTAAGGGCGCCAGACCACGATTTCCTGCAATTTTAGGAAACGCCGCAAAGTCGCGGAAATGGCTGGGGGACTAGGATTCGAACCTAGACTCGCGGAGTCAGAGTCCGCTGTCCTACCGTTAGACGATCCCCCAACAGGGCGTCGCGCGGTTTCTACCACAGGCCGCGCGGGCTTGTGGAGGGCCGCTGTCGCGGACCGGGCCGTCGGCCGCGTGCCGAAGTCCGTCCACCTGCGCGGACGAATTTGGTGCGTTGCAAAAATGGCAGGGAGATGCCGCGTCCGGACGACTAGAATCCGCGCCGGTTGTTCGGAGAATCGAAACAATGCGGAATCCCGGGTTCGAGGAGATGAGCGCCTTCGTTGCAGTTGCGGAGAGACGTTCGTTTGCCAAGGCGGCTGTTGCGCTCGGCATGTCGCCGTCGACGCTCAGTCAGACCATTCGGGAACTCGAAGAGCGGCTTGGCGTGCGTCTGCTCAACCGCACCACACGCAGCGTGGCGCCGACCGAAGCGGGTGAGCGCCTGCTCGAGCGGTTGCGGCCACTGCTCGCCGATTTCGATGCCGCGATCGACACTGTCCGCGCTTTTCGCGACAAGCCGGCCGGCGTCATCCGCCTCACGGTGCCACCGCCGGCCGCGAGCTTCATTCTCGCACCGGTGCTGCAACGCTTCTTCGCGGCTTATCCCGACATCAAGCTCGAGATTTCCGTCGACTTGAACCTGATCGACATCGTCGCCGCCCGCTTCGACGCCGGCATTCGTCTCGGCAATCGCGTCGAGCGCGACATGATCGCGGTTCGGGTCTCCGATCCGATCCAGCGGGTCTTGGTCGCGGCACCGGACTATCTGGCGCGGTATGCGTCACCCGAGACGCCGCACGATCTGCTCCAGCACAACGCCGTCCGCTTTCGGCTACCCGGCGGCGGCTTCATACCGTGGCGTTTCCACGAGAACGGCAAGAGCTTCGAAGTCACGCCGGAGGGATCGCTAATCGTCAACGAGCCAGAAATGGCGGTGCGCGCGGCGCTCGATGGGGTCGGCTTGCTCTATGTGTCTCGCCAGTATGTCAATGATGCATTGGGTGGCGGGCGCCTCACGTCATTACTCGAGCCGTGGATGCCGACGGAAAAGGATGGATTCTTTCTCTATTATCCCAGCCGACGCCACGTGCCGACGCCGTTGCAAGCGCTGATCAAATTTCTGCGCGACAATCTCAAGAACGGCAAGAGCACCGCCGGCTGAGCCGCCGCCCACGCGGGCGGCGGGCTCACCCTGCGATCGTCGACGTTAGTTGCCAGCCGTCGAAACTGAGCGATCGTATGCTCCAGTGATGAACACCGGAGCCGACGCAGCGCTCTGACTCGTCATCGCCTGCTGCTCCTGCTGGTTGGCCAACGCAACATGGGCCAGCGGCGCGGACAGCACGGCAGCGAGCGTCAACGCCCGCAAAATCGTCAAGGTACGCATGAGGTTTCTCCTTCGAACCTGAGGCCCGCCGGGATTGGCAGCCTCACGAGACCGATATAGACGCCGGCGCCGCCAGAATTAATCGCTGAGAGCCGCATGCCTTATGTCGCACCGCCGAACAATCGCGCGGCGGCAGGGCCGGACGGAGGCCGCTTCGCTTCGCCGCATCGATGCGCTAGCATCGGCAAAACCCAGTCAGATCAGCAGCCGCCCGTCGATGCCCTTGCCGTCTTCCCATCGCGCTCCGACCGGCGAACGCGGCGCAACCACTTATGCCGCGCTCGACCTCGGCACCAACAATTGTCGTTTGCTGATGGCGCGCGCCGGTGGCAGCGGCGGCTTTCGCGTCGTCGAGGCATTTTCCCGGATCGTGCGGCTGGGAGAAGGCTTGGCGGCGACTGGCCGTCTTTCCGAGGCGGCAATGGTGCGCACCATCGAGGCGCTCAGGATTTGCGCCGAGCGGGTCGCCGGACGGCGCGTCGGCGCCGCGCGTTATGTCGCGACCGAGGCTTGCCGCCGCGCGGAGAACTGCGCCGAATTTCTCGCGCGCGTCCGCGCGGCCACCGGCATCGCCATGGAAATCATTTCCAGCGACGAGGAAGTGCGGCTGGTGGTGAACGGCTGCGCGCCGCTGCTCGACCGCCGCAAGCCGCGCGCCCTGGTCTTCGATATCGGCGGCGGATCGACCGAGCTGGCGTGGGTCGCGGTGCCGTCCGACCCTGCGGCGGCGCCGATTATCGACGGCTCGATTTCGATTCCGCAAGGCGTCGTCACCTTCGCCGACCGTTATGGCGGCCGCGAGCTATCGGCGGCGACCTATCGCGCCATCGTCGATGAGATGCGCCAGAATCTGGCAGCCTTCGCGGAGCGATCCGACATCGGCCGGCACATCCGCGCCGGTGAGGTCCAGATGCTCGGCAGCTCGGGCACGGTGACGATCCTGAGCGCGCTCTACCTCAATCTGCCGCGCTACATCCGGGCGCGTGTCGACGGCACGGCGCTCGATTTCGCCGCGATCGCGCGCGTGACGCGACAGCTCGTCGCCATGGCCTATGCCGACCGTGCCGCGCATCCCTGCATCGGCCAGGATCGCGCCGATCTCGTACTCGCGGGCTGCGCCATTCTCGAGGCGATCTGCTCGCTGTGGCCGATCGGCCGGCTGGCAGTCGCTGATCGCGGCATCCGCGAAGGCATCCTGATGAACCTGGTCGGCGCCGGCGTGCCGCGCGTGGCCTGATGGCGCGTAAAGGATCGTGGCCGTCCGGCAGCCGCATCGGCGCAGGCGCCAAAGGCGGCGGATCGTCGCGCGGCGCTGCTGTGCGCGTCAAGACGGCCGGCCGACGCAAGGCGTCGTCGACCCAGTGGCTGCAACGCCAGCTCAACGATCCTTATGTGCGCGAAGCCAAGCGGCTGGGTTATCGCTCGCGCGCCGCGTTCAAGCTGGCCGAACTCGACGACCGCTTCCGCTTTCTGAAGCCGGGCATGCGCGTCGTCGATCTGGGTGCGGCGCCCGGCGGCTGGACACAGATTGCCGTACAACGCGCTGGCAGCGACCATGGCAAGGGTTTCGTTCTTGGTGTCGACGTGCTCGACATGCCGCCGATCGCCGGCGCAACGCTCATCCACGCCGACTTCACTGCGCCAGAAACACCGGCGCGCATCAAGGCGGCGCTCGGCGGTCCGGCCGATATCGTGCTGTCGGACATGGCGGCGCCGGCGACCGGGCATAGCCAGACGGATCACATGAAGATCGTCGCGCTGGCCGAAGCCGCTTACGAATTCGCCACCGAAGTGTTGGCGCCTGGCGGCACCTTCGTCTGCAAGGTCTATCAGGGTGGCGCCGAAGGCGAGCTGCTGCAGCGGCTGAAACGCGACTTCGCGCAGATCCGCCACGCCAAACCGCCGGCCTCGCGCAGCGAATCGCCCGAAGTCTATCTCGTGGCGCAGGGCTTTCGCGGGCGCGCCGCCTAGGCTTTCCGGCATCCGAGGCATGCGCCGAGCGGCGTTTGGCGCACTTCCCTTAGAGACGCTTCCGTGTATTATGCGGCGCCAACCTCGCCCGACCCCGGGCGAACGGGAGGCATTAGATGAATATCCGGCAGGCGCTGACTTTCGACGACGTCCTGCTTGTGCCTGCGGCCTCCGCCGTCCTGCCCAACGAAACCGACACGCACACGCGGCTCACGCGCGAGATCGCGCTCGGCATTCCGTTGGTGTCGGCGGCAATGGACACAGTGACTGAAAGCGCGCTCGCCATCGCCATGGCACAAGTCGGCGGTCTCGGTATCATCCATCGCAATCTCGGCATCAGCGAACAGGCGGACGAAGTCCGCAAGGTGAAGAAATTCGAGGCCGGCATGGTGGTGAACCCGGTCACCATCCATCCCGACGCGACTTTGGCCGACGCACTCAAGCTGATGGCCGACAACAAGATTTCCGGTATCCCGGTGGTCGAGCGCAAGACGCAGAGGTTGGTCGGCATCATCACCAACCGCGACGTCCGTTTTGCCTCGAATCCGAATCAGCCGATCGCCGAGCTGATGACCAAGGACAAGCTGATCACGGTGCGCGAGAACGTGACGCGCGACGAGGCGAAGAAGCTGCTGCACCAGCACCGGATCGAGAAGGTGCTGGTGGTCGACAAGGATTTCCGCTGCGTCGGCCTAATCACGGTGAAGGACATCGAGAAATCGCAGCGCTTCCCCAACGCCACCAAGGACGAGGCCGGCCGCCTGCGCGTCGGCGCCGCCACCGGCACCGGGCCTGACGGTGTGAAGCGCGCCGAGGCGTTGTTTGACGCCGGCGTCGACGTTCTCGTTGTCGACACCGCGCATGGTCATTCGTCGCGCGTGCTCGACACCGTCAACCGCATCCGCAAGCTCAGCAACTACACCCAGATCGTCGCCGGCAACATCGCCACGCCCGAAGGCGCCGAGGCGCTGATCGATGCTGGCGCCGACGCGGTGAAGGTCGGCATCGGTCCGGGTTCGATCTGCACGACGCGCATCGTCGCCGGCGTCGGCATGCCACAGCTCACCGCGATCGTCGACGTGGTCGAAGCCTGCCGCAAGAAGGACGTGCCGGTGGTTGCCGACGGCGGCGTCAAGTTCTCGGGCGACCTGGCCAAGGCGATTGCCGCCGGCGCCGATTGCGTGATGCTCGGCTCGCTGTTCGCTGGCACCGACGAAAGCCCGGGCGAAGTGTTCCTCTATCAAGGCCGCTCGTACAAAAGCTATCGTGGCATGGGCTCGGTCGGCGCGATGGCGCGCGGCTCGGCCGACCGCTATTTCCAGCAGGAAGTCCAGAACGAGCTCAAGCTCGTGCCGGAAGGCGTCGAAGGCCGCGTGCCGCACAAAGGCCCGGTCGCGAACGTCGTCCATCAGCTTGTCGGCGGCCTGAAAGCGGCGATGGGTTATACCGGCAATCGCACCATCGCCGAGATGCAGCGCAACTGCAAATTCGTGCGCATCACCGGCGCCGGCCTGCGCGAGAGCCACGTGCACGACATCGCCATCACCCGCGAGTCGCCGAACTATCGGCAGGAACTGTGACGCCCGGCGCGCAGGTCGAGGCGGCGATCGGACTACTCGCGGACATCGACAAGGGAACGGCACCCGCCGACGATCTGGTGGCGGATTGGTTCCGGCGCCATCGCTTCGCCGGGTCGTCCGATCGGGCGGCAATCTCGCAACATATTTACGCCGTCCTGCGCCATCGCGCGCAGCTCGATTGGTGGATCGGCCATACGGGCGGCGGCCTGCCGGCGGATGCGCGCCGGCGTATGCTGGCGGCTCTGGCGCTGATCGAGACCTGGAAGGCGAGCGAAATCCGCGACGCCTGCGACGGCGACCGTTTCCGCCCTGCAGCACTATCCGACGTTGAAAACGCGATGGTGTCGTCGCTCGCTGGCCGCGATCTCGCACACAAGGATATGCCGCCGCACGTCCGCGGCAATTTTCCCGAATGGCTGGGACCGCATCTCGCGGCATCGCTCGGTAAGGATCTGGCGCGCGAGACCGAAGCGCTCAACGGCGAAGCGACGCTCGATTTGCGCGCCAACACGCTCAAAGGCGACCGCGGCAAGGCGCGCATCGCCTTGCAGGGCGCCGGCGTCGAGGCCGAGATGACTTCGCTGTCGCCGCTCGGCTTGCGTCTCAAGGAGCGGGTGCCGCTCGGAACCCTGCCCGCCTTCCGTGACGGCTTGGTCGAGGTCCAGGATGAAGGCTCGCAGATCGCGGCGCTGCTCGCCGATGCGCGGCCCGGCATGCGCGTCATCGATTTCTGCGCTGGCGCCGGCGGCAAAACGCTAGCGCTCGCCGCCAGCATGAACAATCGCGGCCATCTGATCGCCAGCGACATCTCGGCGCGGCGGCTCGAACGCGCCACCGAGCGGCTGCGCCGCGCCGGTGCCAGCATCGTTCAGCGCCTGCCGCTGTCGGGCGCGCGCGACAAATGGGTGAAGCGGCACAAGGCGAGCTTCGACCGCGTCTTTGTCGACGCGCCGTGCACCGGCACCGGCACATGGCGGCGCAATCCCGACGCAAAATGGCGGCTGAAGCCTGAAGACCTGACCGAGCTGACCGCGCTCCAGGCTGACATCCTCGATTCGGCAGCGCGGCTGGTGAAACCGGGCGGCCGGCTGGTTTATGCCACATGCTCGCTGCTGCGCGAGGAGGACGAGCAGCAGGTCGAGAAATTCCTGGCGGCGCACGCCGATTTTGCTCTGCTGCCGGCCTGGAAGGTCTGGCGCGACGCCATTGGCGGCAAGCCGCCGGAGAAAGGCGCGATGCTGCGCCTGACGCCCGCGCGGCACGGCACCGATGGATTCTTCGTCGCCGTCCTCGAACGCAAGGCGGTTGCGCCTGACACACCGCCTCAAGGATGATGCCCGCGCCATGACCGCGCCCAACGCCGAAAAAGTCCTGATCCTGGATTTCGGCAGCCAGGTGACCCAGCTGATCGCCCGGCGGCTGCGCGAAAGCGGCGTCTATTGCGAGATCCAGCCGTTCAACATCGGAGACGACAAAATCGCCGCCTTTGCACCCAAAGCGGTGATCCTGTCGGGCGGTCCAGCATCGGTGCACGAACAGGCGTCGCCGCGTGCGCCGCAGACGGTCTTCGAGCTTGGCGTTCCGGTACTCGGCATCTGTTACGGCGAACAGACCATGTGCGCGCAACTCGGCGGCCAGGTCTCGCCGTCCGACCATCGCGAATTCGGCCGCGCTTTCCTCGAGATCGTCGCCGACTGCAAGCTATTCGAAGGCCTGTGGAAGAAAGGCCAGCGCGAGCAGGTGTGGATGAGCCACGGCGATCGCGTCGACATGCTGCCATCGGGATTCAAGACTGTCGGCATCAGCGATGGCGCACCTTTCGCGGCCATTGCCGACGACAAGCGCCGCTTCTATGGCGTGCAGTTCCATCCCGAGGTCGTGCACACGCCGCATGGTGCGGCGCTGCTCAAGAACTTCACCCATCATGTCGCCGGCTGCCGCGGCGACTGGTCGATGGCCGCGTTCAAGGCGCAAGCGATCGCCCGCGTGCGCCAACAAGTCGGCAAAGCCAAAGTGGTATGCGGCCTGTCGGGCGGCGTCGATTCATCGGTGGTCGCCGTGCTGCTGCACGAAGCCATCGGCGACCGGTTGACCTGCATTTATGTCGACACCGGCCTGATGCGCGCCGGCGAATCCGAGCAGGTCGTCAGCCTGTTCCGCGACCACTACAACATTCCGTTGGTTCATCGTGACGCCAGCGCGCTGTTCCTGCAAAAGCTCGCGGGCATCACCGAGCCCGAAATGAAGCGCAAGATCATCGGCACCACCTTCATCGACGTGTTCGACGAGGAAGCGCACAAGATCGGCGGCGCCGAATTCCTGGCGCAAGGCACGCTCTATCCCGACGTGATCGAGTCCGTGAGCTTTTCCGGCGGACCGTCGGTCACCATCAAGTCGCACCACAATGTCGGCGGCCTGCCCGAACGCATGAAGATGAAACTCGTCGAACCACTGCGCGAGCTATTCAAGGACGAGGTGCGCGAGTTGGGCCGCGAGCTGGGCCTGCCGGATGACATGGTGAAGCGCCATCCCTTCCCTGGCCCCGGCCTCGCCATCCGCATTCCGGGCGAGATCACGCGCGAGAAACTCGACATCCTGCGCAAGGCCGATGCGATCTATCTCGAGGAAATCCGCAACGCCGGTCTTTATGACGCGATCTGGCAGGCCTTTGCCGTGCTATTGCCGGTCAAGACCGTCGGCGTGATGGGCGATATGCGCAGCTATGATCACGTCTGCGCGCTTAGGGCCGTGACTTCGACCGACGGCATGACCGCCGATTACTATCCGTTTCCGCACGAATTGCTCGGCCGCGTCGCGACGCGGATCATCAACGAGGTCAAAGGCATCAACCGTGTCGTCTACGACGTGACCTCGAAGCCACCCGGCACGATCGAGTGGGAATGATTTTGGCCCATCCGGGGCTATCCCACAACGTCCCGTAAACCTCTATAACACACTGATAAACAAAATAAAATCATCCAAAGGCGTTCGGGGGCTATCGGCCGGCGGAGATCGCCGTTGACGTACTCCCTGACGGTGCGCTTCCCCATTGCGAAAACGGATTTCGTCCGATACCGTCAGGGTCTGAGCGCCTCTGACGGTCTTTTTTTCTTTATAACTAACTGAAAGAAAAAGGATTTATGTCGGATCAGCGCCCGAAAACGGCCTGACGGCCTTTTTTCGTGGAGGCGGCCAAAATGTTGACTGATGCAGCCCTTAAGCACCTGAAACCCAAAGACAAATTATACAAGGTCACCGACCGCGACGGCATGTACGTGCTCGTAAGACCGTCGGGGATACTCACTTTCCAGCTCGATTATCGGATGAACGGACGGCGCGAGACCGTCACCTTCGGCAAATACGGTCCGGCCGGGCTGTCGCTTGCGCGTGCGCGAGAGCTGTGCATCGACGCCAAGCGGGCCATTGGCGAAGGTCGATCGCCGGCGATCGAAAAGCAGCGTGAGAAGCGCCGTCTCCTGGAAGCAAGGAGCTTTGGCGAGTTCGGCGAAAAGTGGCTGACTGCGGCGCCGATGGCGGACAGCACGCGGGCGATGCGCCGATCGATCTTCGAGCGCGAGCTGCTCCCAGTGTGGCGGAACAGGCTTCTAACGGAGATCACGCCCGATGATCTGCGCGCTCATTGCGGTGCCATCGTCGAGCGTGGCGCGCCGGCGACTGCGATCCACGTCCGGGACATTCTCAAGCAGATCTACGGTTTCGCGATCTTGCACGGCGAGAAGGTCGCCAACCCCGCTGATGATGTTGGGCCCGCCTCGATCGCGACGTTCGTACCGAAGGACCGATCGCTCTCGCCCACCGAGATCAGGATCATGCTCAAGCTGATTGAAAAGGTGGCGACGTTGCCGACCATCAGGCTCGGCATGCGCCTTTACCTGCAGACTATGGTGCGCAAGAGCGAGTTGCAGGACGCCATATGGGACGAGGTCGATTTCGAGAATGCTGTTTGGACGATTCCGAAGGAGCGGATGAAGCGCTCGAAGGCACACAATGTCTATCTGTCGCGCCAGGTGCTCGACATCATGATCGCGCTGAAAACCTGCGCTGGAAACTCGAAGTACCTCTTGCCGTCGCGCTATGATGCGGATGCGCCCATGTCGCGCGCGACGTTCAATCGCGTCACCTATGCGGTCGTCGAGCAGGCGAAGAAGGAGGGCTTGCCGCTGGAGCCGTTCACGGTTCACGACCTGCGAAGGACGGGCTCCACGCTGCTCAACGAGCTGGGCTTCAACAGCGACTGGATCGAGAAGTGCCTTGCGCATGAGGATGGCCGTTCCTCGCGCGGCGTCTACAATAAGGCGGAGTACGAGGTGCAACGCCGCCATATGATGCAGGAATGGTCGGACATCATCGATGCCTGGGTCGGGGGCAAGAAGCGCGTCCCCGTGCTTATTCCGCCCTCGATGCCGTTGTTCGAGCCAGACCCTGCTCTCGAACAGGCCGTATCCGCCGTTGCCTGACGTCGGGAGCTTGAGCGCGGGCAACAGGGGTCGATCGGCGCGAGGCCAGCCAGGCTTCGACCTCGACCAGATCCCAGACGACGCAGCGCGGTGAGAGCGCGAAGCGGCGAGGAAAATCCCCGCGCTGTTCCATCTCGTAGATGGTGCTGTCGGCAAGCGGCACCATCTCGCGCAGCTGATGTCGTCGGATCGTCCGCTTGAAAGATATCTCTGCTGTCGGCGCCATCTCAAATTCCCTCAGTGGTCAGAGCCCGAGGCAATTGAAAGCAATCATTGTCGAAAGATGGAAGGCCTTCAGTTCGTTGGTAGGACAGTGGAGGGCCTTGGGACAAAGATCGGACAGTTTGCGCCACATGTGCGGCAGCACTGTGATGCCAGAGTCAGCAGGCATGCCCGTCAGTTTTGTCGAGTGGTAGGCCAGGGCAGCATCCGCACTGGCCATCGCGCTCGATAACCAGCAAGCCGAAACCGTTACAGGTAAAGAGCGCCGGTCTATTCGATGGGCAGGCCGGCAGCCTTCCATTCCGGATATCCGTCCTCAAGACGCCTAATCTTGAATCCGCGGCTCCGCAGCAAGGCGACGGCTTCAAAGGCGAGTACGCAGTAGGGGCCTCGGCAATAGGCGACGATCTCGCGAGTCTTCGGAATTTCACGCAGGCGCTGCGCCAGATCGCGCAAAGGAATATTGACCGCGTTCGGCAGGTGCCCCGCGGCGAACTCGTCTTCAGGTCGCACGTCGAGCACGGTCACGAGGCCATCCTTGAGGCGGCGTACGAGTTCCCTCCGACCGACCGGCTCCAGTGCATCACGCTCATGAAAGTAGCCGCCGATGAGCTCGCGGACTTCGGCCAAATTCCGTTCGGCGACGCGGCGGAGCGCTGCAATCAGATCAAGCACTGCCGGATCGCTCAAGCCGTAAAGAATGTGCTTGCCGTCGCGGCGCGACACCAGCAGGCCGGCACGGCGCATTAAACGAAGGTGCTGGGATGCGTTGGCGATCGACAGCCCCGCACGATCGGCCAGCGCCTCGACGCCGCGCTCGCCCTGCGCCAGCAGCTCGAGGATTTCCAGCCGATGGCCTTGGCCAAGTGCCTTGGCCACCTCCGCGAAGCCGGCAAACATGGCGCTCTTGGGATTCTGTCTTGACATCCTGCTCAGCCGAGGTAATCATTCAACAGAATAATTGAATGACAATAAACGGCCCGCTTGTCAAGCAAATAGTGGGGTCGATCGACGTAGGGTGCGTCAGGAGATGCGCCCAGAAATTGGAGGTTTCGATGATCCTGCGCCGGTTCCTCCACGCCGAGCCTGTGGCGATCTCCTATCTGTTCGGCTGTGGCGGCAAGGCCGCAGCGGCCGTGGTCGATCCGGTTGGGGACATCGTGCCCTATCTCAAAGCCGCTCAAGAGACCGGGATGCGTATCCTGTATGTCATCGACACGCACATTCACGCCGATCACATGTCGGCGGGGCGGCGGTTGGTTGAAGCCGCCGGTGCCGACTACGTGCTGTTTGCCGAAGCGAACGCTGCATCCCCGTTCCATGGCGTTCGTGATGGGGACGTGCTCCCGCTCGGCAACGTGTCAGTTCAGGTGCTTCACACGCCCGGGCATACGCCCGAACATATTTCGTTGCTCGTCACCGATCGGACACGCTCCGACGAGCCCTGGTTTGCTTTGACGGGCCATACGCTCATGGTCGGCGATGTCGGCCGGACCGAGCTTGCCGCGACGGCCGAAGAGGGAGCGCGCATTCTGTTCCGGAGCCTACAGCGGCTGAAGACGCTGCCGGACTATTTGGAAGTGCTGCCAGGGGCATTTGCCGGATCGGTCTGCGGGCGCCGGCTAAGCGGCAAGCCCATGTCCACCATCGGCTTCGAGAAGCGCCACAACGTGGCGTTCTGCATCGAAGACGAAGAGGCATTTGTGCGCGCTATGTCGGAGGAGATTCCACCGCCGCCACCCGGTGCGGCGGAGCTCCGAGCAGCTAATGCTGGACTGGCACTGGTCTGACCATGCTCGTGCTCCAGCCGCATCATCTAAAAATGGATAAGCCGATGAAGAGGAGCTCGAAATTGATGCTTGCCGCGGCGAGTGCGGCGGCTGCCCTGACCCCGGCTTTGGTCTGGGCGCAACAGCCGACTGAGCCCGGCAGATATGGATACGGCCCATACATGATGGATTGGGCTGGAGGATGGTACGGCATGATGATCTTCGGCCCACTGTTCATGATCTTCGTGCTCGCCGTAGTGATTGCGGTCGCTGTCCTTCTCGTCCGTTGGTTCGGCGGCCCCTGGCACTCGGTTCAGTCGCCGTACCATATGCCCCCGGGACACACGCCGCTCGACATTCTCAAGGAGCGTTACGCACGCGGCGAGATCGATAAGGAAGAGTTCGAGGAGCGCCGTCGCATTCTCGGCGATTGAACTTCTCCAGCTTGAACCACTGAAGGTGCCAATGAAGATTTTGCTCATCCTCAACGATCCGCCCTATGGGACCGAGCGCTGCTACAACGGACTGCGGCTCGCCAACGCCCTGATAAAGAAGGATCCGACGACGGAGGTGACAGTATTCCTCATGGCCGATGCCGTCTCCTGCGGCAGGAAGGGCCAGAAGACACCCGACGGCTACTACAACCTCGAACGCATGCTGAAGCGCTTCGCGACGGGTGCCCACAGGCTCCTGCTTTGCGGCACCTGCATGGATGCGCGCGGTTTGACTGAGAGCGATCTCGTCGAAGGAAGCCGCCGCAGCTCCATGGACGAACTGGCAGAGGCGACGGTGGCTGCCGATAAGGTCCTCGTATTCTGATCTCGAAAGCATCGAACGCCTGATGACTAGTGCCTGGGAGAGATCAACCTGACGATCTTCAAACTGCCGGCACTCGGGTGTACTGCTCGATCGCGGAGTGAGCCATGGAAAAGCAAAAAGGGCGCATCGATGCTCTGGCCGCCGGCGTCGCAGCCCACGATGTCGTTCAGAAAATCTTTCTTCTGCTTATCGAACGAGGCGCGCTGAGCGTTGAGGACGCGCAGGTCATCCTGCGCGATTCTATCGAGACCCAGACAGGCATCATGGACGCGGAGTGGGTGCCGGTTAATGAAGCCGCAGCGCTTTTATTGACGCGCTTCTCCGAGGCTGTGCAGCGGCAACACGGAAGCAACCTGGCATCGGTGCGTCTCGATGGCAAATGAAGCAACCGGGAAGCCGATCTATCTCGACTACAACGCGAGCACGCCTATCGACCCGGCGGTGGCAACGGTCATGCGCCCATTTCTTGAGGAGAGCTACGGCAATCCGTCGAGTGGCCATTGGGCAAGCGTACCGGCGCAGGTCGCCTTGGAGGGCGCGCGCCGTCAGGTCGCGGAACTCCTCGGTTGTGCCGCCGGTGAGGTCGTCTTCACCAGTGGCGGCAGCGAGGCTAACAATCTCGCCCTCAAGGGCTTGTTTTTTCCGCGCCGCGATCGACCGTCGCACATCGTGACGTCGCAAATCGAGCATCCCGCGATCCTAGCGCCATGCCGGCTTCTCGAGCGACTTGGCGCGACCGTGACCTACGTTCCCGTCGATGGGAGCGGCCTTGTCGATCCCGACGACATCCGCAAGGCGATCGCCAAGGACACGTTTCTGATCAGCATCATGCACGCGAACAACGAGGTCGGCACGGTCCAGCCGATCGCCGAAATCGCGAAGATCGCCCGCGCGCACGGCGTTCCTCTGCATACGGATGCCGCGCAATCGGTCGGCAAGATACCGACCCGAGTCGACGAGCTCGGCGTTGACCTGCTCTCCGTCGCGGGCCACAAGGTCTACGCGCCGAAAGGGATCGGCGCCCTCTATATCCGTCGTGGGATTGCGATCGAGCCCTTAATCCACGGCGCCGGACACGAGGGCGGACGGCGTGCCGGCACCGAGAGTGCGTTGCTGGCGGCGGGTCTCGGCAAGGCTTGCGAGGTTGCACAATCCTGGATCGGCATGCCGGCGACGCAGCGCCTGCGCGACCTGTTCTGGGATCGGCTCCGCGCCGCTTTCGGCAATCGCGTCGCGCTCAATGGTCACCCCGCGCTTCATCTGCCGAACACGCTCAACGTCTCGTTTGCCGGCCATGTCGGCGCCGAGATCCTGGCGCGGATGCCGGACGTCGCCGCGTCAACCGGCTCGGCTTGCCATTCCGGTCAGATCACGTTGTCGCCCGTTCTCAAAGCGATGGGCATCGGTCCCGAGGTTGGCATCGGCGCCATCCGCTTCAGCCTCGGACGCAGCACGACCCAGGATGAGCTCGAAGACGTAATCGATCAATTGCGCCGGGCCCTCGCATGAGCAGCCCGACAGCGCCGACGACAATCGGTCCTAATGCCTACGCATCCTGGCGCGCAACATCGCTTGGCGTTGTGACCGAGGCGCTCGAGCAGCGTCTGATCCTCGACCTGATGGGTAGCCTCGAGGGCGCCCATATCCTCGACGTCGGCTGCGGCGACGGCGCGCTGGTCTGTGCTGCGGTATCGCGCGGCGCGGAGGCGACCGGTGTCGATCCCGATCCGGCGATGCTTGCCGCAGCTCGCACGCGCGCCGACAAGAATGGGATCAAGGCGGCGTTTCTCGAAGGACGCATCGAGCGGCTTCCTTTTCCCGATGCTGCCTTCGACGTGGTGGTCTCGATCACCGTTCTCTGCTTTGTCCCGGACGCGTCCGCCTCTGTGCGCGAGATGGCGCGTGTGCTTCGGCCGGGCGGGCGCCTCGTCCTTGGCGAACTCGGGCGATGGAGCCTTTGGGCCATGGTTCGCCGGGTGCGCGGCTGGCTCGGCTCAGCGACCTGGAAGGCGGCACACTTCCGCACCGGCACGGAATTGCGCGCACTCGCCAAACAGGCGGGACTATCCGTCACCGCGATCCGCGGCGCCGTGTTCTATCCGCCGGTCGGCATACTCGCGCGGGTCGTGGCGCCGCTGGATTCTTGGCTGGGTCGGCTTACGACCGTCGGCGCTGCGTTCATCGCGCTGAGCGCCGTTCCGGTCGCTGATCGCGTGAGGCGATGAGCATGCCGACAGAATCATCCACCCCTGCGCCTTCGGGTATCCGGCTGGGCCTCCGCGAGAACTGGCAGCAATTCTCTCTGCTTATCCTGATCAATGCCTTCGTCGGCGGCATGGTCGGGTTGGAGCGGACGGTGGTTCCGCTGATCGGCTCCGAAGAGTTCAAGATCGCATCCACCACCATTGTCGTCTCCTTCATCGTCAGCTTCGGCGTCGTCAAGGCCGTCGCCAATCTCGTCTCTGGACATTTCGCCGACCTTTACGGTCGCAAGCACATGCTGGTGCTGGGGTGGTTCGTCGGCCTGCCGGTGCCGTTCATGATCGGCTGGGGGCCGAGCTGGGGCTGGATCATCGCGGCGAACGCGCTGCTGGGCATCAATCAGGGCTTCGCGTGGTCGATGACCGTGATCATGAAGGTGGATCTCGTGGGCCCGAAATCGCGCGGCCTCGCTGTCGGCCTCAACGAATTCGCGGGCTATCTCTCCGTCGGCGTTACCGCCTTCCTCACCGGATATATTGCCCAGCGTTACGGCCTCCGGCCACAGCCGTTCTATCTCGGCATAGGCTATGCCGCGCTTGGGCTTCTTCTGTCGGTGCTCCTCGTGCGAGACACGCGGGATCATGTCGGCCTTGAGGTATCCCGTCATGCGTCGGCCGGTGAGGCTGTCGCCTTCTGGGAGGTGTTTCGCCGCGCCTCGTTCGGCGACCGCAACCTGTTTGCGGCTTCGCAGGCGGGCTTAGTCAACAATCTCAACGACGGCATGAGCTGGGGGATTTTCCCGCTCTTCTTCGCTGCCTTCGGGCTCAGCATCGAACGCATCGGCATCCTGAAGGCGATCTATCCCGTGGTCTGGGGCGTGCTGCAGACGATCACTGGCCCTTTGAGCGACCGCTGGGGCCGCAAGGGTTTGATCGTCGCCGGCATGTGGGTGCAGGCCGTCGGGCTCTTTCTAACCGCGGCCACGCGCAGTTTCGGCTGGTGGTTCCTTGCAAGCGTGTTGTTGGGGCTCGGCACCGCGATGGTCTATCCGACGCTCATTGCCTCCGTGTCAGATGCCTCCCATCCCTCCTGGCGGGCGCGCTCACTGAGCGTCTACCGCTTCTGGCGCGATCTTGGCTATGCGATCGGCGCGCTCTCCGCCGGCATCATGGCCGACCTGTTCGGCGCTGCCTGGGCGATTGCCGCTATCGGTGTTCTGACCCTCGCGTCGGGTGGCGTAGTCGCGGTGACCATGACGGAGCACCGGCCGGCGAAGGCGACGGATAAAGCGCGATGACATCGCCGGAAAACAACGCGCGGCAAGAGCCGCCCATCCTGCGGCGCAAGCCCCATCGGGCACCCTCGGTGTTCACGCCGGAGGCCTTGCTCCGCGAGGCCCGCCGGCAGAAGGGTATCGACGCCGGCGCCGTACCCGAAATCTGCATCCTCGATCCAGACGGCGACATCGTGCGCCACCTCGTCACCACAAGACGCGCGCACCGGCTCGCCGCATGGCCTTGCTATCACACCGATCTCTATACCTTCGAGCATGAAGGCTTGGAGTACGGAATCGTCGGCTGCGCCGTCGGAGCGGCGTTCGCGGTCCTGATCGCGGAGGAGCTCTTTGCCTCCGGCTGCGGGCTTCTTCTCAGCATGACCTCAGCCGGCCAGATTCTGCCCATCCAGGCGCCGCCGTATTTCATCGTTATCGATCGGGCACTGCGCGACGAAGGGACCAGCTACCATTATCTGCCGCCGACGGATTACAGCATGGCCGACAATCATCTCGTCGAGCTTGCCAAGACATCGCTGATGAGCTTCGGCGTCGCTGTGCGTGTGGGCGCCACCTGGACCACGGATGCTCCGTTCCGCGAGACCGCCGGGGCGGTTGAGGCGGCGCGTGAGGCCGGCATCCTCGCTGTCGAGATGGAAGCGGCGGCGCTCTACGCTTTCGCCGCAGCCCGGCAGAAGCCGGTCCTCTGTCTGGCGCACGTCACCAACCAGATGGGGCGGATCGAGGGCGATTTCGAAAAGGGCGCCAATGACGGCGCGGAAGAATCCCTCAATGTCATCGCGCAAGTCGCGCGCGGCTGGCGCTGGCAGGCGCGACGATGAGCGCCGATGTTGTTCGCGGCGTCACTCAAGCCAATGGCGCCGACGGCTCCGCATGGCGCCCCACGACCGCCACTCAACTGAGCCGTTTCCACCGAGACTAACGAACCATAGCGTGGCGCTCGGGGCCAGGAAGACGTGTTGTCGTGATTCTTGCCGAACTAACTTTGTCAGCGCTTGAGCGGCAAAGACGTCGAGCGACGAGACGCTACGGAATCGATATCCGAGCGATTTCGCATCACCGCGAAGACGATTTTTGGGGGCCGATCGAAGCCGAGCGCGCCGAAGAAGCCATGATTTCATTGCGGGACTCCAAGGCAGGCAGAAGAACTGGACACTGGTGGAATCTGGCAATATCTGGCATCCTCTGGCATCCTCTGGCATCTTCGTTCATGAAAGGCCTGAAGTTCATGCCTGACGAAATCCTGACTTTGCCAGAGGTCGCCGGGCTCCTGAAGGTGGCGGACAAAACTGTCTATACGATGGCCCAGAGAGGAGAACTGCCCGCGTTCAAGGTTCGTGGCCAATGGCGGTTCAAGCTGGTCGACATGCATCGATGGATCGAAGAGCAGAAAGCCGCTAGGCAAAATGGGGAAGGAAACTAGCTTGGTGACGTCATCTTCTTCCCACGTTGAACGAATGCAATCGAGAACGCCATGAAAGTCTTGATCGTCGAGGATGAGGTAAAGACCGCCCACTATTTGAGGAAGGGGTTGGAAGAGAACGGCTTCGTCGCAGATTTGGCGGAGAACGGCGAGGACGGATGTCACCTTGCCTATACCGGCAGCTACGACCTGATAATTCTGGACGTGATGCTGCCGCTCCGCGACGGATGGACGGTCATGGCGGACCTTCGTCGTCACAGCGTTTCCACACCCGTTCTCTTTCTGACCGCGCGGGATGCCGTGCATGATCGGGTAAAGGGGTTGGAGCTCGGCGCCGATGACTATCTCGTAAAGCCCTTCGCCTTTTCCGAGCTGCTGGCGCGAGTTCGCACCGTCCTGCGGCGTGGCACAATGCGGCAAGCTTCCGTCTTGAAGGTAGCCGATTTGGAAATCGACCTCGTGCGGCATCGTGCGAGTCGCAGCGCCATGCCTCTCGATCTGACGCCAAAGGAATTCTTGCTGCTTTCTCTTTTGATGCGGCGGACGGGTGATGTGCTGTCTCGAACCCTCATCGCTGAGCAGGTTTGGGATATCAACTTCGACTGCGATTCCAATCTGGTCGACGTGCATGTGCGACGTCTGCGGTCGAAGGTGGACGATCCGCACAAGACAAAGCTGATCCACACCGTCCGTGGCGTCGGCTACGTGTTCGAAGAGCGGGCCTAAAATGGCGGAGGGTTCCAGGCTGCGAGGGCACCGGCCGCTGTCTATCGCGCTTCGGATGACGATCTGGTACGCGCTTTCGGCCTTCACGCTGATCTTCGTTGCGACTGGGTTTCTGTATTGGGTTTTGGCCACGAACCTGGAACGAGAAGACATTCGGGTTCTGGACGACAACCTCAACAATGTCCGTCTGCTGCTGCGGTCTTCGCCGCCAAGTGTACTGCCGGATCGACACGACGGAGAACCTGCCTGGCGCCCCGAGCAGCAGCCACAAGTCTACGTCCGCGTGCTCGATGATGGCGGCCGGACCATTCTTGAAACCCCAGGTATGTCCGGCGAATTACCAAGCCCGACGGCGGCAGACCTAGCGGTCCTGGGATCAGGAGAAAAGGTCAACCGTGAGGCCATCTCAAGCTCGGGAAGGTTGTTCCAAACATTGGCTGCGCGTGTCGAAGGCGAGACACCTGGCGCACCTGCCCGCTTTGTCCAGATCGCGATGGACCGCCACAACGAAGAAAATGTCCTTGTTCTATACCGAGAACTATTCTGGTTAGTATTAAGCGTGTCGTTGGTCCTTTGTTCGATCACAGGTTACCTTATCGCTAGGGGCGGGATGCGGCCGATTGAAAGCGTGGGTCGCACCGCGGAACGTATTCGATCGACCACGTTGCATGAACGGATTGGCATGGTTGGACTGCCGGCTGAACTGTCGGGTTTGGCCGAGACCTTCAACGCCATGCTCGACCGGCTTCAGGACTCCTTCGCACGCATCTCGCAATTTTCCGACGATGTCGCACATGAGTTACGCACGCCGATCAACAATTTGCGCGGCGAAATCGAAGTTGCCCTGACTAAAGCACGATCTAGCGAAGACTACCGTGAGATCCTTGGCTCTTGCCTGGAGGAGTGCGCGCGGATATCGCGTGTGATTCAGAGCCTGCTGTTTCTCGCAAGGGCCGAGAACACACCCGAACCGCTTCAGCGTGAGAACATTGATGTTGGTAAGGAGTTGGCCGCGGTTCAGGAGTTCTACGAGGCCGCTGCGGCGGAAGCAGGCGTCGACCTGCGTGCGTCTGTAACGGATGACCTTTGGGCACCCCTCGACCGGACGCTCTTCCAGCAAGCGGTCGGCAATCTCGTCTCGAACGCGATCACGCATACGCCAAAGGATCGTACGGTTCAGATTACCGCCTGCGGTGACCAATCGTGGTTGAAGGTGAGTGTGATGGACACGGGCTGTGGCATCGCGCCGGAGCATCTTCCGCATGTTCTGGACCGGTTCTATCGGGTTGACCGGGCGCGATCGGGTTCTCGCCACAATGTCGGACTTGGTTTGGCAGTTGTGAAGAGCATCGTGGAGCGGCACTCCGGAACGATTGAAATCGAC
>DASQGX010000026.1:0-2175 GCA_035632395.1 Allostellaceae bacterium
GACAATCGGTGCCGGTGACGGCGTCGGTGTGGCCGCCGGTGACGACCAGCAGCTTGCCAGCCTGGCCGGCGACTTCGCCGATGGCGAGCGCCATCGCCGAGTTCACGTTGCCGAGCAGGAAGTCGACCTTGTCGCGGTCGATCAGCTTGTGTGCCTTCTGCACGGCAATGCCGGTGTCGGTGCTGGTCGAATCTTCGGAGATCATTTCGACCTTGCGGCCGAGGATGCCACCCTTCTTGTTGATCTCGTCGACGGCGAACTCCGCGCCGATCTTCTCGTGCGTTCCGGTCTCGGCATAGGTGCCGGTGAAGCAATCGTCGAGGCCGATCTTGATGTTGTCGGCGGCACGCGCCGAGATGACAAAGGGCGCAGCGATTTGCGCCAGACCGGCGGCGGCTGTCGCTTTGATGATTGTACGGCGACCGATGGTGGACGGCTTCGACTCAGTCATCATTTCCCTCCCTGTGGCCTGTCATTGTTCGCGGTTGCTTTTTGAACCGCCACGCTGTTCCGCAGCCGGCCACGGAAAGCAGCCGGCCATCCTAATTCAATGACGATGTCGGAAAAGGCGAGCGCCGCTCGCCACTGTCGTGTCTTGGCCTCCCCCACGCGCGCAAAACGCGTTGTTGTTCGTGCGCTCATCATCCGCAAAGCGCGTCGAAGCTTCAAGGACTTTCAATGGCTTTCCGACCATCGAGGGCCAGCCGTTGCACGCGCGGTACATGAATAAGGTGTAAGGCGGTGGGACGGCGCTCCGCCACACTCGTGGTATGCCACCACATTAAGTTTCACCGCGCAGCCGCGCTCAGTGGCCGATCAGGACGAACCGCCGATCGAGCGCCTGCAACGGCCGCGCGTTCATCGGATAGAGCGCGTGGAACGCCGCGATGTCGCCGGCGGCGACCTCGATCGGATGCGCATAGACGTTCCAATCGACGACCTCGCTGCACGGCGGTGTCGTCAGCGAACCGGCGTAACGATAGACGTCGCTCTTCGCCGGCACCAACTGATGCGGATCGATCGGCCGTCGCAGCGCGCCGTCGCCCGGCTTGCGCGGCGCCGCCGCCATGATGGCGCCGAAAGCGGCGTTGGCCGCGCCGGATTGCATGAAGGCGCCGACAACGGCGTAGCGGCCGCCGGTTCCAGCATGAACGAAATGCACTTCCATCGCCGTCCGCGTGCCATTGATCGCATGCTCGCTCGGCGCGTGAAAATGGAACTGCTGCAGCGCATAGGTTTCGCCAGCGACGCGCGCAAAACTGCCTGGCTTGGCGTTGGCCTGGATGGTGTGGCCATTGTTGACGATGGCGTAAGCCTGCGGCTTCCAGTCGAGCTCGAGATGCCCGAAGTCGGCTTTGATCGCACCCTTGAGATCGATCGGCGATTGTTGCGTGCCGGCCGAACAGGCCTTGAATCCCGGATCGAGTTCGCCCCACTGCGTCGGTCCGTCGGTGCCTTCGTAACTCCAATGCGCCTCGTCGGCAGCACGCGCCAGCGAAGCGCAAACCGGACACGACAGCAGGCCGATCAGAACAGCGCGACGATCCACCATCACCAACTCCTTCTTACCCGAATAGGGAACGCCGCAACTCAACCGCAGGCCGACGCGATCGTCCAAAACTCTTCGGTGCTCAAGCTGCCGCCGCCGACCAGCAATCCGTCGACGTTGGCAACCGCCGTCAGCTCGCGCGCATTGGCCGGCTTCACTGAGCCGCCATAAAGAATGCGCACGGCAGCGGCTTCGGTCGCGAGATCGCGCAACGCCTCGCGGATACGCGAATGCACCGACGCGACATCCTGCGCCGTCGGCGTGCGCCCGCTGCCGATCGCCCAGATCGGCTCGTAGGCGACGACCAGCTTGGCCGGGCCCAGCTTCGGCGGCAGCGAACCTTGTAGCTGGCGCACGACGATCGCTTCGGTGCGCCCGCTGGCGCGCTCCGCCGCGGTCTCGCCGACGCAAACGATGGCGCACAAGCCCGCGGCGACGGCCGCTGTTGCCTTGGCGCGAACGAGTGCATCGCTCTCCTTATATTCGTGGCGGCGCTCGGAATGGCCGACGATGACGTAAGTGCAGCCGACATCCTTCAGCATTGGCGCACTGATATCGCCGGTGTGCGGACCCGCGGGCTCGGCGTGGCAATCCTGGCCGCCGAGCGCGAGTCCCGAGCCAGCAAT
>DASQGX010000027.1:0-5354 GCA_035632395.1 Allostellaceae bacterium
GCGGCGAGATAGCCGCCGATGGCGCCGGCGCCGTAGATACAGATCCGCATTACCGCCCCTCCGGCTTGGGGTCTCAGGCGACCTTGCCTAATTTGAGCTTCGGCGCAGTCGCACGGATGTACTCCTCGGCCGCACCGACGCCCGAACCAGGCTGAATCTGGATGCCGACGTCACGCAGCGCCATCTCGGCGCCGGCGAGCGCCTGCAGCACCATGATCTCGTTGACGTGGCCGAGATGGCCGATGCGGAAGACGCGGCCGGCAACCTTCGACAGGCCGGTGCCGAGCGACACCTGATAGCGGTGATACGCGGTCTTGATCACGTCGTCGCTGTTGAAGGATTTCGGCACGCACACCGCCGACACCGTGTCCGAATACCATTTCGGCTCCTTGGCGCAGAGCGTCAGACCCCACGCGGTGACGCCGCGCCGGACCGCTTCCGCCAGCCGATGATGGCGGGCGAAGACGTTCTCGAGGCCTTCGCCGAGGAGCATGTCGAGCGACCCGCGCAAGCCGCGCAGCAGCGTCGTCGCCGGCGTGTACGGGAAATAGCCGTCCTTATTGGTCTTGATCATGTCGGAGTAGTCGAAGAAGCAGCGCGGCAGCTGCGCCTTCTTGTGGGCCTCCAACGCCTTCTGGCTGACGCCGACGATGGCCAGGCCGGGCGGCAGCATGAAGCCCTTTTGCGAGCCCGACACGACGATGTCGGCGCCCCACTCGTCCATGCGAAAATCGATGCTGGCGATCGAGCTCACGCCGTCGACGAAAAGCAGCGCCGGATGCTTGGCGGCATCGAGTGCCTTGCGGATAGCGGCGACGTCACTGGTGACGCCGGTCGCGGTCTCGTTGTGGCAGACCAACACTGCCTTGATCTTATGCGCCTTATCCGCCTCGAGCCGACGCTGATATTCCTCGGCCGGTGCGCCCTCGCCCCATTCGGTCTCGATGACGTCGACGGCCAGGCCGTGGCGGCGGCACATGTCGGCCCACAGGTGAGAAAATTGTCCGAAGACAGAGACCAGCACGCCGTCGCCCGGCGCCAAGGTGTTGGAAATCGCCGATTCCCAGCCACCGGTGCCCGAGCTCGGAAACACGAAGACCTGACCCTTTTCGGTCTTGAAGACCTTCTTCAGGTCCTGGAACAGCGGCAGGGTGAAGGCCGGAAAATCAGGTGCCCGGTGATCCTCGAGCGGCACATCCATCGCCTGACGAACGCGGAAAGGCAAATTCGTCGGACCCGGAATGAAAAGACCATGGAAACCTGACATCACGTCCTCCCTGAAATTGCTTGCACGGCCATCGCTGGCAGAAAGCCCATCTCGCTCGATCAGTAAATCGGGAACCGCTCGCACAACTTGATCGCCTGCTCCTTAACGCGCGCCTCGACGGCGGCATTGCCGGCTTCGCCGTTGACGGCGAGACCGTCGAGCACTTCGGCAATCATTCGGCCAACATCGCGGAACTCAGCGACGCCGAAACCGCGCGTGGTGCCGGCGGCGGCGCCGAGCCGGATGCCCGACGTCACCATCGGCTTTTCCGGATCGAACGGCACGCCGTTCTTGTTGCAGGTAATGTGCGCGCGACCGAGGCTCTTCTCGGCGATGTTGCCGGTGAGCTTCTTCGGCCGCAGATCGACCAGAATCAGATGTGTGTCGGTGCCGCCGGCGACGAGATCGAAGCCAGCGTTCCGCAGCACTTCGCCCATGGCGCGGCAATTCTCGATCACCGAGCGGGCATAATCCTTGAACACCGGGCGCAGCGCCTCGCCGAAAGCCACCGCCTTGGCGGCGACGATGTGCATCAACGGACCGCCTTGCAGGCCCGGAAACACCGCCGAATCGATTTTCTTGGCGATGGCCTCGTCGTTGGTGAGCACCATGCCGCCGCGCGGGCCCCGCAGTGTCTTGTGCGTCGTCGTGGTAACGACATGCGCATGCGCCAGCGGATTCGGATGCACGCCGCCGGCGACCAGCCCGGCGAAATGCGCCATGTCGACCATGAGGAAGGCGCCGACTTCATCGGCAACCTTGCGGAACGCAGCGAAATCAATGGTGCGCGGATAGGCCGAGCCGCCGGCGATGATGATCTTCGGCTTGTGCTCGCGCGCGAGCCGCGCGACCTCGTCCATGTCGATGCGCTGGTCGTCACGGCGAACGCCGTAATGCACGGCGTGGAACCATTTGCCGGACAGATTGGGCGGCGCGCCGTGTGTCAGGTGACCGCCGGCAGCGAGCGACAGGCCGAGAATGGTGTCGCCCGGCTTGGCGAGGGCGAGGAACACCGCCTGGTTGGCCTGACTGCCGGAACTTGGCTGGACATTGGCGAAGCGACAATCGAACAGCCGCTTGGCGCGTTCGATTGCGAGTGTTTCGGCCTCGTCGACATATTGACAGCCGCCGTAATAGCGCCGGCCGGGGTAGCCTTCGGCGTACTTATTGGTGAGCGGCGAGCCCGCCGCTTCGAGCACCGCGCGGCTGACGATGTTCTCGGACGCAATCAGCTCGATCTCGAAGCGCTGACGCGCGACTTCGCGGCCGATCGCCCCGGCGACCTCCGGATCGGCCTCCCCGACGCCTGCCGAGAAGAACGCACCCCAATCACGACTCGCCAGATTTTCAGCCGTGCGCGCCATTATCCCGCCCCTTAATCGACCCTTGGTATACCGGATAACATCCTTGCCAGATCGACCACAATGGAAATGTTTTCCATTTCTGTGGGTTTTCTATGACCGGCAGATACCCTTGCGAAATTGACCCTACCGGGTGATAATGAGACATGATTCCGTCACAGACAATGCGGCAACCGGCCGCAGGAATCGCGTAATGGCGGGACGACAACACGCCACCAAAACGGCACCGGCCGAGCTGCAATCGCTTGCGCCGCACCTCGGCGGCTCGGTCCAGGCGCTGGAACGGGGCCTGAAGCTGCTGGCGATCATCGCCGAGGCCGACGGCCTGTCGCTGACCAGCCTGGCGCAACGCGCCGGCATCGCGCCATCCACCGCCCACCGTATTCTCGCCACGCTCAAGGCCAGCGGCTTCGTCCACTGCGATGATGCACATGGCGTGTACCTGATTGGCGTGCAGGCGTTCCGCATCGGCACCGCGTTCCTGCGCAACCGCAAGCTGGCCGATGCCGGCCGCAGCGCCATGCGCAAGCTGATGGAAGCGACTGGCGAAACCGTCAACATGGGCATTGAGGACGACGGTTATGTCGTTTTCATTTCGCAGGCCGAGAGTCACCAATCGGTGCGGGCATTCCACCGTCCGGGCTCGCGCAGTCCGCTGCACGCGTCGAGCATCGGCAAAGCGATCATGGCGGCGCTGCCGGACGAGGCCGCCACCGAACGCCTGCTGCGCACCGGCATGCCGAAATTCACCGAGCACACGATCGTCGATCCACAAGGGTTGCTGGCGGACCTAGCGCGGGTTCGCAAACGCGGCTGGTCAATCGACGACGAAGAGCGCGCCGTGGGCCTGCGCTGCGTCGGCGCGGCGGTCTACAACGAACATGCCGAAGTGGTTGGTGCGATCTCGGTATCGGGACCCGTCGTGCGGATGACGGAAGAGCGCATCGGCGAGCTCGGACCCATGGTCAGGCGGACCGCGGCCGAAATCACCGCCCGCATCGGCGGCAAACTGCCGGGATAAAGCTTCGAGCAGCATCAGCACCGACGCAAGGCGGTGCGGCGTCGTGATCAATTCGTGACCGATGCTCGGGCACACACGCGTGCTGCGTAGCGAAGAGCGCTGCGCAGGCTCATTGTCGTTGTTGCCGGCGGTCGTTAGTCACGATCAACACACGCTTTCTGCGCGCGTCGACCGCGAGTTTTTGGCGCGAAGAGGCGGCTTGCGGGCATTGGCGGTCACGGAGTTTTGATGCCGCCGTACGGGACTTCCCCATTTTTATCCGCGACCAAGGTCGCTAACGTCTCATCCGAGCCGGGCAGCCAATGTCGGCCGCCCGTACCCGACACAAGGGGTGTGTTAATGGCCAAAAAACTCGGTCTGTTTGCGGTCGCGGCAGCCTTCGTCGCGTTCGCTCCGATGGCGGCTTTCGCATGCAGCGGCGGCAGTTCGGCGATGCTGAACGACGGCACGCAAGTCGCTCAGGGATACGGCTCGCCGGCGGCACAGCCGATGCAATCTTCCGGCGGATCGCAGACGTCTGACCAGGCTGGTTCGGCGTCGAATGACTCGGATTCGTCGAACGACAAGTGACGTAAGACGATACCGAAACGGCAGTTCACGTAACGGCCGGGGTTCGCGACAAGCGTCCCCGGCCGTTGCTTCTTTCTCGTCATGCCGGTGATGCAGGGCGAATCATTCGATGCTACGGCGATGGCGGAGGGAGTGGGATTCGAACCCACGTTACGGTTTCCCGTAAACACGCTTTCCAAGCGTGCGCCTTAAACCACTCGGCCACCCCTCCGGAGAGCGCGCGAAGCCTAATGAACCGGGAATACGGACGCAACCGCCCGGCAGGCTGGCGTCAGGCGACGCGGCTTCCGGCCTCGGGTTCGGCGATAGGCGGATCGAGCGGCAGGTCGGTATAGACGCTGCGCAGCTCGGCGCGGATGCGATTGATTTCCGAAATGATGTCGACCCAGATCGCGGCGGCGCCGGCATCGCCGCTGTCCATCAGCGAGGCGGCGCGGAACCCGGCCTTGATCGTCGCGCCGGCGCCATGGCGGCGGATCATCAGCAGGGCGGCCTCACGCAATTCCGAATGACGCAGCATTGCAGCAAACTTCCAATGAAGGGGTCGGCGGGGCTGAAACCCGCGGTGTTTTTATAACATTGAGACGTGAATAGGGTATTTACGCGGTAACCTTGCCAAGCTGCGCGCCCCTGCCGCGTACTTCTTGTGCGCCGTTAACCAATCTCAATTCGGTCGATCGCCTGCGCGAATGGCGCGCGCCGCTACTCGTCGCCCATTTTGAGCGCGGCAATGAAGGCGGATTGCGGAATCTCGACCTTGCCGAACTGGCGCATCCGCTTCTTGCCTTCCTTCTGGCGCTCGAGAAGCTTGCGCTTGCGCGTGATGTCGCCGCCATAGCATTTCGCGGTCACGTCCTTGCGCATGGCGCTTATGGTCTCGCGCGCGACGACCTTGCTGCCGATGGCCGCCTGGATGGCGACCTTGAAGAGCTGGCGCGGGATGAGGTCCTTGAGCCGCTCGCACAACTGCCGCCCGCGCGCATAGGCCCGGTCGCGCGGCACGATGGTCGCGAGCGCGTCGACCGGATCGCCGTTGACCAGAATCGAGAGCTTGACCAGGTCGCCCTCGCGGTAGTCGTCCATGTGGTAGTCGAAGCTCGCATAGCCGCGGCTGACCGATTTCAACCGGTCGTGG
>DASQGX010000028.1:0-6639 GCA_035632395.1 Allostellaceae bacterium
ACCCGACAGCCGTACCGCCTTGCCTTCGTGGTCCAGGCGCAATTCGCCGCAATTATGCGTCCGATAGAGATGCATCTGCCGATCCGTCCTTCGCGCGAGCGAGGCGAAAAGCGCACGGGACCGGGCTTTTTGTCAAGGCGCGCGTCCTTCTCGGTTTCTGGCCGCCGGCGATTCGGTGTATGAAAGCGGCATGAGTGATTTGATCACCGATCGCGCCGCGCTCGAGGCGTTTTGCCGCGGCCTTGCCGGCGCGCCTTATGTCACCGTCGATACCGAATTCATGCGCGATAAGACCTATTGGCCACAGCTGTGCCTTGTGCAGCTGGCGGGGCCGGCGAGCGCCGCCGCAATCGATCCACTGGCCCAGGGGATGGACCTGGCGCCGCTTTACGCCCTGATGGCCGATCCGGCCATTCTCAAGGTCTTCCACGCCGCGCGGCAGGACATCGAGATCTTCTACAACGCCACCGGCAAAGTGCCGGCGCCGATCTTCGACAGCCAGGTCGCGGCGATGGTCTGCGGCTTCGGCGAGTCGGCGAGCTACGAAACCCTCGCGGCGCGGCTGGCTGGCGCGCATATCGACAAGACGTCACGCTTCACCGACTGGTCGCACCGGCCGCTGACCGAGCGGCAGCTCAAATACGCCATCGCCGACGTGACGCATCTGCGCTTGGTCTACGAGAAATTGGCCGCGCAGCTCGACCGCAGCGGCCGCCACGGCTGGCTCGACGAGGAGATGGCGGTGCTCACCAATCCGGCGACCTATCGGCTCGATCCGGCCGACGCCTGGAAGCGGCTCAAGGTGCGCAGCAACAATCGCCGGATGCTCGCGCTGGTGCGCGAGCTAGCGGCCTGGCGCGAGACGGCGGCGCAACAGCGCAATCTGCCGCGCAGCCGGATCATCCGTGACGAAGCTTTGCTCGAGATTGCCGCCCACGCGCCGGCCAGCACCGACGAGCTTGCGCGCACCCGCGGTCTCGGCAAGGGCTTTGCCGAAGGCCGGGTGGGCGGCGAAGTGCTGGCGGTCGTGGCGCGCGTTGTCGAGCTGTCGGAAAGCGAATATCCGCATCCGGCGCCGCGGCGCGAATTGCCACAAGGCCTCGGTCCGCTCGTCGAGTTGCTGCGCGTCCTGTTGAAGCTGCGATGCGAGGAGAATCACGTCGCCACCAAGCTGGTCGCCGACAGCGAGGACCTCGAGATGATCGCGGCCGACGATCAAGCTCCGGTGCGCGCATTGCAAGGCTGGCGTGCCGAATTGTTCGGCAAGGATGCGCTTGACCTGAAGCATGGCCGACTGGCGCTGACCGCCGCCGGCAAGCGCATCAAGCTGGTGCGCACCGCCGCCACGCCAGCCGCAGCCGCGCAATAACGTTCAGGGACGTCTCATCACGCCTTTGCGGCCCATGGCTTTGGCCAGCGCATCGAGGCGCCGTTGCACGCTTTCGCCGAAGCGCTGCGCACCATCGCCGTTGAGCGACAGCTGGATTTCATGGCCTTGCGGGGCAATCGACGTGCCGTGCAGTGCGGCCGGCACGCCGCCGCTGATCGTATAGGCGAGGCGCAACGCCAAGCCGATGATGCGCGCCGCCGGCAGTTCGGATTCATCGAGCAATTCGAGCGGCGCCAACAGTTCGACCGTGCCGCGGCCACCGTAGCGCGCGTGCAGCGCTGCGGCGACGAATGCCCGGCCAGCGTGATCGATGCCCGCGACCGGCATATAGAGTGCGTGCCGGACTGCCTGCTCGGCGCGGTAATCCGGATGATCGTTCCAGGCGATGTCGGACAGCACCGCCGCCGCGTGCCGCAGCCGCTTCTGCTCGGGCCGCTCCTTGGGGAACAGCGGATTCATCCAGGCAAACAGCGCATCGCCGATGTCGCTGAAGCGGGTGTTGGCGCGCGCGGTTTCGAGACAGGCGGTGATCAGCGGATCGGCCGCGCGCTCGGCCGGATCGAGCAGGCTGAAATGATGGCCTTCCCGCAGTCCCCAGGCCGAGAAGACGATGCGTTTCGGGTCCATCCGCTTCATGATGCGCGCGAGCACGCGGCCAGCCAGCGGCACGACCTCGAGCCGCTTCTTGGATAGGCCCGCGATACCATCGAGCGACTTGCGCGTCTGCTTGGCGACGAAGTCGACGAATCGCTCGGCCTCGCCGCGCGACAGCGTATAGTTCTGGATAATGTGCAGCGGATACTGGCTTTCCGCCATGTGGATGCGCGCCAGGGCGCGCCATGACCCGCCGACGGCGTAGAAATTGCCGCCATCGGCGGCGGTCAGCCACGGCACCGTCGCCAAAAGCCGGTCGATGACGTCCTTGAGCTTCTTGTCGTCATCGGCGAGATCGGCCAGCCGCAGCGGTCCGAGCGGCAAGGTCGCGGCGCGGCCGACGGCGCTTTTGCCGATCTCGATCAGCTCAATCGAGCCGCCGCCCAGATCGCCGACAATGCCGCCAGCATCGGGCATGCCCGCCAGCACGCCCATCGCCGACAACCTCCCCTCTTCCTCGCCCGACAGGACGCGGACGCGCAAATTGTAACGCTTCTCGATTTCCTGGACGAAGGCCGGTCCGTCCGCGGCATCGCGCACCGCCGCCGTCGCCAGCACATCGAATCGGGTGGCGCCGAGCGTCCGCGCCAGGGCCACGAAGCGCTGCATGTTGGCGCGCGCCATCTCGACGCCTTCGGCATCGAGCTTGCCGGTCTTGTTGAGGCTGCGGCCAAGACCGCAGAGAACCTTTTCGTTGAACAGCGTCCGCGCCGGGCGCTTCAACCCGTCGAACACCACGAGGCGCAGGGAATTCGAGCCGATATCGACGACCGCAACCGCGTCACGCCGGACGGCTCCTTCGGCCGCCACGGCAAAACGCGACGCCATTCTCAGGAGTCGCCCCGTTCGGTCACCAATCGCGGCGACGACCGTGCACGTTGCTGCAAGGCACTGCCACGACCGGAGAGGCTCGGATTGGTCATGAAATATGTATGCGCGCTCGGCGCGTTAGGGTCAACACTCGCCCGCTCGTAGATGCCGTCGGATCGCAGCCACCAGCTCTGCGCCTCGTCCTTCAGCGAGGTCTGCATGATCTCGACCATGACCTGACGATGGACGGTCTCGTTCTCGATCGGCACCAGCGCCTCGACTCGCCAGTCGAAATTGCGCGGCATCCAATCCGCGGACGAAATGAACACCAGCGCGTCGTGCGACGGCAGCGCCTTGCCGTTGCCGAAGCACACGATTCGACCGTGCTCGAGGAAGCGACCGATGATGCTTTTGACGCGGATGTTCTCGGACAGACGCTTGACGCCCGGCCGCAGGCAGCAGATGCCGCGGACGATCAGATCAATCTTCACCCCTTCCTGCGAAGCGGCGTAGAGGCGGTCGATCAATGCCGGGTCAACCAGCGAATTGAGCTTCGCCCAGATCTGCGCCGGCCGGCCGGCGCGGGCGTGCGCGATTTCGCCGTCGATCAGCTGGGTCAGGCGCTGGCGCAGATTGATCGGCGCGATCGCGATCTTCTCAAGCTTGGCGGGCGTCGCATAGCCGGTCATGTAATTGAACAGCTGCTGCGCATCGCGGCACAGCGCGGGGTCACAGGTGAAGAAGCTGAGGTCGGTGTAAACCTTGGCAGTGTACGGATGGTAGTTGCCGGTGCCGTAGTGGACGTAAAGGCGCAACTCGCCGCTTTCCCGACGGGCCACCAGCGAGACCTTGCAATGGGTCTTGAGCTGAATGAAGCCGTAAACAACCTGCACGCCGGCCCGCTCCAGGTCGCGCGCCCAGCGGATGTTGCGTTCCTCGTCGAAGCGGGCCTTGAGCTCGACCAGCGCGGTGACGGACTTGCCGGCCTCGGCGGCTTCGATCAGGGCGCGGACGATCGGGCTATCGTCGCTGGTGCGATAGAGCGTCTGCTTGATGGCGACGACCGCCGGATCATGTGCGGCCTGGCGCACGAACTGCACCACGACATCGAAGCTCTCGTAGGGATGATGGACGACGATGTCCTTCTGGCGGATTGCCGCGAAACAATCGCCGCCGAAATCACGAATGCGCTCCGGGAAACGCGGATTGTATGGCGTGAAGACCAGGTCCGGACGTTCGTCGACGATTAGCTGCTTGGTGTCGGCTAGGCCGAGAATGCCGTCGAGTGGAAACACGTCATCGGCCGAGGCATCGAGCCGCTCGATGAGAAAGCGGCGCAGCTCTTCGGGCATCGCCGCCTCGACGCCGAGATAGATGACATGACCGCGCCGGCGCCGCTTCAAGGCGCTCTCGAACAGCCGCACAAGATCCTCGGCCTCTTCCTCGATTTCGACTTCGCTGTCGCGCAAAACGCGGAACATGCCCTTGCCCACGACCGCGAAACCCGGAAAGAGCTGATCGAGGAATTCGCCGACCACCTGCTCGACTGGGATAAAGCGGATTTCCTTCCCCGGCAGACGGACAAACCGCGCGATCGACGGCGGAATCAGGATGAGCGCCTGCATCCGGTTGCCATCGCTCTTGCGCGCCAACTCGAGCACCAAGCCGAAGCCGAGATTGGCGACGAACGGGAACGGATGCGCCGGATCGATCGCCAGCGGCGTCAGCACCGGGAAGATATCCGCCATGAACCGCTCGCCGACGAACGTACGGTCGGCGGCAGTCAGGCCCTCGGGACCGACGACGGCGACGCCGTGCTCGGTCATCTCCTGGCGCAGGGCCCGCCAAGTCACCTGCTGGTCCTGCATCAGCTTGCCGGCGCGGCGATTGATCGCGACCAGCTGTTGCGCCGGCGTCAGGCCGTCCTGACTGGGTGTCGCGATGCCGGCCTGGACCTGCCCCTTGAGTCCGGCAACACGCACCATGTAGAACTCGTCGAGATTGTTCGCCGAGATCGACAGGAAGCGCAGACGCTCCAGCACGGGATAACGGCGATTGTCGGCTTCGGCGAGGACGCGCTCATTGAAGGCAAGCCAAGACAGCTCGCGGTTGATAAACCGGTCGGGCGAACGTTCGCCCGCCGGTGCGCCTGCCGAGCGCGCTTGCGCTTCCGGCCTGACCGCCATTTCCCGCTCCATGCCGCAAGTTTATAAACCCTATGTGAACATCTTATTGCGGTGCGGGGCAAGCAATTGAGCACACTTTTCCTTTTGCGGCATGCCAAGGCCGTGGCCCAGCACGCAGACGGCGACCGCGCCCGCGGATTGAGTGATGCCGGCCGCGACAGCGCGCGCACGATCGCCGCCGCGATCGCCGAACGTCACATTGCGCCGTCGCTGGTCCTGTGTTCGGACTCGGCCCGCACGCGAGAAACCCTCGACATGGTTCTGCCGGCGCTGAAACCCCCGCCCGAGATCATCTACGAGGAGGCGCTCTACCTCGCCGACGCCAAACAGCTGCTCCAGCGGCTTCGCCACATTCCGGACAGCGTACGTTCGGTCATGCTGGTCGCTCACAATCCCGGCCTGCAGGAGCTTGCAGTGCTGTTGTCGGACCAGCCGACGGGCCCGTTGATGGCGCGCTTGATTCAGGATTTTCCGACGGCGGGTCTGGCGCGCTTTGAAGTCAATTTGCCATGGTCCGCGCTGGAACGCGGCGGTGCGCGCGTGATGGCCATCCTCGTGCCCAGCGCGCTGGCGAAGCGCTAAAGCTGCAAGACCTGGCGGGCAAAAGGCGCTGTGATTGGGCGCTTTTCGGCCAACGCCGCAGCGTCGAGCGTCGCCACCGCCGCGCGTGCGGCGGCGAATGATCGCTCGATCCGCGCAACAAGATAGGCGATCACGTCGGCGGCGACCGTCACCTGCCGATCGGCGAAGAGTTTCACCAGCACCGCGCCCAGCAACGCATCGTCCGGCGGATTGAGCGCCACCGCCGGCGCCGCCAGCAGCCGCGACCGTAGATCGGCCAACGCGATCGGCCATCGCGCGGGCGGCTCGGGCGCAACGATCAATAGGTGTCCGCGCCGCTCAGCAACCAGATTGTGCAGATGAAGCAGCGCCTGCTCGGGCGCGTGCGCGGCGTCATCGACGACGACGGCGCGTGCGCCGCCGACAAGATCGGGAACGGCCGCGACGTCGAGCGCGGTCGGCTCGATGAAGATCGTGGCGGCACCGGTCGCGCGCACGCGGGCGGCGAAGACATGCGCCAGATGCGTCTTGCCCGAGCCCGGCGAACCGTAAAGCGCCAACGCGGGCCTCGACCAATCCGGCCAGCGTTCGAGCCATTTCACCGCAGCTTCGTTGGAGGCGGCGACCAGGAAATCTTCCCGGCCGAGCGCCGGCAAATGACCGAGATCGAGCGGCAGCTGCGCCACGCTACACCCGCTTGCGCGGCGCGGCCGGGCGTGAATCATAGAACGGGCTCTGCAGATAGCGGCTCATCCCGAAGCGCACGAGCACGCCGACCACCGCCGCCGCCGGCAGCGCCAGCAGCACGCCGAGGAAGCCGAACAGCTTGCCGAAGGCCAGCAGCGCGAAGATCACCCATAGCGGATGCAGGTTGACGCGGTCGCCCACCAGCTTGGGCGACAGGAAATTGGCCTCGACGCCCTGCCCGATTGCGAAGATCACCAAAACGCTGCCGGCCGCCACCCAGGTTGGGGTCTGCACAAGCGTCAGGCCCATCGCCAGCACGAAGCCGATGGCGCTGCCGATGATTGGAATGAA
>DASQGX010000029.1:0-17339 GCA_035632395.1 Allostellaceae bacterium
GCGCTGCCCGGCGCAACGACCGCGACCATCAGGTCGGTCCGTTCCTTGTAGCGGATGCCGCAATGCGCACTCGCAAGGCTGACGCCGGCGATCGGCGGCAGATCAGGGAAGTGCGTCGGCGCGAGCGGCGAGACCGCTTCCATGTTCGGTCCGTCGAGATCGTCGGGCTGGCCGCCGCCTATTGCGGGTTGGAGTTGAGCTTGTCAGGCGCCGTCTCGGGCGCCAGCGTCGGAGCGCCGGGCGCCGGGGTCGTGCCGGGCAGCTTCAGCTTTGGTGCGGTTGCGGTTCCGGTCGGCGGCAGCTTGCTGCCGTCGAGCGCGAAGATTTCGACCTTGGCCGACTGGTCGAGTTCCTTCACCCGCTCGCCGATGATCTTCGTCGCGATCTCCTGGGCCAGGCGCGGCGCTTCCTGCTCATACGGCAGGGCCTTAGCCGGCCGGCGGTCCTCGACCTGGATCACGTGCCAGCCAAATTGTGTGTGGACCGGCGTCTGCGTGAACTCGCCCTTCTTGAGCGCAAAGGCCGCATCGGCGAATTCGGGCACCATCTCGTCCTTGGTGAACCAGCCGAGATCGCCGCCCGACGTCTTGCCCGACGGATCGATGGTCTTCTCCTTGGCCAACGTGGCGAAATCGGCGCCCTTCTTGAGCTGCGCGACGATGTCCTCGGCCTCTTTCTGGGTCGACACCAGGATATGGCGCGCCTTGATCTCATCCTGCTTGGGCGCGTCCTTGGCGTATTGCGCATAAGCCGCCTGGAGCTTCTCCTTGGTGACTTCCTTGCGCGCAATCGAATTGAAATAGGCGTCCTGCAGGATTTGATCGCGCGCTAGCATCAGCCGCTTCCTGATCACTGGATCGGCATCGACACGCGCCTTCTCGGCGGCCTGCGACGCGACCACCATTCCGACCAGCCGATCGATGATCTGGGGGTAGGCTTGTTCGAGTGTGACATGCTGGCGCACATCGGGCGCGAGTGCGCTATAGGCAATTTCGACATCCATGCGCGTCAGGGTCTGGCCATTGACGCGGGCAACGACTGGGTCGCCTGCCGGTTTGGTTTTCTGTGCCAGCGCCGGGGTGGCCGCCAAGGCAAGGATCAGGCAGGCGAAAATCGCGTTCCGCGCCGTCATAGCAAGTGTTTCCTTTCGAATCCGACCGTCGCGGCAGGGCGGGCCGCGCACGCGTCGCTGATAAAGCACATCGCTCGGTCCAGAACAAGCTCCGGCAACAGTTAATATGCCGTTCCAGCACGGTTTTTCGGGCCGGGCCGAATTGACACTCGCGTTATATGCCCCTATCTCTCATAACGTCGCCGTGGCGACGCTCGACTTTTCCGCCATCCCATCGAGGTCTTGATGATCGGCGCCCTAGCCCGGCGATTCTTCGGTTCGGCGAACGACCGCTATATCAAAAGTCTGCAGCCGCTGGTCGACGACATCAACGCGCTCGAACCGGAGCTGGAGGGGCTGTCGGATGACGATCTGCGCGCGCGCACCGACGTCTTTCGCAAGCGGCTGAACGACGGCGACGAGCTCGACGATCTGCTGGTCGATGCATTTGCGACGGTGCGCGAGGCGGCAAAGCGGGTTCTCGGCCAACGTCATTTCGATGTCCAGTTGATGGGCGGCATGGTGCTGCATCGCGGCATGATCGCCGAGATGCGAACCGGCGAAGGCAAGACGCTGGTTGCAACCTTGCCGGTCTATCTCAACGCGCTGTCGGGCAAGGGCGTGCACGTCGTTACCGTCAACGACTATTTGGCCAAACGCGACAGCGAATGGATGGGCCAAGTCTACAAGTTCCTTGGCCTGTCGGTCGGCTGCATCGTTCACGGGCTCGACGACCTGCAGCGCCGCACTGCCTACGAATCCGACGTCACCTACGGCACCAACAATGAGTTCGGCTTCGATTATCTGCGCGACAACATGAAATTCTCGCTGGTCCAGATGGTCCAGCGGCCGTTCAACTATGCGATCGTCGATGAAGTCGACTCGATCCTGATCGACGAGGCGCGTACGCCGCTGATCATCTCGGGTCCGGCCGAGGATTCGTCCGAGCTTTACCGTGCGGTCGACAAGCTCATCCCGAAGCTTGCGCCGGAAGATTACGAAAAGGACGAGAAGCAGCGCGCCGTCACGCTCACGGAATCGGGAGTCGAGAAGATCGAGGCGATGATGCGCGAAACCGGCCTGATGAAGTCCGGCACGCTCTACGACATCAACAATTTATCGCTCGTCCATCACGCCAATCAGGCGCTACGCGCGCACAAGCTGTTCGCGCGCGATACCGATTACATCGTGCGCGACGGCAAGATCGTCATCATCGACGAGTTTACCGGCCGCATGATGGAAGGGCGCCGCTATTCCGAAGGCCTGCACCAGGCGCTCGAGGCCAAGGAAGGCGTCGAGGTGCAGAACGAGAACCAGACGCTGGCGACGATCACTTTCCAGAATTATTTCCGCCTGTTTCCCAAGCTCGCCGGCATGACCGGCACCGCAATGACCGAAGCGACCGAGCTCAGCGAAATCTATAAGCTCGACGTCATCGACGTGCCGACCAACAAGCCCTGCATCCGTCTCGATGCCGACGACGAGGTCTATCGCACGGCACGCGAGAAGTACGACGCGATCATCCAGCAAGTGCTGGAATGCCGCGAACGCGAGCAGCCGGTGCTGGTCGGCACTGTCAGCATCGAGAAATCCGAGACTTTGTCCGAGCTGTTCAAGAAGAAGAAGATTCCGCACAGCGTCCTGAATGCGCGCTATCACGAGCAGGAAGCGGAGATCATAGCCCAGGCCGGCCGTCCGGGTGCCGTTACCATCGCCACCAATATGGCCGGTCGCGGTACCGACATTCAGCTCGGCGGCAACGTCGAGATGCGCCTGCGGAACGAGCTCGCGGGCATCAACGACCCGTCGGTGCGCGAACGCCGCGCCGCCGAGATCCGCGCCGAGGTGCAAGAGGCGCACGAAGAGGCGGTGAAGGCCGGCGGCCTTTACGTCATCGGCAGCGAACGACACGAGAGCCGCCGCATCGACAATCAGCTGCGCGGCCGTTCCGGCCGCCAAGGCGATCCCGGCGCGTCGAAATTCTTCGTCTCGCTGGACGACGATCTGATGCGCATCTTCGGATCGGACCGGATGGACGGAATGCTGCAGAAACTCGGCCTCAAGGAGGGCGAGGCGATCATTCATCCGTGGATCAACAAAGCGCTCGAAAAGGCGCAGGAGAAGGTCGAGGGCCGCAACTACGAGATCCGCAAGCATCTGCTGCGCTTCGACGACGTGATGAACGACCAGCGCAAGGTTGTCTACCAGCAGCGCAAGGAAATCATGGCGGCGGCCGAGATCAGCGCGATGATCGCCGACATGCGCGAAGAAGTGATCGAGAATCTGGTGGCGCGCTGCGTGCCCGAGAACGCGCTGCCTGATCAGTGGGACACAGCCGCGCTGCACGAGGAGGTGCGGCGGGTCTTCAATCTTGATCTACCGATCGCCGACTGGGCGAAAGAGGAAGGCATCGCCGACGTCGAGCTGCGCGAGCGCATCGGCCGCGCCGTTGACGGGAAGACGGCTCAGAAAGAGCAGCTCTATGGCGCCGATATCATGCGCATGGCCGAGCGCAGCCTATTGCTGCAGATCCTCGACCAGCAGTGGAAAGACCATCTGCTGGTGCTCGACCACCTGCGGCAGGGAATCAATCTGCGCGCCTACGCGCAACGCGATCCGCTCAACGAATACAAGCGCGAGGCGTTTGAGATGTTCCAGCAAATGCTCGTCGCGCTGCGCGAGCAGGTGGTAAGTGTGCTGGCACATGTTGAGTTGCGGGTTGAACGCGGCGACGGTGCGCCACCGCCCGGTTTGGCGCCGCAGCCGCCACGCGGCGTTGAGACGCGCGAAGATCCGGCACTCGCGTCGGGAGAGCCAACCGGCCGCGCTGCGCCGGCACCGGCGCCGTGGGCGCGTACGCCGCGCAATGCGCCGTGTCCGTGCGGCTCGGGCAAGAAATACAAGCACTGCCACGGCCGGGTTTGATGGCGCGTGTTGATGCCCGCCGGTTGCCGGTTCATTAAACCGAATTAATCGCAGCGAAGGGGCGGCGTAATCCTTCCGCCGCCATGGTGTCGCAGACCTAAGCGGTGCAGTCCGGTCCCACGCAAGCCGGTCGGCCAATGACGCCGTCCCGTAGGCGACGGCAGCTTCTTTGAGACGAGGTTGATCCATGATGTTGTCGACGATGTCCGCCAGCCGGTTGCGCACTCTGGGTCTTGCAGCCGCTTTGTCTATAGCGCTGACTGGCGCGCCGCTTGCGTTCGCCCAGGCGCAAGCCACGGGGTCCGCGATCGTGTCGATGCCGAGCTTCGCGCCGATGGTGAAGAAGGTGCTGCCGGCGGTTGTGAACATCTCGGTGGCTGAAAAATCCGACGTTTCCAATTCCGACGACGACAACCAGGATCAGCAGCTGGGCCAGAACGACAATCCGTTCCAGGGATTCCCGCCATCGCCGTTCGACGAGTTCCTGCGCCGCTTCTTCCAGCAGCAACAGCGTCAGTTCCATGAATCACCGGTGCCCGAAGGCCAGCGTATCGCGCTCGGTTCGGGCTTTATCATCGATCCGACCGGCTACGTCGTGACCAACAACCACGTTGTCCAGGATGCGAGCAAGGTGACTGTGATCCTCCAGGACAACAGCCGGCACCCCGCCAAGGTAATCGGCCGCGATCCCAAGACCGATCTCGCGCTGCTCAAGATCGAGAGCAAGGAGCCGCTGCCTTACGTTACCTGGGGCGACAGCGATGCGACGCAGGTCGGCGACTGGCTCTTGGCGGTCGGCAATCCGTTTGGCCTCGGCGGCACCGTCAGCCCGGGCGTCCTCTCGGCGCGCGGCCGCGACATCCATGCCGGTCCCTATGACGATTTCCTCCAGATCGACGCCTCGATCAATCGCGGCAATTCCGGCGGCCCCGACTTCAACCTCCAAGGCCAGGTGATCGGCATCAACACGGCGATCTATTCGCCCAATGGTGGCTCGGTCGGCATCGGCTTCGCGATCCCATCGAGCCTAGCCAAGCCGATTATCGAGCAGTTGCGCGCCCACGGCAAAGTCGAGCGCGGCTGGCTCGGCGTGCAGATCCAGACCGTCACGCCTGACATCGCCAAGAGCCTCGGCCTCGCGAAAGCGGAAGGCGCGCTGGTCGCCGACGTGACCAAGGACAGCCCGGCAGAGAAGGCCGGCATGAAGCAAGGCGACGTGATCTTGAATTACGATGGCCATGATATTGGCCAGGTCCGCGACCTGCCAATCGCGGTCGCGGAGACGCCGGTCGGTCAGACCGCGACGATCAAGGTCTGGCGCAGCGACAAGCCGGCGACTGTTCAGGTGAAAATCGGCGAGATGCCGGACAATCTAGGCAAGGTGGCCACCGTGGAGCAGCCGGAGCACGGCAGTTCGGCGGCGATGGGCCTCAAGCTGTCGAGCCTGACACCGGAGCTGCGCCGCCAGGCACACGTGCCGAAGGACGTGCGTGGCGTCGTCGTCACCGACGTCGGCGCCAATTCGCCGCTCGGTGCAATCGGCGTGCAGCCGGGCGACGTCATCGTCTCGATCAACCGCAAGCCGGTATCGACGCCACGCGAGGCAGTGCATGAGTTCGAAGCGGCGCAGAAGGCGAAAGGTCCGAGCCAGACGCTGCTGTTGCTGATCAACCGGCACGGCGTCAACGAATACGTCGCGCTCACGGTCCAGAACGGCGCGGAAAAGGGCTGACGCGGGTGAGGGGACGCGCGTGCGTATCCTGGTTATCGAGGACGATCGCGAGGCGGCGGCCTATCTCGTCAAGGGCCTGACCGAAAGCGGCCATCGCGTCGATCTCGCATCGGAGGGACGCCAAGGGCTCGATCGCGCCCGCGGCGGCAACTTCGACGCCATGATCATCGACCGTATGCTCCCTGGCCTCGACGGCCTCTCGATCATCGCGGCGCTGCGCGCGGCCAACGACCTGACGCCGGTGCTGGTATTGAGCGCGCTGGGTGACGTTGAGGACCGCGTCCAGGGCCTAAATTCCGGCTGCGACGATTACCTGCCGAAGCCGTTCGCGTTCTCGGAGTTGTTGGCGCGTCTCGAGGCGTTGACGCGCCGCGGCGGTGCCGAGACCAAGCTCAAGGTCGCCGATCTCGAAATGGACCTGATCGCGCGCCAGGTCTCCCGCGCTGGCCGCACCATCGAACTGTTGCCGCGCGAATTCCGGCTGCTCGAATATCTGATGCGCAACGCTGACCACATCGTCACGCGGACGATGCTGCTGGAAAAGGTCTGGGACCATCACTTCGATCCGCAGACCAACGTCATCGACGTCCATATCAGCCGGCTGCGGCAGAAGATCGACCGCGGCTTCGACCAGCCGCTGCTGCACACCGTCCGCGGCACCGGCTACGTCCTGCGCCCGCCGCGGAGCTAGATTCCGCGCGTTCCCATTTGCAGGAATTTGGCGCGTCGCGCCGTGCGCAGGCTCGGTCCGTCGAGCTTCAACAACGGCAGCAGCGCCTTCTCGATCGCGTTGCCGGCGGCGGTGATCGCGGCCTCGTGAGCGCGGTGCGCGCCGCCCAGGGGCTCGGGCACGACGCCGTCGACGACGCCAAGCCGCAATAGGTCCTGCGCGGTCAGGCGCAGCGCCTCGGCCGCCTCCTGCGCGTTCTCGGCGCTACGCCATAGTATCGAGGCGCAGCCCTCGGGCGAGATGACCGAATAGACCGCGTGCTCGAGCATCAACACGACGTTGCCGGCGGCCAGCGCGATCGCCCCGCCCGAGCCACCTTCGCCGATGACGGTGGCGATCAACGGTACTTCGAGTTCGAGGCAGGCTTCGACCGCGCGCGCGATCGCCTCGGCTTGGCCGCGCGCTTCGGCATCGACGCCGGGATAGGCGCCGGCGGTGTCGACGAAGGTCACCACCGGCAGCTTGAAGCGATTGGCCAACTCCATCAGCCGGCGTGCCTTGCGATAGCCTTCCGGCCGCGCCATGCCGAAATTGTGCCGCACGCGCGCCTCGGTGTCGGCGCCCTTTTCGTGGGCGATGGCGACGACCGAACGGCCGCGAAAGCGACCAAGGCCGCCGATGATGGCGCGATCCTCGGCAAACGTGCGGTCCCCGGCGAGCGGCGTGAAGTCGGTAATCAGCCGCTTGAGATAATCGTTGCCGTGCGGCCGGTCGGGATGACGGGCGATCTGGACCTTTTGCCATGGCGTCAGTTTGGCATAGGTCTGGCGCAGGAATTTCTCGACTTTGGTTTCGAGCCGGGCGACTTCTTCGGCGATGTTGAGATCGCCGCCGTCCGAAATGTGGCGAAGCTCTTCGATCTTGCCTTCGAGGTCGGCGAGCGGCTGCTCGAAATCCAAAAAATGACGCATGGCGGCTTGACCTAGCATGCGGCGCGCGGCGGCGCCACCCTGCGCAAAGCCCTATTTCTTGCGCGCCAACGGGTGCGCCTCGTTTACCAATCGGCGGAGCCGCTCGCTTTGCACATGCGTATAGATCTGCGTCGTGGCGATATCGGCGTGGCCGAGCATTTCCTGCACGCTGCGTAGATCGGCACCGCGATCAACCAGATGGCTGGCGAAGGCGTGGCGCAGCACATGCGGCGAGACTTTGAGACCGGTCTCGCGCGCCAGGCCGGCAATCAGCTGGCCGCACCGCCGTCGTGTTAGATGCCCTTCGGCGCCGCGTGACGGAAACAGCCAGCGCGATTCCGAATCATCTTTTAGGAAGTGGCCGCGCACCGCGAGATAGGCGTCGAGCGTGCGCCGCGCCGGCCGGCCCAACGGCACCAGCCGCTCCTTGCTGCCCTTGCCGCGCACCACCAGAAACCGCGGATCGCGGCGGGCAGCGGCGACAGTCAAGGTCACCAATTCCGACACGCGCAGCCCGGCGCCATAGAGCAACTCGACCAGGCACAGGAGCCGCACGCCCTCGGCGCCGTCTCTCGCCCGTGCGGCGGCGATCAGTTTTTCGGCGTCTTCTACCACCAGAACCTTGGGCAGCGGCCGGCGCAGCCGCGGGCTGTCGAGTGCCGCCGTCGGATCATCGCGGCGCACCTTTTCTAGCACCAGAAAACGGTAGAATTGTCGCAATGCCGACAGCCGGCGGGCGGAGGTTCCCGGCGCGCGGCGCGCGCCAGCCAGGGTCGCGAGATAGCCGCGCAGATCGTCGCTCGCGGCGGCAACCAGCGTAACGCCGCGTTGTTGCAGATAGGTTTCGATCTGGCGGAGATCGTTGCGATATGCGTCCAAGGTCAATTTGGCGGCGCCGCGTTCGGCGGCCAGCATTTCGAGGAACGCCTCGATATACCGGTCCATGTCAGATTCCGGCGTCGAGCGCCGCTTCGACCGCAAGCGCGTGCGCGTCGCCGTCGAGTCCGACCGCACGCAACCCGGAGACGGCGCGTCCGAGCAGGAGCGGCTCCGACGTCAGGCCGCCGTCGCTTTCGGCGATTAGCAACGTTGCCAACACCGTCGCGCCGAGTTGCGCGTTTTCCGCCGCTCGTTCTTGCTCGTCCCACAGTGCCGCGTTCGGCAGTGCGCCTGGCGTGGCCGGCGCGGTCAGTGCCGCCGGCGTGAGATCCGCCAGCGTTGCCGGATCGACACCCAAACCTGTAAGCAGGACGTAGAGCAATCCGGCTCGCGGACTAGCAGCGGCATTGCCGGCAGCCGCGACGGCATCGTGCGCAACGCTGGGATCTACGCGCGGCACGCCAGGTGCCTCGATCAGGCTCAATAGCAGCGTCGCCTTGTCGCTGGCGGCGTTCACCCACGGTTTAGCCGCATCGGCAGCGCCGGTTGCGAGCAGGATGCGCGCCGCGACGCCGGCGAATTTCGGATCGGCGCTGGCAATCGGGATATCGGCAAGCGTCGGCGCCAACAAGCCGGCTACCGGTACGAACACCCCGCGACTTTCGGCGTCAGCGGCCAACGCGTCGATCGCTGCCATGCGCACAGCGAAATCGCTGCCAGATTTCGCCAGCGCATAAAGCAGGGCGCGGTCGTGGGGTGTCGCCGGCGGCCGGACTGACCGGCGGGCGTGGTCCAGCCCCTCAGGCTTGAAATTGATCGCGCTGTACACTGCGGCGAGCGCCGGCGGCGGCAGAACGCCGAGTGCCTCGGAGCGCTCGGCCGCGGCGAGACGGTCATCCGCCGGTATGTTTGTATTGGTCGCGTAACCGGCGAGCGCCGCGGGATCGGCAACCGTGATCGCCTCGGCCGGCAACAGACGCTTGGCGGCAGCCAGCAGGGTGACGCGCAACGGCGTCGGATCGCCGAGCCGCGCGATCCGTGCCGCTCCGTGTTCCGACAACGACCGGATCAGCGCGTCAAACTCGGGATCGGGCGGCGCCTTCTGATCGGCGAGCAGGCTCTGACCGAGCGATGCTTTGGCGAAATCGCCGGCGAGCGCCTGGCAGGCGATCAGCGCCCGCGCCCACCAGGCTTCGGGATAGCGGCCGATGCGAGCGTTGACGTTGTTGCACGCACCGGTGGCGTCATTTGCGGCAAAGCGCAGCTCGATGCGGTCGCGGTCAATCGCGTCGGTGATCACGGTATCCGGCAGCGATTCGATCAACGCGAGGCCGTCGTGCACGAAACCGAGCGCGTAGATTCGACCGACACGCTCCTGAAGCAATTGCGCGCCATTGTTGGCGCCGGGTGCATTGGCGGGGGGTGCGGGAGCCGCCGCGTCGCTGAGCAGCAGCCGCCGCGCGAGGCTCGTGAGTTCCGGCGAAGTGACCGGTTGGAGCTGCGGCAAGGCGGCGATGACGAAGCTACGGCTGGCGCCGTTCCACACATCGTGCGGAAAGCCGCCTTTGTCTGGGCCGAGCAGGCCCGTCCACGACGTATCCACCGGCTGCAGCGGCGCCACCTGAATCCGATCGCCGCCATCCAAGCTTTGCGGCGGCGCGACCGATGTCGGACCCGGCGGTGCCGGCGTCGGACTCGGAGTCAGCTGAATCGGCTGTGCCGATGCCGGTCCCGCGCCTAACAAAGCCGCGGCTGCCAGCCACGCGGCGAGCCGCGGCGGCGCCCGGTCAATGCGGCAGCTGCGCATCGGAAATGGGGTGCTCGATACGCGCGCTCGGCGCCGGGACGTTCCACAGCATCAGAACTCCGCCGCCGGCGATGATCAACACGACCAAGACCGCGAGAGCGATCAAAATGAGTTTTCCCATGGACCCCGATTTCCTTGACGAGCCCGGTCTGCGCGGGCCGATTGGCGGCGAATCCCGGCGATATGCTAGGCTCCGGCGATGAGCAAACACCGTCAGTTTATCGGCGCCGGATGAGCGTTTCAACGTCACACCGCGATGTGCACGTCGGCAAAACAATCGCGCTCGTCGGCTTGATGGGCGCAGGTAAGACCGCCGTCGGCCGCCGGCTGGCGCAGCGGCTCGGCATCGAGTTTTCCGACGCCGACGCCGAGATCGAAAAGGCCGCCAACGCCACGATTGCGGAGATTTTTGCCGTTAGCGGCGAACCGTTCTTTCGTGACCGCGAGCGCGAGGTGATCAAGCGGTTGCTCGCCAATCCGGTCCATGTTCTCGCGACCGGCGGCGGCGCTTTCATGGATCCGTCGACGCGCGCCCTCCTGCGCGAGCGTGCCATCACCATATGGCTGCGGGCCGATCTCGATCTGATGCTGGCGCGGGTCATGCGCCGCAACAATCGGCCGCTGCTCAAAGATGGGGATCCGCGCGTTGTGCTCGAACGCCTGATGGCCGAGCGCTATCCGATCTATGCCGAGGCCGACATCACCGTCGACAGTGTCGACGGTCCGGCCGAAGTGACGCTTGAACGCGTGCTTGCGGCCCTGGCGTCGTATCTCGGTGTGCCGGCAGGCGCCGCGCCATGAGCAATGCGCAACGGCTGCGCGTCGAACTCGGCGCGCGCAGCTACGAAATCGTCGTTGGTGCGGGCCTGCTGGCGCAAGCAGGCGCGTTGATTGCCGGTGTCACGCGCCAGAAGCGCGCCCTGATCGTCACCGACGCTAATGTGGCGCGGCTGCATCTCGACGTGCTGCGCCGTGGTCTCGACGCGGCCGGCTTCGCGTACTCGGCGATCGTCCTGCCACCCGGCGAGGAAACCAAGGATTTCACGCACTTCCAGAAGCTGTGCGAGGACATCCTCGCAACTGGCATCGAACGCGCGACGCCGATCATTGCGCTCGGCGGCGGCGTGGTTGGCGATCTTGCGGGCTTCGCCGCGGCGACATTGTTGCGCGGGCTCGACTATATCCAGGTGCCGACCACGCTGCTGGCGCAAGTCGACAGCTCGGTCGGCGGCAAAACTGCCATCGACACGCGTCACGGCAAGAATCTCGTGGGCGCATTCCACCAACCGGCGCTGGTCATTGCCGACACCGATACGCTCGGCACCTTGCCGCGCCGCGAGTTGCTCGCCGGTTACGCCGAAGTCGTGAAATACGGCCTGATCCGCGACCGCGGCTTCTACGAATGGCTCGAAGGCAAGGCTGGCGCGTTGCTGCAAGGTAATGCCGATCTGCGCCGCGAGGCGGTGCTGCGCAGCTGCGCCGCAAAGGCGGCTGTCGTCGCCGCCGATGAACGCGAGACCGGCGAACGCGCGTTGCTGAACTTCGGCCATACTTTCGGTCACGCACTGGAGGCCGTGACCGGATTCGGCAACACCCTATTGCACGGCGAGGCGGTCGCGCTCGGTATGGCCATGGCGTTCGATCTTTCGGCTAAGCTGCATCTATGTCCGGCGGACGCCGCTAGTCGGGTCCGGCGCCACTTTGCCGCCGTCGGGTTGCGCACCGAAATCGACAGCGTCGATGCCGACGCCTTGCTCGAGCTCATGCGCAAGGACAAGAAGGTCAAAGATGGCCGCATCAGCCTCATTCTGGTGCGCGAAATCGGCCAAGCCTTCGTCAGCCGCGACGTTGGCGCCGACACGCTGCGGACGTTCCTGCACGACGCAGTCAAAACACTGGCGCGGCCGATGCGCGCCACTCAATAGTTCGCCGTTTCCGGAGGGTCCGGCCATGCCGCTGTCGTCCGCGTCGCCGCGTGAGCACATCCACACGCGCCAGGTCCACTGCCGCGGCTATCGCCGCAACGACGGATTGTGGGATATCGAAGGCCATCTGACTGACACCAAGACCTATGCCTTCGACAACGATCATCGCGGCCGAATCGAACCCGGCGATCCGGTGCATGACATGTGGGTCCGGCTGACGGTCGATGACGACTTGATCATACGCCGCGTCGAAGCCGTGACCGATAAAAGCCCATTTCCAGTCTGCTCCGCGATCACGCCGAATTTCGCGCGTCTCGAGGGTTTGAGTCTCCGGCCGGGGTTTCTCGCGAAAGTACGCGAGCGGCTTGGTGGGATCGAGGGCTGCACTCACTTGGTGGAGCTGATGGGGCCGGTCGCAACCACGGCCTATCAGACGATCTATCCTTATCGCCGCCGTCTGACACAGGCGCGCGGCGATGCGCCGCCGCAGCCGTCGAAAGAGCGGCCGCGGCTGATCGATACGTGTCATGCATTCCGCAGCGACGGCGAGATCGTGAAACGGCTCTGGCCGGATTACTACACCGGCCCCCGCGGCTGAGAACGCGCGTCAGACGCGAACCCGCGGCCGCGCAAGGCCGTGGCCGGCGCGCAGATGGCCCTCATCGGTCGCGGCCGCCTGGAAGTATGTCAGCAGGAACACGCGGATGCCGGCGGTGAGCGTCGACTGATTGCGACTGCGCGCGATGCCGGTGACCAACTCGTTCAGGCTTTTGTTCTCGCGCTTGCAGACCATCGCGAGCGCTTCCCACATTGCTGGCTCGAGGCGGATGCTGGTGCGGTGCCCTTCGACCGTGACGTTGCGATTGACCAGCGTCGAGCGTGTAGAACCGGCACGCACTTGGTCGCCGCCTCCGGTCCGATCGTGACCGGCCAGCCTCTGTTCGCGTGGATCCATAACTAAATGTTAGCGCGATTTGCGCGCCTTGCAACCGTTAAGAGAATGGCGATATTCTATTACAACCTTAGATTGTAGACAGTGAACATTCGGGCATTCAGCCCGCGCCGCGATCCTCGTCGGGCGTCAGAGTCGTCAGCTGCAACGCATGCACACCGGCGCGCAGCTCGTCCGCGAGCAGTTCATAGACGCGCCGTTGCCGGACGACTCGGCTTTCGCCGGCGAAGGCGGATGAAACTATTTCCAGCCGCAAATGGCTTTCGCCGCCGGGGCGCGCGCCAGCATGTCCGGCGTGGCGGGCGGAATCGTCGTGGATATCCAGCCGCGTCGGCTGAAGGGTAGCAAGCTTATTGCGAATTCGCTCCGCGACCGCTCCGGACATCGATTCATCCCTTTAAAACCGCCGAAATAGGCCCATTTTACGGATATCCCCGAACCGCGACCGGCACAGCCTTGTCAGGAATCGACCGCCTCTCCATACTGAGAAACATCATGCCACGTCCCGTAAGCGCGAGCCATGCCGACCCGGACAGGGCGGCAAAACACCGGCCTTGCGACCATCCCGGCTGTGACGGAATGGGCGAATTCCGTGCGCCGCGTTCGCGATCGGCATTGCATGAATACCTCTGGTTCTGCCTTGATCATGTCCGGCTCTACAACTCGTCGTGGAACTACTACGCTGGCATGTCGCCAGACGAAATCGAGCGCGAAATCCGGCGCGATACCGTCTGGCAGCGGCCGACCTGGCCGCTGGGGTCGCGTACGTTCCGCTACCAGGCGCGGTTCAAGGGCGATGGCCTGTTTGATCTCGACGACGACGAGCCGGCGGCCAATAACAACGGCGCGGCGCGACACCGCCATCCGGCGTCGCCGGAAGCACGGGCGCTGGCGGTGTTCGATCTGAGCGAGCCAATATCGCTGCCGGATCTCAAGGCGCGCTACAAGGCGCTGGTCAAGCAGAACCACCCCGACGCCAACGGCGGCGACAAGGACGCCGAGGAGCGTCTCAAAATCATCAACCAGGCCTATTCGACGCTCAAGGCCTGCTACACCTCGTGACAGTGAACGACGGCAGAAAGCAGTTATGACAGTGAACGCGACGACCCCATCCGACGAGACACTCGACCGGCCGGACATCACGGTCTCGGTGCGGCAGACCTTCGGCATCGACTCGGACCTGCAGGTGCCGGCCTTTTCGCGGCCGAGCGACCATGTACCGGACCTCGACGAAGCGTATCGCTTCGACCGCGACACGACGCTCGCGATTCTCGCTGGCTTCGCCTACAACCGCCGCGTCCTCATCCAGGGTTATCACGGCACCGGCAAGTCGACCCACATCGAGCAGGTCGCCGCGCGCCTCAACTGGCCGCTGATCCGCATCAATCTCGATAGCCACATCAGCCGCATCGACTTGGTCGGCAAAGACGCGATCGTCCTCAAGGACGGGCTGCAGATCACCGAATATCGCGAAGGCTTGCTGCCGTGGGCGCTGCAACATCCGACCGCGCTGTGCTTCGACGAATACGATGCCGGCCGGCCTGACGTGATGTTCGTCATCCAGCGCGTGCTCGAGGTCGAGGGCAAGCTGACGCTGCTCGACCAGAATCGCGTCATCCGTCCGCATCCGGCCTTCCGGCTGTTTGCGACGGCCAACACCGTCGGTCTCGGCGACACGACCGGCCTCTATCACGGCACGCAGCAGATCAATCAGGGTCAGATGGACCGCTGGAACATCGTCGCGACGCTGAATTATTTGCCGCACGATGCCGAGGTCGACATCGTCCTCGCCAAGGCACCGTCCTACGACAACGAAGAGGGCCGCCGCATCGTCCATGCCATGGTGTCGCTCGCCGAACTGACGCGCGCCGGCTTCGTCAACGGCGACATCTCAACCGTCATGTCGCCGCGTACCGTCATCACCTGGGCGGAGAACAACCGCATCTTCAACGATCTGGCTTTCGCCTTCCGCACCACTTTCCTGAACAAGTGCGACGAGGTCGAGCGCGCCACCGTGGCCGAATATTACCAGCGCTGCTTCGGCGGCGAGCTCAAGGAAAGCGGCGTCCGCGTCACCGTGAGCTGACGTGCCGGAGGCCACGGCCATGCCGGACAACGATTCACCCGTCGAGGTCTTCAAGCGATCGACTGCGGCGGCGCTACGCGCCATCGCGCGCCGCGGCGACGTGACCGTGACCTATGGCGCCGAGCCGGCCGCCGCCGCCGGCGCACGGATCCGGCTGCCGCTGCCGCCGCGCGATTTGGCGGAAAAGGATGCGGCGCCGGTGCGCGGTGCGGCCGACGCGCTGGGTCTGCGGCTGCGCTTTCACGATCCGGCCGTGCATGCGCGGCGCGCGCCGGCGGGCGAGACCGCACGCAGCATCTTCGAAGGTATGGAGCAGGCGCGGGTCGAGGCGCTCGGCTCGCGCAACATGGTCGGCGTCGCTGTCAATCTCGCCGCCATGCTGGACGAGCGCTACCGCCGCCAAGGCTACGAGCAGATGGCCGAGCGCAACGATGTGACACTGGCCGAGGCGATCCGCCTGATGGTGCGCGAGCGGCTCACCGGCGCACCGCCGCCGCCGGCCGCGCGGCAGGTCGTCGAGCTGTGGCGGCCGTATCTCGAAGGCAAGGTCGGACGCGATCTCATCGAGCTCGAACGTCACATGCGCGACCAGGCGACCTATGCCCGCACCGCACGGCAGTTGATTCAGGATCTCGATCTCGACCTGGGCGAAGCCGAGGACGACAACGCCGAGGACAGCGCCGACGACGACAGCGACAAGGTCAACGAGAACAACAGCGAAAGTGACAGCGGCGAAGGTGCCAGCGCCGGCGCGCAAGGCTCACTCGAAGCCGGCGCTCCCGACGAGGAAAAGCAGGATGGCGAGGCTGCCGGGGCCGAAGAGGTCCAGGGCGAGTTGATGCACGGCGCCGGCGACGACGATCCGGGCCGTCCCGGCCGGCCGGGTCAGATGCCGCGTCAGCGAGGTAACAACGAGGACCCGCTGGCCTATCGCGCCTTCACGACCCAATGCGATGAGATCGTCGACGCCGCCGGTCTGTGCGATCCCGACGAGCTGACCCGGCTGCGCGGCCTGCTCGACCAACAATTGGCGCATCTGCAAAGCATCATCGCGCGGCTCGCCAACCGGTTGCAGCGCCGGCTGCTCGCGAAGCAGGCGCGCTCGTGGGAATTCGATCTCGAAGAGGGCATTCTCGATTCCGCGCGTCTCGACCGCGTTGTCACCAACCCGATCTATCCGCTGTCGTACAAGCGCGAAAAGGAAATGGAATTCCGCGACACGGTGGTGACGCTGCTGATTGACAATTCCGGCTCGATGCGCGGCCGGCCGATCACCGTCGCGGCGATGAGCGCCGACATTCTCGCGCGCACGCTCGAGCGTTGCGGCGTCAAGGTCGAGATCCTGGGCTTTACGACGCGCGCGTGGAAGGGCGGCCAGGCGCGCGAGCGTTGGATCGCAGCCGGCAAGCCGCCCAATCCGGGCCGGCTCAACGATCTGCGCCACATCATCTACAAGGCTGCCGACGAGCCGTGGCGGCGCGCGCGCAAGAGCCTCGGCCTGATGCTGCGCGAAGGCATCTTGAAGGAGAACATCGACGGCGAGGCCCTGATCTGGGCGCACGACCGGCTGCTCGCCCGGCCAGAGCAGCGCCGCATCCTGATGGTCATTTCCGACGGCGCCCCTGTGGACGATTCGACGCTGTCGGTCAATCCCGGTAACTACCTCGAACGCCATCTGCGCGAGGTCATCGGCGAGATCGAGCGCAACTCGCCAGTCGAGCTGACGGCCATCGGCATCGGCCACGACGTCACGCGCTATTACCGCCGTGCCGTCACCATCGTCGACGCCGAACAGCTCGGCGGCACGATGCTCGAGCGGTTGGCTGAGCTCTTCGACGAAGACGGCCCGGCGGCAACAGTAGCGCCGCGCCGCCGCCAGCCGTCGCGCGCCCGCGCCTAAGACGTCAACGCTTTACGCCGAATAAAGCCCTGGAGCCGCGCCGGTCGCTGCTGTTATTGAACCGGCGGTTCGCCTGTGGGTTCGCCGCGCGAGCGGGCATGGCGCCCGAGCACGGCGCTGAAATTGCGCCAGCCATAGGCGATTGCCTCGACCGGCTGCCCGGCTACGGGAATTGGCCGGTGCATGACCTGTTTGCCGCCCAGGCGCTCGTAGAAAAAGCGCGCCGGATTGCCGCGCACGACCCAGACCAGCGCCGAACGGTGGCCGGACGCCTCGAGCCGTTGGAACAGCGCGCCCATCAGCGCGCGCCCGATGCCAGCGCCCTGCAGGTCGGGCAGCACGTAGAGCGTGTAGATTTCACCTGTGTAATCGACCGTGCCG
>DASQGX010000030.1:0-33230 GCA_035632395.1 Allostellaceae bacterium
GGCGGCGGCCTACATCGCCAAAGGCCTGGCGGAATCGGGCTACGTCGTCGATCAAGCGTTCGAAGGACGTGACGGCTTGTTCATGGCGTCGAGCGGCGGCTACGACGCGCTGATCGTCGACCGCATGCTGCCGAGCATGGATGGGCTTTCGCTGATCGCCGCCTTGCGCGCCGCCGAGGTGCGGACGCCGGTGCTGATCCTCAGTGCGCTCGGTGCGGTCGACGACCGCGTCAAAGGCCTGCGCGCCGGTGGCGACGATTATCTGGTCAAGCCGTTCGCCTTCGCGGAATTGCTTGCCCGTATCGAAGCGCTGTTGCGACGCGGGCCGCCGGTGCACGCGACGACGAAGCTCAAGGTCGGCGAGCTCGAACTCGATCTCTTGGCGCGCACCGTATCGCGCCAGGGCCGACCGATCGACCTTCTACCCCGCGAATTCAGCCTTCTCGAATTCCTCATGCGCCATGCCGGCCAAGTGGTGACGCGCACCATGCTGCTCGAAAGCGTCTGGGACTATCATTTCGATCCGCAGACTAATGTCATCGACGTGCACATTAGCCGGCTGCGCCACAAGCTCGACAAAGGGTTCGCGCATCCGATGCTGCACACGGTGCGCGGTGCCGGCTATCGCCTGAGCGTCGGATAGCGTGGCGCGCTTCTTCAATACCAACGCCTTTCGCCTCGCGGCGCTCTATTTCGCGCTATTCGCCGGTTCGGTGCTGGCGCTGTTTGCCTTCTTCTACCTGTCGACCGCGGGCTTCATCGAAACTCAAATCGAGCAAACGGTCGGCGCCGAGATCCGCGGCCTGCAGGAGCAATACGAGCAACTCGGCGAAGGCGGATTGGTCGCGCTGGTGCGCGAACGCAGCCTCAACGAACGCACCGACAACATGATCTATGTCATGACCGACCCGTTCCTGCATGAGATTGCGGGCAATCTGTCGGCTTGGCCGCGGCGCACGACGCCGGTCAAACCGGGCTGGATCACCTTCCCATTCGATGTTCACACGCGCGATGGCACCGAAGTCCATACCGCGCTCGGCACACAGCTTATTGTGGGCGGCGATCGCCTACTGGTGGCGCGCGATCTGCGCGACGCCACGGCGTTTCGCCAACATGTGCTCAGCACCATCGCCTGGGCGGCGCTTATAAGCCTTGGCCTCGGCGTCATCGGCGGCCTGTTGATGACCCGGCAGATGCTGCGGCGCGTCGAAACCGTCGCCAATACCACGCGCCACATCATCCACGGCGATCTCGCGCAGCGCATTCCATTGACCGGCAGCGGCGACGAGTTCGACCAGCTCGGCGGCAACCTCAATGCCATGCTCGACCAGATCGAGCGGCTGATGGTCGGCATGCGCCAAGTCACCGATAATATCGCCCATGATCTGCGCACACCGCTGTCGCGATTGCGCTCCCGTCTCGAAGTCACGTTGCTGGAGAAGCCTAACGCCGCGCGCTATGCCGAAGTGCTGACCGAGACCATCGCCGAGGCCGATCAGCTGCTCGGCACCTTCAATGCGTTGCTCAGCATCGCCGAAGCCGAGGCCGGTTCGCGCCGCGACACGGCGACGGTTGTTGATCTCGCGGAGATTGCGCGCAACGTCGCCGAGCTCTATGAACCTGTCGCCGACGACAAGGGTTTGACGTTGCTCGTCAGCGTACCCGACAACCTGCCGGTGCGTGGCGACCGCCACCTGCTTTCGCAGGCGATCGCCAACCTGCTCGACAATGCTTTGAAATACACTCCGTCTGGAACGGTGTCTTTATCGGTTGGCCGCGACGGCAATGTGGCGCGCATCGAAGTGGCCGATACCGGACCAGGCATTCCACCCGACCGGCGCGAAGTCGTCTTCGACCGGTTCGTCCGCCTCGAAGGCAGCCGTTCGACGCCAGGCAACGGTCTCGGACTGAGCCTGGTACGCGCGGTCGCTACGTTGCACGGCGGCAGCGTCCACCTCGAAGACAATGAGCCTGGCTTGCGAGCGATTTTCACTTTACCGGCAGCGCCGGCCGCTCAGGCTGAGATGCTCAGGGCGTCAGACGCTCGCCCCGCAGCGTGAAGCTGGCGGTCATCGCCGGACGCGGTCTGAGCCGGCGCGCGACATCCATAAGCTGGCGCCGGATATCGTCCGTGCTCACGCCGGCGCTGCGCGTAACCGGTTCCATAACACTGTCGCCCAGCAACTCGTCGAGCTCGACTTCGCCGGTCATCCGCCACTGCATGCTGCACTCCTTAACCGAAACTTAACCACGTTGCCCGCGACAGGCATGCTTGCACTATTGCCGGTAACCATGTCGGCAATAAGGCGTAGGCCGGGCCGTTCCACGGCATTCCGGCTCGACGATCGTTCGCCACCGCGTCCGCAAACGCGAAAACCGGCCGGCGTAAGGCATTTCGTAAAACATTTTTCACTACGTTCGGGTCGATGGCGAACGCGAATGCGACCGACCTGATTGGTGCCGGCCGGGAGGCGTTGCGGCATGGCCGCTTCGACGAGGCCGAACATTGGCTGGGCCAAGCGCTACAGGTTGCGCCGGCCAATGCCGAACTCCTGTTCGTTTACGGCACGGTGCTGGCGCAGACCGGCAAGCGCCCGGAAGCGATCCGCTTTCTCACCGGCGCGCTCAGCGCCGCGCCCAACGACGCAGCCATCATCAACAATCTCGCCACCGTTTTGCGGCAGAGCGGCCGTCTCGACGAAGCCGAGCTCCATCTGCGCCGCGGCCTCGCGCTCCATCCGAAATCGCCCGACTTGCTCGCGAGCACCGGTCAGGTATTGCGGGCGCAAGGACGGCACGATCAGGCAACGGAGTGTGCGAGTCTCGCTCTCGCCCTCGCGCCCGATCATGCCGAGGCACTCGCGCTTGCCGGCCTCGTGCTGCGCGATGCCCGCAAGGCGGCGGAAGCGATCACCTATTTCGAACGCGCGATTGCCGCGAAGCCCGATCGCGCCGCGCTGCATGTCGCGCTTGCCGAAGCCTTGCTCGCCACCGGCCGGCTCGCCGAAGGCAGCGTCGAATATGAGTGGCGCTGGCAGCAGACGCCGTTGCCCGAATGGCCCGTGCCGTTGTGGGATGGAAGCACGCTCGGCAACGATGCTACATTGCTCCTGTGGAGTGACGGCAGCGCCAGCGAAACGCTACGCCTCATCCGCCTCGCCTATTCACTGCACACGCTCGTCGGACGCGTGATTCTTGCCGCGCCGGCTGAGCTGCTGTCGCTGCTTGCTTCGGCGCCCGGCGTCGACGACGTCGTCGCGCTCGGTGGTCCCTATCCGCGCTGCGATGCGCATCTGCCGATCGGCAGTCTGCCGCACCGGCTCGGCTTGCGCGGCGAGGCCATTCCGGCCGAGACGCCGTATCTCGCCGCCGACCCCGTCCGCGCCGATACATACGGCACGTTGCTCGCGGGCGGCGGTTTCAAGGTCGGGCTTGCCTGGAGCGGCGAAGCCGGCATGCGCGCGCCGAGCCTGGCCGAACTCGCGCCGCTGTTCGCCATTCCCAATGTCCGCCTGTTCGCCCTCGATCCTGCTGGAGCGACAGTGGCGCCGGCCGGCCTCGGCGACAAGATCGTCGACCTCTCCGCTTGTCGTGCCGACGCTGCCGACGCCGCGGCAGTCATCGGTCAACTCGACTTGGTTATCGCCGTCGACGGTCCGATCGCACACATCACCGGCGCGCTCGGCCGCCCCGGCTGGGTAACGCTCGGCCGCGACGCGCATTGGCGCTGGCTCGCCGGACGCACCGACAGCCCATGGTATCCATCGCTACTGTTGTTCCACGAGAACGGCGGCGGCTGGTTCGGCGTCGCGCAAGAAATCGCCAACTCGCTGGCGCTGTTCGCCGCATCGGCTGAGCCGGTGCCGACAGTGGATCCGGCGCGCGCCGCCGGCTATGCGCGGTATTTCGCCGGCGGCGACCTGAAGGTCGGCTTGGCGCTCGATGGCGATACGCCGCTGCTCGCCGATCTCGCGCCGGTGCTGGCGCAGCCCGGCGTGCGCTTCTATGCCCTCGACCGCCGTACCTCGATCCAGGCGGCGCGCAACACCTACGGCGCCCAGATCGGCGATTTTGCCCTCGCCGAAAGTTCACCGCCCGATGCCGCCGCGCTTGTGAGCCAACTCGACCTGCTCATTGCCGGCGACAACCGGATGGCGGCGACGGCCGCGGCACTCGGCGTGCCGGCATGGATCATGTTGCCGGCCGACGCGCCGGCTCCGCGCGCGCGCGGCGCTGCGATCTGGCTGTTCCGCCGCGCCTATGGCGACGACTGGCACGGCGTCATCGAACAAATCAATCAGGCGCTGGCCACCGCCCTGGCGCCGCTACGAGCCCGCGCCGGCTAACACGGCGCATCGCTGCCGCCGCGACGGCCGCCAACACCACGACCAGAACGCCAGCACCGGCGAACAAGGCGGTGTAGCCGAAATGCCGCGCCACTGCCGCGCCGACCACTGGCCCGGCGCCTTGTCCCAGGAAGAAGAACGATGCGAACAGCGCAAACGCCGCGCCGCGTGAGCGCGGCGCCAGCTCGCTCCCTTGCACCTGCAGCGTGTTATGCACCATGTAGAAGCCGAAGCCCGCTATTACGAACAGAAGCGCGACCAGAGTCCAGGTGAGCGGCCACGCCATGATCAGGTACATCGCGCCGGCCAGCGCCCCTCCCCATGCCATCATGCGCCACGGACCGAGGCCGCGAATGATCTGCCGCGCCAGCAATCCATAGCCGACGCCGCCGGCGCCAAAGCCGGCGATCGCGATACCGGCCTGTGCCGTGCCGCCGCCGCCATGCTCCGCCAGTAGCGGCGCGACGAAGGGAAACAAGCCGAAGAACAAGATGCCTTCGCCGGCCACGGCGCCAAACACCAGCAGCGCCATCGGCGAACCGAGCACCGTGCGATAGCTGGCAAAAGCCGCACGTAACGTCGGCCGATGCATCGCGGGTACGGTGTCGCGGAGAACGGTTGCGACAATTGCGAGCGATAGGACCGCGACCGCCGCTGCGAAACCAAAGGCCCAACGCCACCCGACTGTTACGGCAAACAGACCGGCGCCAGCGGCACCCGTCATCTGGGCGAAGATCGACACCACCATCACCCGGCTGATCGCAAGCTGCCGTTCGCCGAGCGCGATACGATCGCCGATCAGGGCCCAGGCGATCGGAATGATGCCGCCGGCAAACGCGCCGGCAAATGCGCGGGCCGCGAACAGGCTGTCATAACCCGGTGCTAGTGCACTGGCGATCGAAGCGATCATCACGCCGCCCAGTGATACGACGATGAGCCGCACCTTGCCCAACGCGTCGGCCACGGGCCCGAGAACGACCTGCATCGCGGCGTAGAGGAAGCCGTAGGCCGAGACAAGCAACGCGCCGTGCGAGAGGTCGACACCGAGATCGCCGGCGACGATCGGCACCATGGGATCGAGCGCGCGCATCTGCACCGAACTCGCGAATGCGGCGACGCTGAGCGCAACCAGCAACGGCACGGCGTTCCCCCTAGAGGACACCAGGATAGCGGCAGTGCCAACATCCAGGCGCAAAAAAGCCGCGCGGGTCGCGCGCGGCTTCGTTGCAGCCCTGTCGGGACTGACCGGCTTAGCGGATGCCGATCGAGAAGAACAGATCGACCGGCGGTGCGTACTGTGGCGGCGGCGCGTAGACCACCGGCGGTGGCGCCCGATAGACGTAGCCCGGCTGATAGTAATAGGCGGGCTGGCGTTCGTGGTGGTCGTGCCAGTCGTGGTCGTCGCCGTAACCGTAATGGTTGCCCGGGCCGTGGTCGTGGTAGTCCTGGGCGAACGCGGTTGCCGTGGCGCCGACCATCACGGCGACCGTCGTCACCGCCAGAACCGCGCGGCCTAGCGGACCGATCCAGTTTCTCATCCGACGCTCCTACTGTTGTGACGGAGCCGGTGCCGGCGCTGCGGGTGCGGCGGGCTTCGCCGCCGGCTTGTGCGCCGCGCGATGGTGCTCGGCGATACCGCGGAAGACCGCGTCGGCGACTTTCTTCTGCGCATCCGACATCGAGGCATAGAGCGGGTCGAACGCGCTGACCAACTTCTTGAGTCCGTCAGCATGCGCCTGCGCGATGTCAGAATAGGTTTGCAGGTTGTCGACCGCAGTCATCGTCTTCACTTTTGCATTCCGCTCGCTCACCAGCTTTTCCATGGTCGCGGCGTTATCGCGCATTGCCTCCGCAACCGGCTGCCATTGCGGCTCCTGCGCCGCGGTGATCTTCAGGCGGGCGTGCAGGCTCTTGATGCGTGCCTCGACGCCGCTCATCCGCTTGCTGGTCTTCGTCGGCGCGGGCTTCGCCGCCGGTGCCGTGCTCGGTGTCGCCGGCGCGGCGCTTGGAGCAGCCGGCATGGCTGGGGCGGTAGGCGGTGTCGGCGGCGGCGCGCTCGGCATCGTCGTCTGGGCAAGCGCCGGAACAATGAACAGGGCACCGGTCAATGCCACCACGGCGGCAAAGGTGCCATGTCGCTTGGAGATTTCGATCATATGAGCCTCAGGGTTGTTTGTTGGGGGCTGGGGAGAACGCATAATCAGAATCAAACTATCTATCGTCACGTCTCCACGGCGACGCACGGTAAACGAAACCGTGCATTGCGCAAGACGCTACCGTTCTGATAACGCCACCGCTTCGTGGCGCTTTTAAGGCGCATAAACGCGGGCTATTTGCCGAATAGCCCCTTTGATTTGGCCCTCGACGTTCTGACTGGCATTGCCGACGGCGGCGATGAGCACCGGCACAACGACGCCGACGATGATCTTCTTCACCCCTCGCGATCCTGCGCCGATGCTATCAGGCGCAAATGGCGGCGCAATGACGGTGTACGCGTCTGATTTTTCCGGTCAGTGCCGGCGGCAGGCGTCGTAAAAAAGCTGTGACCGCGCGACCGGCTTGGAACCTATTCCGCGCGACCGCGTCTTCTCCCCGACAGCTCATCGCGCACGGTGATGGCAATGGTCGCGAGGCTTTGGCTTTTGCTCGGAGTAGCGGTTGCACTTGGCGGATGCGGTGTCGTCGCGGCGCCGTGCCGCGTGAGCTCCGGCGTCATCAAGGCCGTGCCGCTGGTGGGCGACGTCGCGGCCACGCCAACCGATGCCTGCGCAAACGTCATCGATCCCGATCCGATCTCACGTTCGTGATTTGCCGCCCGGCCGCGCGTCGCGATACGTGGTTGGCATGACGATAGCGATCCAACGGCGACTGATTGTGGCGCTGGCTTTGGTTCTCCCCCTGGCCGGCTGTGGCGCCGGCGGCCCCGCGCACGGCCCCCCGGACGCGCGCGCGGCCGCCGTCGTCGACATGGGTTTCGAAAGCTTTACGCCGGCAACGGTAACCATCAAAGCCGGTCAACTGGTCGAATGGCGCAACACTTCGCCAATCGCCCATTCCGTCAGCTTCGATCCGCAAGCGGCGATGAAAGCAGGTGACGCGGCGTTGCCGTCGGGCGTCCAGGCATTCGCTTCTGGCGATATCGCGGCGGGCGACGTCTACGTCCATATCTTTGACACGCCCGGCACGTATCGCTATTTCTGCACGCACCACGAGGGCGGCGGCATGCTCGGCACGGTCATCGTACAGTAGGCGCATCACCCGCTTCCAAACGATGGATCATCAGGGGCCGGTTGATTTGCGCATGACGGTGCGCTCGACGCGTGGCGTCGCTTTATCCGGCGTTTGCCGCCTCGAAGTCTCGATCTCCAGCCTGCGCCGCGGCAACGCATGCGGCATTTCAGTTTGAAGGTAGGCGATCAGCTGCTCGCGAACAGCGCAACGCAGATCCCACGCATCGGATGCGTTGCGAGCGCTGATCAAAGCGCGCAGCTGCATCGTCTCGGCGGTCGCTTCGACGACCTGAAGATTGAGCACGCTGCCGTCCCACAATTTGCTCGCATGGACGATCGTCTCGAGCTGGCGACGGATCGCGTCGATTGGCGTCGTGTAATCGACGTGGAGATGCACCGAACCGATCAGTGATGCGCTTTCGCGCGTCCAATTTTCGAACGGCTGTTCGAGAAATCGGCTCAGCGGCACGACCAGCCGGCGCCAATCCCAGATGCGGATCACGACATAGGTGCTGGTGATGTCCTCGACCCAGCCCCACTCGCCCTCGATCACTACGGCGTCTTCGACCTTGATGGGTTGGGTCAGTGCGATTTGAATGCCGGCGAGCAGGTTCGACAATACGGGCCGTGCCGCCAGACCGAGGACAATGCCGGCAGCGCCAGCCGATGCGAACAGGCTGACGCCGTATTGGCGAACGGCGGGCAGCGTCATCAGCGCGGCACCGACGCTGATCAAACCGATGAGCACCTGGCTGGCACGCCGGAGCACGCGTACCTGCGTCACGTGTTTGCGCGCCAATGCGTTCTCACCGAGGCCTTCGCGGTAACGCGCAAGGTACAGATCGCCCATCAAGCCGATCACGGCGACGGCAGCCCATCCGACGACAAGTAGGAACACGGCAAAAACCACACCGAGCAGCGTTTGCGTAACGGCAAGACTGAATCCAAGTGCGGGAATTGCTGCACCGACGCCGAGCAGAACGAGCGCCAAGCGGGTTGGGCCTGCGCCGCGCGCGATGAGCAACTGACTCATCCGCCCGCGAGCGAGGCGCGACTTGCGCACCAAATGCAGACCGACAGCGTGGATGCCAACCGCGATCAACGCCAGGACGACAATAACGACGATTGCCGAAAACCACCCCGGCAGCCAGGTTAACGCAGACTCAGCCCTGGCTACGGCAAAGTCGAGACCAACACCCATGGCGAGCCCTCTACGTTCGAGACACGCGCTTCAACCAACTCAAACCTCATGTCCGAGAATTGGTTTCGTGGCCTGTGCCAGGCGTGCAGTTGTGGCAATAGGCTCGGCCCGGCCTGTCTGTTATCAAGAACGCTGGATGGGTGGCCGAGCGGTTTAAGGCACCGGTCTTGAAAACCGGCACACGGGCAACCGTGTCGTGGGTTCGAATCCCACCCCATCCGCCATAACGCATTGCATTCTTTGCAACATCCGAGAATAGCGGCATTCCACTGCATCGCGTTCCGTCCTGCCGCGTGCCATCGGCTGCGAACGGCAACGCGCCTGCCGTCGACGACGACGCCGAACCGGGCCTTGTGTTGTGGGGCTCCGGCGGCGGGAAATTCAGGTGCCGTTGATCTGCATCAAGGCGATATCGAACCAGCCACCGTAGATGTGGCGGACCGGGCGTTCGATACGCCAGCTAACTCAAGGGGTACTCTCATGACAAAGCTTGGTCTTCTCGCGACCACGGCCGCACTGATGGCGTTCTCGCCTCTGGCGATGGCGCAGTCGAACACCAGTTCCCTATCCGACGGCGGCCGCATCATCTTGGCTCAGGCCCAAAACGAACCGATGCAAGGGCAGATCGTAAATCCGCCAGATCCGAACTACGAAGCGCCGGACACAATGCCGAGCTACCAAAAGAACGACGGTACGGACAAGGACTGATCAGACCTGTCGAGGGTCGGTAGACGGGGCGCGGCCGGTTGCGGGCATCACGGGCCGGTTGCGCTCGCGTCATTCATCATCCGCCAGCGTCAATCGCGCAGCGCCGCGAACATTCGCGAACGAATTTCACCACGCGGATAGAATTAAGGCTGAAAGCTAAAATGCGCGGCTAAGCCGCTTGCTGCCTTGTGTGACTCTACGTTACGATCCTGACAGTTACTAGCGGGGGACGGGCGCTAGTGGGGGTCTTGTTTGACCTGGGGTTGGTATTGGCATGCCCGCGTTGTCTCGCCTTGCGTTGGTTCCAGTGCCGCTCGGCAATGACGGCACCGAATTTGCGGCGTCGCATCTCGGCAAAGCCCTGACCATCAAGGGCCGCCTGGAGACGATTGGCGTCGTCCATATTTACGGCACCGTAAACGGGCAGATCACCGCCGACCGTTTGGTCATCGGCGCCGGCAGCTTTGTCGAAGGCGACATCATCGCCAACGACGTGCGCATCGGCGGGCGTTTCACGGGGCGGATCTACGCCCGCCATGTCACGCTTGATGGCACGGCCGATATCACCGGGCGGATATTCCATCACACAGTTACGGTCGCAAAAGGTGCGCGGATCGATGGGCGGATGCCTTGGCGCCCGCTCAACTTCTTTGAACGGCTTGAACATCTCCGGGAGGCGCAGTGATGAACATGTTTGCACGCAATGACAAATCGTTTGATGCGAACGCCGCGAGCACGACACCGGCGCGCGATAAGACCGAAACTCCGGTCCCACCGCTCGCCGAACCGAAGCGGACGCCGCCGCCGGCGCCGCAGACCTATGAGGCCGCGACGCCGCAGACGCGGGTAGCCTCGGTGATCAGCAAGGCGTTGAAAATCACCGGCCAGCTCGAGAGTACGGAAGACATCCAAGTCGACGGCGAAGTCGACGGTGACGTGCGCGGCGTTTCGGTCAAGATCGGCAGCAACGCCAAGGTCAAAGGCACCGTCTATGGCGATACGGTCGAATTGGCCGGCACGATCGAAGGCAAGATCGAAGCGAAGAAAGTCATCCTCACCAGCACGGCGCATATGGCAGGCGACGTAGTTCATCAGGACATCAGGATCGAATCCGGTGCCTATATCGACGGCCATTGCAGACCCGAATTCGGCAAGGCCGCCACCAAGAGCGCCCATGCCGCGGCGAAGCCGGTTGCCACCGCTTCGGCCGGATCGGTGCGCGACAAGCCGGGATCAGTGGCCGAGATCGGCACGCGCGTCTGATCCGTCCAGCGGCGGCAGATCGCGGTTAGGATAAGCCTTCGGTGTGCTGCGCGTCGTTGACGCGCAGAACGTGCATGCGTCCGTCTTCGATCGCAATTTCATTGAGCGTGCACGGAAACTGCTCGAGCCGCCAATAGGCCGACAGCGGCATATCGAGGCATTGGAGCAGCAAGGCGCGGTTGACGCTGAGATGGCCGACGAGCACGACGGTGTCGCGCGCGTGTCGCTCCTGAACCAGACGGATTGCACCCGCAGTGCGTGCCACCAGCTCGGCTAACGTCTCGCCGCCCGGAAAGCGCATGCGCTCGGGCGCCGTGAACCAGCAGGCGTAGAGCGCCGGCTCGGCCGCACGCATCTCATCGAGCGTGCGCCATTCCCAGGTGCCGTAATCGAGGTCGTTGAGCGCATGGATCGGCGTCGCAGCGACGTCGCAAGCCTTGGCGATTGCGGCGCCGGTCTCGATGCAGCGACCCATCGGACTGGTATAGATCGCCGCCGGCTTCCACGTCCGGGCGATGCGCGCGGCAACGGCGTTCGCCTGCGCCCGGCCGAGTGCGGTCAGCGGCGTCTCGCGCCGGCCGCGGAAGCGCTCCGGCTTGATGCCTTCGACATGGCCGTGACGCGTCAGAACGATCGTCGCCATTGCGCCGTCATAGCGAAGCTCGCAATGGGGCGCAATCCGCTGGCTCCAGCCGCCGGTTGCGCCGGGGCTCGATGGCCGCTAATGACAGAGCAAGCCAGCGGCGAGCCGGGGGGCGATGCGGCGGTTTTGGGGCGATACCGGCACGCTGTACGGATTGGCAACGATCCTGCTGATCGCGCCCTTCCTCATCTTCCGCGACGTTCCGCTCTACGACCTCCCCAATCGAATCGCCGGGCTGCAGATCCTGTTCGGCGAAGCGCCAGGTGCCGCCCAGTATTACGTCACGGCATGGAAGCTGGTGCCGAACCTCGCGGTCGAAGGTTGGACCGGCGTCTTCCATTTCGCCGTCCCCGTCGGTTTCGCCATGCGGCTGTTCCTTGCCGCCACCGTGGCGCAACTGTTTTGGGGCACCATCGTGCTCCACAAAGCAGTGTTCGGCGGCCGCAGTCGTTTTGCGGTCGCTGCCGCGCTGTTCGCCTATAACGGTCCGCTGCTGTTCGGCTTCATCAATCTCACCTTCGGGATCGGTATCGTATTGTGGGCGGTGGCGGCGTGGATCCGGTGGCGCGACGAGCCGTGGGCACTGCCGCTGTTCGTGCCGATCAGCTGCCTGATCCTGCTGGCGCATGTCTTCGCCTTTGCGGTCTATGCGCTGGTGATTTGCGCCTACGAGGTTGGCGCAGCGCGGCAGCGGCGGCGGCACGCCCGCCGCGAGCTGTTGGCGCCGCTGCATCTGCTCGCACCGATCGCGCTCTATGCGATCGGTATGCCGCATGCAATTGGCGGAAGCATCGTCTATGTGTCGCCGCTCTTGAAGCTCGTCCATCTCGCTGGCGCGATCGGTTTCTACAATCCGTTGTTCGACGCGCTATCGTTGCTGATCGCACTATTCGGCGTTGCACTGATCGCGGACCGCTTGGAGTTCAGCCGCGAGATGACGCTGCCGCTGGCGGCGCTGGTCATTGCCTATATCACCCTGCCCCAGCAGATCGGCAGCGCCACGTTCGTCGACTATCGGATGCCGCCGGTGATCGCGCTGTTTCTCTGCGCCAGCCTGAACTGGCGCGAAAGCCGTCGACGGCCGCGCGCCGAACTGTTCGTCGCAGCGTTGTTCGGTCTCCGCTGGCTGGTGACCGTGGTGCAATTCCTGCTTTGGCAGACGGACTACGGCCAATATCGCACGGCATTCGCCGAACTGCCGTCCGGCGCCAAGCTGATGTCATTGACGCACAATCCCAACGCTTTCGATCCGGGCCTGCATCCGCCGCTGGCGCATATCGATGCGCTCGCGATCAGCGAACGCGGCGCATTGGTGCCCGATCTCATTACCGGCCGCGGCTACGAATTGATGGATTATCGCCCAGAATATAGGGCGATCGCGACGCCCTATCCGACAGCGTCGCTCGCGCCGCAATTCGATTACGTGCTGCTGATCCGGCCCGCGGAACTCTCGTCAATGCAAGTGCCGCACTACCGCGAAATCGCGCGCGGCCGTACCTTTGTGCTGGGACAAATCCAGCGCTAGATAGTGTCAGCGCAAGCTGGCGTTGAGCTTCTGCAGCGCCGCGTTGCCGGGAACGAGTTCGGCCTCGCCCAGAGCATTAAGCGGCGTCTCTACCGTTTCGATGTGGTCGTGCAGATCGTGCGCCTCGGGATCGACGTAGAGCAGCCCCGTGACGATCTCGCCGGCCGCCTGGCGTTCCTGCAGATAGGCCATCGCGGCGATGCGGTCGTGCGGATCATAGTCGGCGTGAATTTTGCGCAGACGCAGCACCGAGCCATCGTGCTGGACGACGCTTTCGACCGTGCCCGGCGCGTATTCGGCGGTGATCTCGGCGCGGCCTTCGATGACGTCGAGCCGGTTCACGGCGTCGTTGTGCTCGCGCACGTAGTCGAAACTCTTGGTCGAGCCCAGATGGTTGTTGAACGCGACGCACGGGCTGATGACGTCAATAAAGGCGGCTCCGTGATGGCGCAGTGCCGCCATGATCACCGGGACGAGCTGTTCCTTGTCGCCCGAGAAGCTGCGCGCGACGAAGGTGGCACCAAGCTGCAATGCCATGCCGATGAGATCGATCGGCTCGTCCATGTTCTGGACGCCGCGCTTCGATTTCGAGCCCTTATCCGAAGTCGCCGAGAATTGACCCTTGGTCAGGCCGTACACGCCGTTGTTCTCGACGATGTAGACCATGTCGACGCCGCGGCGCAACACGTGGGCGAATTGACCCAGGCCGATTGAGGCGCTATCGCCGTCGCCCGAGACGCCGAGATAGATCAAGTCGCGGTTGGCGAGATTGGCACCGGTCAGCACGGATGGCATGCGGCCGTGCACGGAGTTGAACCCGTGCGACACGCCGAGGAAATAGGTCGGCGTCTTGGATGAACAGCCGATGCCCGAGAGTTTGGCGATGCGATGCGGCGGTAGCGCCAGCTCGAAACATGCTTGGACGATCGCGGCGCTGATCGAATCATGGCCGCAGCCGGCGCACAGCGTCGACACCGCTCCTTCGTAGTCGCGCCTGGTGAAACCGAGCTTGTTCTTCGGCAGCGCCGGATGGTGCAGCTTCGGCTTGGCGAGATACGTCATGACGCCACTTCCCTCAAAGGCTTGGCCGCGCGCAGCAACGCCGCAATCGCGCCGGTGATGAAACGTTCGGTGATCGGCGTTCCGTCGTAATGCAGCACCGGCACCAGTTTGGCCGGATCGACGCCATCCTCCACCATCAACAAGGTTCGGAGTTGGGCGTCGCGATTTTGTTCGACGACGAAAACCTGCTCGTGCGCGGCAATGAAATCACTGACTTCGGGGCCGAACGGAAAGCCGCGAACGCGCAGCGCATCAAGATGGATGCCCTGCTGCTCGAGCGCCCCCAGCGATTCATTCATTGCCGCCGCGGTCGAGCCGAAATAGATCACGCCGGCCTTGGCGGGCTGCTTCGCAGGCGTACGCACCGCCGGCGGTATCAACCTCTTCGCCGTCTCGAACTTGCGCAGCAGCCGTTGCATGTTGTCGACATAGGCCGCGCCGTCCTCGGTGTACTTGGCGTAGCGGTCGCGCGACGTGCCGCGCGTGAAGAATGCGCCTTTGTTCGGATGCGTGCCCGGATAGGTGCGATAGGGAATGCCATCGCCGTCAACGTCGAGGTAGCGGCCGAATTCCCTTCCGGCGTCGAGATCCGCCGCGGTCATCACCTTCCCGCGGTCGAGCCGGTGCTTTTCATCCCACTGGAACGGCCGCGTCAGCCACTCGTTCATGCCGATATCGAGATCGAGCATGACGAATACGGGCGTTTGGAGCCGATCGGCGAGATCGAAGGCGAGCGCGCCGAACTCGAAACACTCGTGCGGGTCTTCCGGAAATAGCAGCACGTGTTTGGTGTCGCCGTGCGAGGCGTAGGCGGCGGCGAGGATATCGGCCTGCTGCGTGCGCGTCGGCATGCCCGTTGATGGCCCTGCGCGCTGCACGTCGAAGAGCACCGCCGGTATTTCGGCGAAATAAGCCAGGCCCAGGAACTCCTGCATCAGGGAGATGCCGGGGCCTGACGTGCAGGTGAAGGCGCGCGCACCGTTCCAGGCCGCGCCGATGACAATGCCGATTGACGCGAGCTCGTCTTCGCCTTGAATGATGGCGTAACGGTTCTTCTGCGTCGCAGGATCGACGCGGAAACGCCGGCAATAGCGCTGGAATGCCTCGGCCATCGAAGTCGACGGCGTAATCGGATACCACGCCGCAACGGTCGCGCCGCCATAGACCGCGCCGAGCGCGGCGGCCGAATTACCATCGATGAAGATGCGGTCGCCCACGGCTTCGGCGCGCGCGACCTTGAGCCCGATCGGCTTCAGGTGCTTGGTCGCGTAATCGTGTCCAAGATGGAGCGCGTCACGGTTCGGCGCGAAGAGCTTCTCCTTGCCCTTGTACTGCTCGCCGATCAACTGTTCGACCGCCGCCACGTCGATGGCAAGCAGCGACGCCAGCGCACCAACATAGATGATGTTCTTGAACAGCTGGCGCTGCCGCGGATCGGAATAGGCCTGGTTGCAGATCTCAGTCAGCGGCATGCCGATGACGGTGATGTCGTCGCGGAACTTCGACGGCGGCATCGGCTTGGTCGAATCGTAGAAGAGATAGCCGCCGGGATCGATCGAAGCGACGTCCTGCGCCCAGGTCTGCGGATTCATCGCCACCATCAGATCGACGCCGCCGCGCCGGCCGAGGTGGCCCGCGGCGCTGACCCGCACCTCGTACCAGGTCGGCAGCCCCTGAATGTTCGACGGGAAGATGTTGCGCGTCGCCACTGGCACGCCCATGCGCAGGATCGAGCGCGCGAACATCAAATTGGCCGATGCCGAGCCGGAGCCGTTGACGTTGGCGAACTTGACGACGAAGTCGTTGGTGGTGGTTATTGGCTGCGGCATGCGGGTCCCGCGAGAGCCATGTCGAGGAGAAATTTCTGCATATCCCACGCGCCGGTGGGACAGCGTTCGGCGCACAGGCCGCAATGCAGGCAGACGTCTTCGTCCTTCGCCATGATGCGGCCGGTCTTGACCGTGCCAGAGACGTAGATCGCCTGTGACAGGTTGCGCGCCGGCTGGTTGAGCCGTCTGCGCAGGTCGGCTTCGTCGCCGTTCTCGGTGAAGGTGATGCAATCGACCGGACAGATGTCGACGCAGGCATCGCACTCGATGCACAGCGGCGCCGCGAACACGGTCTGGATGTCGCAGTTGAGGCAGCGCTCGGCCTCGAGATAGCCGAGTTTTTGGTCGAAGCCGAGCTCAACTTCGACCCGCACATCCTTAAGTGCGACATTCTTCTCACGCAGCGGCACGCGGTAACGCAGATCGTTGGAGATCGCGTTGTCGTAGCTCCACTCATGAATGCCCATTTTTTGGCTGGTGAGATTGACCATCGGCGGCGGCCGTTGGTTGATGTCCTCGCCGTTCACCAGCTTGTCGATGGAGATCGCCGCGTCGTGGCCGTGTGCAACCGCCCAGATGATGTTCTTAGGGCCGAACGCAGCATCGCCGCCAAAGAACACTTTCGAATGGGTCGACGCCATGGTCTTCGGATCGACCTTCGGCATGTTCGATTGGTCGAATTCGATGCCGATGTCGCGTTCAATCCAGGGAAATGCATTCTCTTGCCCGATCGCGACCAGCACGTCGTCGCACTCGAAGCGCTGATCAGGCTCGCCGGTCGGCACCAGTTTGCGCCGGCCTTTGGCGTCGTATTCCGCCTTCACCTTTTCGAACACGACGCCGGTGAGCTTGCCGTTGTCGTGCGTGAATGCCTTGGGCACAAGGAAGTTGAGGATCGGAATGTCCTCGTGCATGGCGTCTTCTTTTTCCCACGGGCTCGCCTTCATCTCGTCGAAGCCCGAGCGCACGATCACTTTTACGTCTTCGCCACCCAAGCGTCGTGAGGTGCGGCAGCAATCCATCGCCGTGTTGCCGCCGCCGAGTACGATCACGCGCTTGCCGATCTTGTCGATGTGACCGAAAGAGACGCTCGAAAGCCAATCAATCCCGATATGGATGTGCGCGGCCGCCTCTTTGCGGCCGGGAATGTCGAGCTCGCGGCCGCGTGGCGCACCGGAACCGATGAAAATCGCGTCATACCCTTCAGCCAGCAGCGCCTTCATGCTGTCGATGCGCTGGCCGAGATGCAGCTCGATGCCGCCGATGCCGGTGATGTAACCGACTTCCTCGTCGATCACGCTTTCCGGCAACCGGAAACGCGGTATCTGAGTCCGGATCATGCCGCCGGCCTTGGGATCACCGTCGAAAATGACGATGTGATAGCCGAGCGGCGCGAGGTCGCGCGCGACCGTCAACGATGCCGGACCGGCGCCGATCAGCGCAATGCGCTTGCCGTTCGTCTTCGCCGGCGCCTTTGGCAGCAGTGTCTTGACATCGTTCTTGTTGTCGGCGGCGACGCGCTTGAGACGGCAGATCGCCACCGGCTCTTTTTCAACGCGGCCGCGCCGGCATGCCGGCTCGCACGGACGATCGCAAGTGCGTCCGAGAATTCCCGGAAACACATTGGATTGCCAATTGACCATATAGGCGTCGGTGTAGCGGCCGGCGGCGATCAGACGGATATACTCAGGCACCGGCGTGTGGGAAGGACACGCCCACTGGCAGTCGACGACTTTATGGAAGTAATCGGGCGAACGCGTATCGGTTGGTACCAACGACGCTACTCCTCACTCCTGCCCGGCAGCGCGTTGCCGCGCCGTCGTCACTCCCCCTCGTCCAACCCCGCTTCATCATCAAGCGCGCGGGCGATCCGTTCGAGCTCACGGACCACTTCCGGTACCGCCGTCAGTTCCGCCAAATCGCGGCAACGGCGGGCCAAGTCGCGCAGGCGCTCGTTATGTGCGCCTTCCGCAACCCCCTGTCCTCCGCCCATTCGCAACGCCATCGCCCGCTCCTGACGCCTGTCGCGCCGTCCCCAAGGCAGAACGGCGGGCCACGGGTGCGGCACTGTGCGCCTTCGCTATTAGGGGTGCAACCGCACGCCACGCAGGGCTGCCCCAAAGAAACAGGGAAAGCCTCGGGTTTTGCTGCGCTTTTTCTTGCTCGATTCTTGCGCCGTTTGGCCGGATTTGACGCCTCGGCGGCAAAATCTCGGCACTCGCCGAGCGCAGATGCCGCGGCACCGCATGGCCGCGCTCGAGTTATCCACGCAATCAACAGGCTTTGCCCCGATTCGCGCCCAGTTTCCGCGGCTTTCGGCGTAGGTCGCGTGTCACACACATGATAAATTTTTCTCGATCCGCCGCCCGCGCCGTCAGGGGGCCATTCGAGGAGGTCGCCGGCAGAGTGGACAATCCGTCCGAAACCACCTCGCGCTTCGGTGGAGCTATCGGCGCCGCCCTGTTAATGGCGGTGCTTTTCGCGCTCGTCCTCGGCGTTTATGGCGCGGTCTCGATCGACGCGTTCCGGCCGGCACGGCTGCAGCAAGCGGCGACGCCGATGCCGCCAGCGGCCGCGCCGGAAATTGCGCCGCCAGCGGTGGCAATTCCAGCGCCACCGCAACTCGATCAGGTCAATCCAACTGCCAGCCGCACCATGCCGGCACCTTTGGCCGCGGTCCAACCGACCTACTGGGTTGAATACGGCGCCTATCGTGGTTCGTTCTACGCCGACAAGCTGGTCGAACGGCTCGGTACGCTTGGCATTAAGGCGGCAGTGAAACGCGTGGCCGGTGCGGGCGGCGGCCACTATTTCAGTGTTCGCTCCAATGCCGGCAGCGACCGTAACCGCGCCAATGCCGACGCAAAGCTGGCCGCACAACTCGATATTGCACCCTTGATCCACCGTGACAGCGGCCGAACGGTGGCCCAGCCGGTTGCTGCCAAAGCCGAAACGCCCGCCAATGGCCAGCAGACGGCACATTATTGGGTGCAATTCGGCGCCTATAACGCGCCGCATTACGCCTTGGCCCTGCGTAATCAACTGCATCGCGCCGGCGTGAATGCGTCGATCGTCGAACGCCACCAGCCCGGCTTTGCCCGCTACCTGGTTCGCTCGGCACCATCACTCGACCACGACGAGGCCCGCAATCTCGCGGCGCGCAGCCAGTCGATCCTCGGCATCCTCCCATTGGTCGGCCGCGCATCAGGTCCGGCAGCCTAAAATTCCGTCACCGCTTTGAATTTTAAGGTGATTTGGTGTACGTCGGGCGCCTGCATCTCACTACGCCCCTGGCCCAATGATCCTGACGCCACTCGCCGACGACCGGCTTTCGATTGTTCTCGCGCATTTTGTCGAGTCGCTACCGACGGATCAGGCACGTGCCGTGTTCGCCCGCATCGCCAAGGGGCATGATTCTAACCGTTCGACGACCGAAAAAGCTGTTAAGAATCACACTGACGCTATTGAACTTATAACACAATTTAACGTTGGCCTAAAACCAGGCGCGCCGCAGCTCGACGTATCCTGGGACGGTTGTGTGCTCCGCAGCGAAACCGAAGCCTACGTGCTGATCCACGAAGTGGCGCACTTTCAGTTGGCGGCGCCGGCGCGCCGACGGTTGGTGGATTTCGGTCTTGGCCCGGGCCCCGAAACCGGTGATCGGGCGCGTGCCGCCCATGCCCAGACGCTGTTCGGCTTGGCGCGCGAACGCGAAGAAGCGATGGCGTCGCTGCTCGGCATCCTGTGGGAAGTCGAACTCGGCCATCCTGCCCTCGCGTCGCTGCTCGATCAGAATTGGCTCGAAGGCGCCGGCCGGTCGGGCACGGCGGCCCATTTCACTGGCATCCTCGCGGCGCTTGAGAGTGGCGGCTTTATCGACAGTGCGGGACGGCCGCAAATGCGGCTTCGTCAATACGCCGACGCTGAAGGGCCGGTCTAGGCGGCGTCGCTAACCGGCGCTGCGTCATTGGCCGACTCGGTGGTATTTAGGATGTGGATGGCTAGGCAGCGCTGAAAGGCCGTCGGCCGGCGCCAAGCCTTCCAGCGTTCGATCAGACTTGCGCGGGCCGGAACCGAGCGCTTCGCCACGCGCGGTACCGACCATGGTTTCCACGCCGGATCCAGCCGCGCCAACGTCGTATCGTGCATTGGGATTCTCCCCTAAGAATCGTCGGCCATTCTGGCCGGCGCAGCGCGAGACTCGGTTCGGAATGGTTAGTTTTTGGTTAAGCCAACGGCGATCGGTCCTCGTTATCCACACCAACTATCGCACCATAACGGCTTGATGGAGAAGGGTGAAATGAATCGATCCACAGGTCGGATTGCATTCCTCGGCATCGGTTTGATGGGCAGCCGCATGGCGCGCAATCTGCTCGCCACCGGCCGTCCCCTGACCGCCTGGAACCGCGATAAAACCAAAGCCGACTCGCTCCTCACCCAAGGCGCGACGGTGGCAAATACCGCCGCTGAAGCTGTCGCCCATGCCGGCACGGTGATCACCATGCTGGCCAACGGTCCGGCAGTCGAATCCGTGTTATTCGGGCCGCAGGGTGCCGCCGCCAACATCCCAGTCGGCGCATTGGTGATCGATATGAGCTCAGCGCCACCGGAGCTCGCCCGCGAGCATGCCAGGCGCTTTGCCTCCCGCGGCATCGACTATCTCGACGCGCCGGTTTCCGGCGGCACCGTTGGCGCCGAACAAGGCACGCTGGCGATCATGGCCGGCGGGCCGCCAGCCACGTTCGAGCGCGCGGTACCAATACTCGCGGTACTCGGTCGCCCGACGCTGGTCGGTCCGGCCGGATCGGGTCAGCTCGCCAAGCTGGCTAATCAGGCGATCGTCGCAGTCACCATCGGCGCGGTTGCCGAGGCGCTGCTGTTGGCGGCGGCGGGCGGTGCCGATCCGGCCGCGGTGCGGCAGGCCATTATGGGCGGATTTGCCGAGTCACGCGTCTTAACGTTGCATGGCAATCGTATGATTTTGCGGGATTTTATTCCTGGCGGTCCGGCCGACCATCAGGTCAAGGATTGCGCCACCATCGTCGCGACCGCCAAGGCCGCCGGCCTCACCCTGCCGTTTGCCGAAACCGCCCTGGCACTGTTCCGCGACCTCGTCGCCCATGGCGGCGCCCGCTACGACCACAGCGCGCTGCTGCTGGAGCTCGAGCGGCGTAACGCGCCGGCGCGAGTCGGCACCGCGCCGGATCGGCTGCCGGCGACTTAAACCGCCGGCGTGAGCAGCGGCTTGCCAGCGAATTGCGCCGCCAGATTGTCGAGCATCAACCGTCCCATCGCTAGGCGCGTCGCATGCGTCGCGCTGCCGATATGCGGCGTTAGCACCACCGAGTCGAGGCGGGTCAGCGCCTCGGGCACGCGCGGCTCGTCCTCAAACACGTCGAGGCCGACGCCGGCAAGCTTGCGCGCGGTCAAAGCCGCGATCAGGGCCGCCTGGTCAATCACCGAACCGCGCGCAACGTTGATGATTGTGCCCTTGGGCCCGAGCGCCGCGATGATTCGCGCGTCCACCAGATGCTGCGTCGCCGCACCGCCGGGAACGGCGACCACCAAATATTCGACATCGGCCGCCATGGCCGCGAGATCCGGATAGTAGCGGTAGGGCAGTTCCGGCTTTGGCCGCGGATTGTGATAGGCGATGCTCATGCCCATGGCGGCAGCGCGTTTGGCGATTGCCTGGCCGATGCGGCCCATGCCCAGCACACCGAGCGTGGCACCGCCGAGCTTGCTTTGGAGCGGCATCGGTCCGTTGAGCCAGCTGCCATCGCGCACATAACGATCAGCAAGGACCAGCCGGCGCGAAACGGCGATCATCAGGCCGATCGCTAGATCGGCGACGTCGTCAGTCAGCACGCCGGGCGTGTTGGTGACCCGAATGCCGCGCGCCTTGGCGGCCGCGAGATCGATGTGGTCAAGGCCGATGCTCATCGAGGCGATGATCTCGAGCCGCGGCAGCGCTTCCATCAAAGCGGCATCGACTTTGCCGGTGAACGTGGCAACGCCGCGCACTATGTCCTTGAGCGGCGCCAGAAACGCGGCGCGTTCGGCGGCCTGATCGAGCCGATGCACGGCATAGGTCGCCGTCAGCGCCTCCATCACCGGCGGATAAAACGTGCTCACCGCGACGATATCGATTCGCTCCATGTCTTCATCCTGCAAAGCGGCATCGAAGCGGTCAAACGGCTTGCAGCAGTCGGCAACCGGGCACGGCAGATGACGGATTCATCCACAGAGTCTTCTCATAATTTTGGTAAAGCGAAGTTAGACTCGAATGATCGAGTCATTCGTTGCGCTCCAACTTGTCGAGTCGGCTTAGATCGACGCGACCAAATGGCCGCCATCGACCGGAATGATTGCGCCGGTGATGTAGGCGCCCGCTGGTGACACGAGCAACAGGAGCGCACCGTCGAGGTCGGCCGCTGTGCCGGTGCGGCCGAGCGGAATCCGCGCCGTCACGGCCCTGCCCGCTTCGCTGTGGAGAAACGCGCGGTTCATGTCGGTCTCGAAATAGCCGGGCGCGAGCGCATTGACTCCGATGCCGTGCCGCGCGAGTTCGAGCGCCAGCACGCGCGTCAGCTGCGCCAGGCCGGCTTTGGCGGCGGCGTATTCAGGCACGTTGCGGGCGGTTCGAAATGCCAGCAGCGACGCCAAGTTGACGATGCGGCCGCTGCGCTTGTCGGCGATGCGATGCGCGGCGAATTCGCGCGCCATCAGCCAGGCGCCCTTGAGATTGGTGTCGAGCACGCGATCCCAGTCGGCCTCGTTATGCTCGAGCAGGGGCTTCGATACCGCAATTCCGGCGTTGTTGACCAGGATGTCGAGCGGGCCGAGCGTTGTTTCCGCCTGATCGAATGCCGCGCGTACGCTCGCCATGGAGGTGACGTCGCCGGCTATTGCAATCGCGCGCCGGCCGGTCGCCTTGGTGATCGCCGCTGCCGCCTTGTCGAGCGCCGTTCGGTCGCGCGCCATCAGTGCCACATCGGCGCCGGCTGCGGCCAAGACCTGGGTGAAATGCAACCCCAAACCGCGTGACGCGCCCGTAACCAATGCCCGCTTGCCGGCGAGCGAGAAATCGGCGCTCACGGCGTCAGGCCCTTGGCCTGCTCGCGCAGCAGGTATTTCTGGATCTTGCCGGTGGAGGTTTTCGGCAATGGGCCAAAAACGACCGTGTGCGGGACCTTGAAATGCGCCAGATTGGCACGGCAAAAGGCGACGACATCATCCGCCGTCGCATTGGCGCCTGGCTTGAGCGCCACAAAAGCGCATGGCGTCTCGCCCCATTTCTCATCCGGCCGCGCCACCACCGCCGCCTCCATAACCGCCGGATGCTTATAGAGCGCTTCTTCGACTTCGAGCGACGAGATGTTCTCGCCGCCCGAAATAATGATGTCCTTGGCGCGGTCTTTGATCTCGATATAGCCGTCGGGATGACGCACCGCGAGGTCACCGGTGTGGAACCAGCCGCCGGCAAAGGCCTCTCCCGTCGCCTTCGCATTCTTGAGATAGCCCTTCATCACGGTGTTGGCGCGCAGCACGATTTCGCCAATCGCCGCGCCGTCGGCCGGTACATCTGCGAGCTTCGCATCGACAACGCGCGCGCCGGCCAGCGTCGCGACTTCCATTCCCTGCCGCGCCATACGCGCGGCGCGCTCCGCCAACGGCAAACCGGGCCAGTCGTCCTGCGCGAAACAGATCGTCGCCGGGCCGTAGGTTTCCGTCAGGCCGTAGCCGTGCGTCACGCTGAAGCCAAGCTGTTCCATGTTGGCGATGATGGTCGAAGGCGGTGCGGCGCCGCCGGTCATCACCTTGACCGGATGATCGAAACGTCGTTTGGCGCTGTCCGGCGCGTACGCTAGCAGGTTGAGCACGATCGGCGCGCCGCACAGATGCGTGACGCGATTTTTCTCGATCAAGGCGAAGACCTGTGCCGGATCGAGGCGGCGCAGACAAACATGCGTGCCGCACGCCGCCGTCACCGCCCAAGTGTAGCACCAGCCGTTGCAGTGAAACATCGGCAGCGTCCACAAATAGACGGAATGCGGCGACAAGCCGAAATACATTACGTCGCCGACGGCATTCAGGAACGCGCCGCGGTGGTGATAGACTACGCCTTTCGGATTGCCGGTCGTGCCCGAGGTGTAGTTCAGCGAATAGGCCTGCCACTCGTCGTCCGGCAGTGAAATGTCTGCGGCCGGATCGCCCGATGCGAGAAACGCCTCGTAATCGATCTGGCCGAGCTTCTCGCCGCCGGTGAACAGCGGATCGTCGATATCGACGACGAAAGGCTTGTGCGCGGCGAGCGCCAGCGCCTCCTTGATGATCGGCGAAAACTCCCGATCGGTAATCAACAGCTTGGTCTCGGCGTGGCCAAAGATGAAAGCGATGGTTTTGGCGTCGAGCCGATAGTTGAGCGCGTTGAGCACCGCGCCGGCCATGGCGATGCCGTAATGCGCCTCGAGCATTGCCGGCACGTTGGGCGCCATTACCGAGACCGTGTCGCCCTTGCCGATGCCGCGCGCACGCAACGCACTGGCGAGACGGCGGCAGCGCGTCAGCAGCTCGGCATAAGTGAAGACACGGTCGCCGTGGATCACCGCCGGCTTATCGGGATAGATCGCGGCGGCACGGACGAGGAATGAAATCGGCGTCAGCGGCGCGTGGTTCGCCGCGCCGCGCTGCAGATGCGGCTCATCGTAGATGCCCGACATTTCCTTCCCCGGGATAAGCTTAAGCGTGCAGCAGCCACAGGCTCAAGAGTGACGCGCCAACGACATCCATTAACGCTAACGGCCGAACGCCGATCGGGCGAGTTGTGTTATGATGCCCTATGCGCATCGACATCGTCGCCGACGTCATCTGCCCGTGGTGTTTCATCGGCAAACGCCGGCTCGAAGCCGCGTTGGCGCAGCGGGCGGCGATCACGCCCGACATCACCTGGCGGCCGTTCCAACTCAATCCCGACATGCCAGCTGAGGGCATGCCGCGCGACGCCTATCTATCAGCCAAGTTCGGTGGCCAGGCGCACGCCAAGCGCATCAACCAGGCGGCCATCGACGCCGGCGCCACCGTGGGAATCCCGTTCGCGTTCGAAAAGATCGAGCGCACGCCCAACACGCTCGCTGCGCATCGTCTGGTGCGCTTCGCGCAGCGCGCTGGCCGCGCCAACGAGTTGGTCGACCGGCTGTTCGCCGCCTATTTCATCGAAGGCCGTGACATCGGCGACCGCGACACGCTGGCGGCAGTCGCCGGCGAAAGCGGACTGGGTACGTCCGCAGCGCACGAGTTTCTCGCCGGCGCCAGCGAGCGCGCCGAAGTGACGGCAGACGATTCCGGCGCGCGACGTCTCGGCATCAACGCCGTGCCCTGCTTCATCTTCGCCGGCCAGTACGCAATCTCCGGCGCGCAGGAGCCGCCATTCTTCTTCCCAGTGTTCGACCTGGTGCAGAACGGTCCCAGCCGCGCGACCGGATAGGTTTTAGCCGCGTACCGCGACCGGCTGCGGACCTGCGGTAACCGCCTTCAGCTTTTCGAGCAATTGGATCACGCCCTTGATGCGCGCGCGCGTGTCATCCCAGTCTTGGACGATGACTAGGCGCTGATCCGGCCGCAACCGCGCGCTGCCCGCCTGGCTTGCAATCCAGCGCACGATTGCCGCGGGATCGGCAATGCTGCCGGCGTGGAAGGTGATCGCTGCGCCTTTGGGTCCGGCCTCGATCTTCTCGACGCCTGCCTCGCGGCAAAGCCGTTTGATGGCGATGATCTCGAGCAAGTTCTCGACTTCGTGCGGCAACTTGCCGAAACGGTCGATGAGCTCGGCGGCGAAAGCCTCGATCTCCTGCCGATCGACCAGATTGGCGATGCGGCGATAAAGACCAAGCCGCACGTTGAGATCGGCGACGTAATTCTCGGGAATCAGCACCGAGGTGCCGATGGCGATCTGCGGCGTCCATTCGGCTTCAGCCTTGGCCTGGTCGCCGCCGGTGCGCGCGGTCGCGATCGCCTCCTCCAGCAGATGCTGATAGAGCTCGACGCCGACCTCGCGGATATGGCCCGACTGCTCCTCGCCCAGCAGATTGCCGGCGCCGCGGATATCGAGATCGTGGCTTGCGAGCGTGAAGCCGGCGCCCAATTGGTCGAGCGTCTGCATCACTTCGAGCCGGCGCTCGGCAGTCGACGACAGCACCTTGCCGGGCGGCAGCGTCAGATAGGCATAGGCGCGAATCTTGCCGCGGCCGATGCGGCCTCTAAGCTGATAGAGCTGCGCCAGGCCGAACATGTCGGCGCGATGGACGATCAGCGTGTTGGCGGTCGGAATGTCGAGGCCGCTTTCGACGATGTCGGTGCAGAGCAGTACGTCGAAGGCGCCGTCATCGAACGCCGTCATCACCTTGTCGAGTTGCGTCGGCGCCAGCTGGCCGTGCGCCACCGCGAGGCGCGCTTCGGGCACGAGCTGCTTCAGATCGTACTCGACATCGGCAATGTCGGCGATACGCGGCACGACGCAAAACACCTGGCCGCCGCGATGCAGCTCGCGCAGGATCGCCTCGCGCACCACGACCGGGTCCCACGCCATGACGAAGGTGCGCACCGCCAGCCGGTCCATCGGCGGCGTCGCGATGATGCTCATCTCGCGCACGCCCGCGAGCGCCATCTGCAAAGTACGCGGAATCGGCGTCGCGGTCAGCGTGACGACGTGGACGTTGGCCTTGAGCTTCTTCAGCCGCTCCTTCTGCGCGACGCCAAAATGCTGCTCCTCGTCGATCACCAGCAGTCCCAGATGGCGGAAGCTGATGCCTTTCCCAAGCAGCGAATGCGTGCCGACGACGATATCGATGCGGCCCTCAGTGAGGTCCTTCTTGATCTGCTCCGCACGCTTCGGCGGTACGAAGCGCGACAACTGCTCGATCCGCACGGGCAGGCCGGCGAACCGGTTGACAAAGGTGCGGTAATGCTGGCGCGCCAATAGCGTCGTCGGCACCACGACGGCAACTTGCGTCCCCGCCATCACTGCAATGAAGGCGGCACGCAGCGCGATCTCGGTTTTGCCGAAGCCGACATCGCCGCAGATGAGGCGATCGGTCGCTCGGCCCGACGACAAATCGCCGAGCGTATCGCGGATCGCTTTGTCCTGGTCGTCGGTTTCGGGATACGGGAAGCGCGCGGCAAATTCATCATATGAGCCCTCGGGCGTCGTCATCGGCTCACCTTCCTTGAGCTGGCGCTCGGCCGCGAGCTGGATCAACTCGCCGGCGATGTCGCGGATACGCGCCTTGACGCGCGCCTTGCGCGACTGCCACGCCACGCCGCCAAGGCGATCGAGCTGCGCCGCTGCGTCCTCGGAGCCGTAACGCGACAACACTTCGATGTTCTCGACCGGCACGAACAGCTTGTCGTCGCCAGCGTAGATGAGGCGCAGGCAATCGTGCGGCGCGCCAGCAACCTGAAGCGTCACCAGCCCGTCGTAACGGCCGATGCCGTGGTCGGTATGGACGACCAGATCGCCCAGTGTCAGCGTTGCGACTTCGGCAACGAACTGGTCGAGATTGGTGCGCCGCCGCGCCGGTCGCGCCAGACGGTCGCCAAGGATGTCCTGCTCGGTGACAAGCGTCGCGTCGCCCGCAACGTAGCCGCGCTCGAGCGGCAGCACCGCGAGGCCGGCGTGCCCCTTCGGCAGGTCGGTGAAGCCCTGCCAGAATTCGACGAAAGCCGGCTCGGCGATGCCATGGTCTTTCATCACCGTCTTGAGGCGTTCGGCCGAGCCGGTGCTGTAGGCGACAATCAGCGCACGTCGTCCGGCAGCGGCTTCGGCATCGAGCTGTTGCCGCACCGCGTCGAACAGGTTGACGTTGGGATCGGTGCGCGCCGCACTGAAATCCGGCCCCGGCCGCGCACCGGCATCGAACGACGTAACGCTTTCGGGCGCGGCAAACGGAGACAGTTGCGCGACATGGCGGCCGACGAGCGCTTCGGACCATTCCTTATCGCCGAGATACAGCAGCTCCGGACGCAGCGGCCGATAGACTGGCGCGGCGCCGAGCGCACCGCGCGCGACCGGCGCCGTTTCGCGTGCATTATGGAAATCGGCGATGGCGACGATGCGCTCGCCGCGCACCTCTTCCGCCTGATGGTCGAGAATAACGTCGGCGCCGGGCAGATAATCGAACAGCGTGTCGAGGCTCTCATAGAACAGCGGCAGGAAATGCTCCATGCCGGCGTGGCGTCGGCCGGCACTGACCGATTCATAGAGCGGATCGTCCTGCACGCCCGTTCCGAACTCCTGGCGGTAGCGCGACCGGAAACGTTCGATCACCGGCTGGTCGAGCAGCACTTCGCTCATCGGCTTGAGTTCGGCGCGTTCGAGCGCGCCGGCGCTGCGTTGACTCAGCGGATCGAACGAGCGAATGGCTTCGATCCGGTCGCCGAAGAAATCGAGCCGCAACGGCGCCGGCGCACCCGACGGATAGAGATCGACCAGGCCACCGCGCACCGCATACTCGCCCGCTTCGCGCACCGTCTCGGCGCGGTTATAGCCGTTGCGCTCGAAAAAGGTTTTGAGCCGGTCGAGCGGCATGTCGCTGCCGCGTTCGAGTATCAGCGTGCGCTCGGCAAAGAGCTTGCGCGGCGGCACGCGCTGGATCGCGGCGTTGACAGTGGTCAAAACGATCCGTGTCTCACCGTCGCCGCGTGCCAGCTCGGCCAACGTCGCGATGCGCCGCGAGACGATTTCGGGATTGGGCGAGACGCGATCGTACGGCAGACAGTCCCAGGCCGGGAATGTTAGCACTTCCAACTCGGGATAAAAGAATCCCAACGCCGCGCGCATACGCGCCATGCGGCCGTCGTCGCGGCCGACATGGATGAGGCTGCGGCCGCTGCGTGCAACCAGGCCGCCGAGCACGAAGGCGTCGTGGCCTTCAAGCGCGTTAGCGAGAACAAGGCGCTCGCTGCGCGGCGGCGCAGCGAAAAAGGCATTGAGGGCGCTCATGGGCGGAACCGGAAAGCAAGTAGCAGGCGCAGCACCGCGCCGTCGTGCGGCGGCTTGACGCGGCCGTAGATCCAGTCGAACAGCGTGTCGTCATCGGCCGCGAGGATCGATTCGTACTCCGCGAGCTCGGCCGCGCTGAAATTCGGCAAATAGTGATCCGCGAAAGCGCCCAGGAAGAGGTCGCTTTCCTTCGTGCCGCGATGGCGGCTCTGGTAGAGCAGCCGCTTGCGCTGCTTCTCCACCCCGTCTTCTTGCTGTGCCATAGCGGGGCTGTCTCGGCGCGGATATTGCCCTGAACGCCGCCGCATACAAGCGCCAAAGACGCATCGGCCCATGCGGCGCCGGGATGACAGGCGATGGAGCGCCTGTTAGAAAGCGGACGCAGGGAGGACGCGCATGGCCAACAAGCCGTACATCGTCGCGCTCGAAGAACATTATCACGACCCGCAAATCACCGCGCTGACGCAGCTCGAAGGCCGCAAGAATCCCGAGCTGGCCAAGCGGCTCGATGATCTCGGCGAACTCCGGCTCAAGGAAATGGACGAAGCCGGCATCGACTATCAGGTGCTGTCGCTGGGCGCACCGGCAACGCAACGCCTACTGCCGGAGTCCGCGCTACAGGTCGCGCGCAGCGTCAACGACCGGCTCGCCGACGTGGTCAAAGCGCATTCCAAGCGCTTCGGCGCCTTCGCGGCGCTGCCGACGACGACCGAGGCCAAGCACGCGGCCGACGAGTTGGAGCGCTGCGTCACCAAGCTCGGCTTTGTCGGCGCGATGATCCATGGCCTATCGAACGGCGTGTTCCCCGACGACAAGCGCTTCTGGCCGATCTTCGAGCGTGCCCAGGCGCTCGACGTGCCGCTTTATTTTCATCCGGCGATGCCGCATCCGGCGGTCGTCGAGGTCTATCTCAAGGATTACCTTGCCAGGCATCCGTCGCTCGGCAACGCGGCCTGGGGTTTCACCATCGAGACTGCGACGCTCGGCGTCCGCCTGGTACTGTCGGGCGTGCTCGAGGCCTATCCCAAGATCAAGATCATCCTCGGTCATCTCGGCGAAGGGCTTCCCTTCCTGCTCTGGCGCGTCAACATGGCGCTGGCGCGCGATGGTAAGCACGCCGAGGGCTTCCGCGAGAAATTCCTGCGCAATTTCTACATCACGACCAGCGGCTTCTTCTCCAACAACGCTCTCGACTATTGCATCAAGGAGATGGGCCTCGACCGCATCATGTTCTCGGTCGATTATCCGTTCGTGCCGAATCCGCCGGGCACCAAATGGGCGCTTGAGGAATTGGAGCTGCCTGCCGCCGACAAGGAAAAGCTGCTCAACGGCAACGCGCGGCGGCTGTTGAAGCTCAAGGTCTGAAGCGCATCGGCGGCGCGCGGTGCGGCCCGCAATCCTCAATCCCCTTTTCGCCGAGGTCACCGATCTCAAGGGTGTCGGACCGCGCCTGGGCAAGCTGTTCCAGAAACTGTGCGGACCGCATGTCGTCGACCTGCTGTGGCATCTGCCGGTCGATCTCGTCGATCGCAGCTTCCGGCCCCAAGTTGCCGACGCGCCCGAAGGCCGCATCGCGACACTGACCATCACCGTCGAGCAGCACCAGAAGCCGCACAACCCGCGCCAGCCCTATCGCGTTCGCTGCCGTGACGCGAGCGGCGTGCTGTTCCTGGTATTCTTCCACGTCAAAGGCGACTGGCTGGAACGGCAATTGCCGGTAGGCGCGAGCCGGATTGTCAGCGGCAAGGTCGAGCGCTTCAACAACCAGACGCAGATGACGCATCCGGATTACATGCTCGATCCGGCAGGGCTCGATACGATGAAGCTGATCGAGCCAGTGTATCGTCTTACCGCCGGCTTGACGCTGCGCATGGTGCACAAGGCGATCGAAGCCGCGTTGGCGCGTGCGCCGCAGCTCGACGAATGGGGCGGCGCCGAACTGGTCAAGCGGCGCGGCTGGCCGGCGTGGCGTGCAGCGATCGCCACTGTTCATGCGCCGGCGCAACCCGACGATTTGCTGCCCACGCATCCGGCGCGCCAGCGGCTCGCCTACGACGAGCTGTTGGCCAATCAGCTGACCATCGCGCTGCTGCGCGCGCGCAGCCGCAAACGCCCCGGCCGCTCCATCGCCGTCAAAGGTGAATTGCGCGAGCGTGTCGGGCGTACCCTGCCCTTCCAACTCACCGGCGCCCAGCGCCGCGCGCTCAGCGAGGTCGCCGCCGACATGGCGCAGCCCTCGCGCATGAACCGGCTGCTGCAAGGCGACGTCGGCAGCGGCAAGACGGTCGTCGCGCTGCTGGCGATGTGCGATGCGGTCGAAGCCGGCGGCCAGGCAGCGCTGATGGCGCCGACAGAAATCCTGGCGCGCCAGCACTTCGCCACCCTGACCACTCTGGCGAAGGATTCCGGCATCGCCATCGCACTGCTCACCGGCCGCGAGAAAGGCCGCGCGCGGACGGAGTTCCTCGAGCGTCTCGCGGCCGGCGAAATCCAGATCGCCGTCGGCACCCATGCGCTGTTCCAAGACGACGTCGCGTTCAAAGATTTGGCGCTGGCAGTGATCGACGAGCAGCACCGTTTCGGCGTCGAGCAGCGCGTCCAGCTTGCGGCCAAGGGCCACGCGGTTGACATCCTGGTGATGACGGCGACGCCGATCCCGCGCACGCTTGAGATGACGGCTTACGGCGATCTCGATTCGTCGCGCCTGGACGAGAAGCCGGCCAACCGTGCCAAGACCACGACCAGCGCAATACCGGTCGAGCGCCTCGACGAAGTCACCGCCGCAATCCGCCGCGCGCTCGCGAAGCGCGCCAAGATTTATTGGATCTGTCCGCTGATCGAAGAATCCGAGGACAGCGATTTGCAAGCGGCCGAAGCACGCTTCTCCGAACTGTTCCAGATTTTCGGCAATCGCGTCGGATTGGTACACGGCCGGATGAAAGGGCCAGAGCGCGACCGCACCATGGCCGAATTCGCATCCGGCGGCATCGATCTGCTGGTGGCGACGACGGTGATCGAAGTCGGCGTCGACGTCACCGACGCCACCATCATGGTGATCGAACACGCCGAACGTTTCGGCCTGGCGCAGCTGCATCAGCTGCGCGGCCGCATCGGCCGCGGCGATCAGCCGGCTTCGTGCCTGCTGCTTTATACGTCGCCGTTGAGCGACACTGCGAAGCAACGCCTGTCCATCCTGCGCGAAAGCGACGATGGATTCCGCATCGCCGAGGAAGATTTGCGGCTGCGCGGCGCTGGCGAGGTTCTCGGCACGCGGCAAAGCGGTTTTGCCGAATTTCGGCTCGCTGACCTTGCCGCGCACGCCGATCTTATTCCGATCGCGCGCGAGGAGGCGCGGCTGGCGCTGGCGCGTGACGCCGAGCTCGAAAGCCAACGCGGTGTGGCGCTGCGCACGCTGCTCTATCTCTTTGCCCGCGACGCGGCGGTTCGCTATCTGCGTGCCGGCTGAGTGCGCGCACCTACCTCGGTGCGACGATTTCCTGAACCTTGGCGGACAACGGCGTCTCGGCGTGCTTGGGCGTGATGATGCCGCCGGAGATCACCAGCTTGATGCCATCTTCGACTGACATCGCCAGCGGCACGATTTCTTCGCGCGCGACATAGACCAGATAACCCGAAGTCGGATTGGGCGTCGTCGGCACGTATAGTCCGACGGTCTCCGGTGCCACGTTGGACCTGATCTCACCCTCTCCCTGCGCGGTGACGAAGGCCACGGTCCACATGCCGCGGCGCGGCCATTCGACCAGGACGACCTCGCGGAACGTGTTCGAGCGCTTGGCGAGCACGGTCTCGAATATCTGCTTGAAGGCGCCGTAGATGCCGCGCACCACCGGCATGCGCTTCATGATCCGATCCGACAGACGCAGCAGCAGGCGGCCGGCATAGCCGGCGGTCAGCCAGCCGATCAGGGTCAGCGCGACAACCGCCACCACCAGGCCGAAGCCCGGGATGTTGAACGGAAAATACGTGCTGGGGTTGTAGCTCGTCGGCACCAGGTGGGAGACCGCCCGGTCGATGAAGTCGATGATGCTCCAAGTGATCCACAACGTGAAAGCGATCGGCCCGGTAACCAGGATTCCGGCCAGGAAATAGGCGCGCAGCCTTTCGCCCACGCCGTTGCCGTTGCCGTTGCCATTGCCGTTGGCAGCGCCGTTCTCCGGTGGCGGGCTGCGCCTTTTGCGGGCCATCTTTTGCCTCGTTCCTATTCGTCCCATTTAGGCAATGAAACGCGCGAACTTGTGATCCAAGATTGCGGCGGGTGGCACTACTGTGCGCCATCCATAAGCGCCGACACTGTAACGACGCAGGGAGCCTACTGCCAGTGATGAACGCACCTCGCCTACGCGCCTTGTCCACGGCGCTGCCACCTTATGCCTTGCGCCAAGCCGAAATCGAACGCCGCGCG
>DASQGX010000031.1:0-9105 GCA_035632395.1 Allostellaceae bacterium
TCTCGTCATGTATGTCGTGCTGCTGGTCCTGTTTTTCGTCGGCTGCGGCATCCGCGACTTCGACTGGCCGAGCTGGGACGAGCAGCGCCTGCACGTGATGCTGGATAATTACGGCTGCGTCACCGGCAGCGTACCGGCGGACAACGCGTGCGCTCACCTGCTTGCCGATTATGCCGACCAAGGGCTCGATTTCGGCACGCCGGTCGGCGGCGATCCGGCGGCCGGCAATCTTCAGCGCGACCTCGCGCTCAAGGTCTACGAGCGCCGCATCATCGAATTGATGAAGAAGGATCTGCGCGGCTACGCACTCGAGATTCCGCTGTTCGGCGTTTATCTCGACGGCAACGATCTTTGGCTGGTGAGCGGCGTGCTGATGTCGCTGCTGCTGCTCATCCTGACCGCACATATCGAGCGCGAATTCGCCAATTACGAGAAAGCCGCCAAGGCTTGCCCCAACAATTCGTGCCGCGATTTGCTGGTGATGGCGCAGATCTTCGCGCTGCCGGGGGAACGGCGCAAACGCATGTCGTGGACGTGGCGGAGCACCTTCATTGCGCTTTATTCCCTGCCGGCGCTGTTCAACCTTTATGTCGTCAGAAGCGACTTCACCGAACGCAACTACGCCTTCAATGTGCGCATGATCGGCCCCGACTGGGTCCATCTCGAATATGCGCTCCGGGCCGTGACCGTGCTCAGCGTCGCCTATCTTTGCTACCGCTGCTACCGCACCAGCGCCGAGCTGCAGGCCTTCGTTGTCCGCTTTCAGGGCGCCCAGTTCCCGCGGAACGAGGAACCAACCCCGCCTCGCTAGCAACCGCGACCTCAATTCCCTATCTTAAGAGCCCATGCCCGCAACGTTGCTGACCGTCGAACGGCCGCTTGCCGACCAAGGCCGACGCTTCACGATCCAGTCGGAATTCCGCCCTGCCGGCGACCAGCCGCAGGCGATCACCGCGCTCGTCCGCGGCATCCGCGACAATGCGCGCGACCAGGTGCTGCTCGGCGTCACCGGCTCGGGCAAAACGTTCACCATGGCCCACGTCATCGCCGAAACGCAGCGTCCGGCGCTCATTTTGGCGCCGAACAAGACGCTGGCGGCGCAGCTTTACGGCGAGATGAAGAGCTTTTTTCCGGAGAATGCCGTCGAGTACTTCGTCTCGTATTACGACTATTACCAGCCAGAAGCCTACGTGCCACGCACCGACACGTATATCGAGAAGGAATCCTCGATCAACGAGCAGATCGACCGCATGCGCCATTCGGCGACGCGCGCGATCCTCGAACGCCACGATACGGTGATCGTCGCCTCGGTGTCGTGCATCTACGGCATCGGCTCGGTCGAGACTTATTCCGAGATGACCTTCACTCTCACGACCGGCGAGCGCGTCGCGCGCGGCGACCTGCTGGCCAGGCTGGTCGAGCTTCAGTTTCGGCGCAATGACGTCAACTTCGCACGCGGCACATTCCGCGTGCGTGGCGACACGGTCGAGATCTTTCCGGCACACTACGAGGACCGTGCCTGGCGCCTGTCGCTCTTTGGCGACGAAATCGAGGCGATCCACGAATTCGACCCGCTCACCGGCGAGAAGACCGCGGCGATCGAATCGATCAAGGTCTATCCCAACAGCCACTATGTCACGCCGAAGCCGACGCTTTACCAGGCGATCGAGCAGATCAAGCGCGACCTCAAGCTGCGGCTCGAGGAGTTCCGCGGCCAAGGCAAGCTGCTCGAAGCCGAGCGGCTCGAGCAGCGTACGACCTTCGACCTCGAAATGATGCAGGCGACCGGCAGCTGTGCCGGCATCGAGAACTATTCGCGCTACCTCACCGGCCGGGCGCCAGGCGAGCCGCCGCCGACCCTGTTCGAGTATCTGCCCGAGGATTGTCTCGTCTTCGTCGACGAAAGCCACGTCACGGTGCCGCAGCTCGGCGGCATGTTTAAGGGCGACTATGCGCGCAAATTCACCCTGTCCGAGTACGGCTTCCGGCTGCCCTCCTGCATCGACAATCGGCCACTCAAGTTCGAGGAATGGGACGTGATGCGCGGCCAGACGGTGTGCGTCTCGGCGACGCCCGGTCCCTGGGAGATCGGCCGCACGCAGGGCGTCTTTGTCGAACAAGTGGTGCGGCCGACCGGTCTGGTCGATCCCGTGCCGATCATCCGGCCGGTCGAAACCCAGGTCGACGATCTGATGGCCGAATGCCGCACCTGCGCCAAGCAGGGCCAGCGCGTGCTCGTAACGACGCTGACCAAAAAGATGGCCGAGGCGCTGACCGAATACTTCCACGAAAACGGCATCCGCGTGCGCTACATGCATTCGGACGTCGATACGCTCGAACGTATCGAAATCATCCGCGACCTGCGGCTCGGCGTGTTCGACGTGCTGGTCGGCATCAACCTGCTGCGCGAAGGGCTCGACATTCCGGAATGCGCGCTAGTCGCGATTCTCGACGCCGATAAGGAAGGATACCTGCGTTCGCGCACTGCGCTGATCCAGACCATCGGCCGCGCCGCGCGCAACGTCGAAGGTCGCGCCATCCTTTACGCCGACCGCACCACCGAAAGCATGAAGGCGGCAATCGAGGAGACCAACCGCCGGCGCGAAAAGCAGCAGGCCTATAACGCCGCACACGGCATCACGCCCGAAAGCGTTAAGCGGGCCATCGCCGATATTCTCGAAAGCGTTTACGAGCAGGATCATGTGACGGTCGAGACCGGCGAGGACGCCGCCCTCCATTATCAGGGCCACAATCTGCAGGCGGTGATCGCTGACCTCGAAAGCCGCATGCAGGCGGCGGCGGCCGATCTCGAATTCGAAGAGGCAGCGCGGCTGCGCGACGAGATTCGGCGGCTCGAAGAATTCCACCTCGGCATCGGCAGCCCTGGCCTAGCGGCGGCGCCGCGCGGCCGTTCGATTGGCGGCCGCGCCGGCACCTCGGCCAAGGCGCTGGCCAAGGCCAAAGCAGCGAAGAACCGTCGCATGCGCGAGCGTTATTGATGACCGGCCGCAGCGCGCTGGTGACCGGTGGCGCCCGCCGCATCGGCCGGGCGATCGCTTTGACGCTCGCCGCCCACGGCTGGGACGTCGCCGTGCATTACGGCCAATCGCGCGACGAGGCCGAAGCGCTCGCCGCCGAGATCCGGCGCCACGACCGCCGCGCGATCGCCCTCGCCGCCGACCTGACGCGCGAGTCCGAGGTCGCGACGCTGATGCCGCGCGCGACCGAGGCAATCGGCCCGCTTACCCTGCTGGTCAACAATGCGTCGGCGTTTGAGCGCGACGATGTGCTGACTGTGACGCGCGCCAGCTGGGACCGGCATCTTGAAACCAATCTGCGCGCACCATTCGTGTTGATGCAGGAATTTGCGCGCCAGCTTCCGGCCGGCGCCGAGGGTTCCGTGGTGAATATCCTCGACGAACGTGTCTGGAATCTGACCCCATATTTTGTTTCTTATACCGTGAGTAAGGCGGCACTGTGGACCTTGACGCAGACCATGGCGCTCGCGCTCGCGCCGCGAGTCCGGGTCAACGGTATCGGCCCGGGCCCGACGCTGCCGAGCCCGCGCCAAAGCGACGCGCAGTTCCGCCAGCAGGTTGATCTGCTGCCGCTGCGGCGCGGCACGACGCCGGACGAGATCGCGCGCGTCGTGATGTTCATTCTGGAATCGCCGGCGATGACCGGGCAGATGATTGCGCTCGATGGCGGCCAGCATTTGAACTGGGCGCCGACCAGCCGCGTGCCGCCGGCGAGCGAGTAGAAAAATTTCCGCGCATACAACCGATTGTCGTGGCGCGTTGTCACGATCGGTTTGGAGCGTTGTCACAAACGTCCTAAGTTTTTGGCGCGAGAGGAATTTTTCGCTTCCGCACGATGCGGGTCGGCAGCCGGCAGTTGTCAACAGGGTGCGATCGTCGTGTCTGTTTTGTGTCGCAAACGCCTTTATTTCCTTGCTGTTACGCGGAGTTTACAGTTCGCGCCGGAAACGCCATGTAAAAACAATCCGCTGGAGCGTCTGCCGTCTTTTTGAGCAAAGCGGTCAGATCCCAGATTTAATCTTCGGTGGACCGATGCGGTCGATCCTTATGAACAAACTTATGCACAGGTTCCGTGGATATCGCCGCCAACTGCCTGTGGCGGTACCAACGCGATGAACGACATCTCCGACGCCGACGATCAAATCGAAGGCGCAGCGCCGTCGTCCGGCAATTTGGCGCGCGGCGTCGCAGTCATTCGCGCCACGCTCAAAACCATGCCGCCGGCGCCTGGCGTCTATCGCATGCTCGACGCCAAGGGCGAGGCGCTCTACGTCGGCAAGGCGGCGAATCTCAAGAACCGCGTCGCTAATTACGCCAACGTCAACGGCTTGCCGCTGCGGCTGAAGCGCATGGTCGCCGAGACCCATTCGCTCGAGATCGCAATCACCCACACCGAAGTCGAAGCGCTGCTGCTCGAGTGCAATCTGATCAAGCGCTTGATGCCGCGCTACAACGTGCTGCTGCGCGATGACAAGTCGTTTCCCTATATCCACCTCACCGGCAATCACCCATTTCCGCAGCTGACCAAGCACCGCGGCGCGCGCGGCCCCGGCGGCGATTATTTCGGACCCTTCGCTTCGGCCGGCGCGGTCAACCGCACGTTGATCGCGCTGCAGCGCGCTTTCCTGCTGCGCTCGTGCTCCGACAGTGTGTTCGCCGCGCGCACGCGGCCGTGCCTGCTTTATCAGATCAAGCGCTGCAGTGCGCCATGCACCGGCCGCATTGACCACGACGGCTACGAACGGTTGGTCGCGGAAGCGCGCGGCTTCCTGTCGGGCCGCAGCCAGGAGGTGCAGGCGCGGCTGGCGCGCCATATGCAGGAGTTGTCCGACCAGCGCGAATACGAGACCGCGGCGGTGATCCGCGACCGCATCCGCGCGCTGACCCAGGTCCAAGGCAGGCAGGACATCAATCTGGACGGGCTGGGCGACGCCGACATCGTCGCGCTGCATCAGGCCGGCGGCAACAGCTCGATCCAGGTGTTCTTCTTCCGCGGCGGCCAGAACTGGGGTAACCGCGCCTATTTCCCGGCACACGCACGCCATCTCGAGGCTGGTGACGTGATGGGCGCGTTTCTCGGCCAATTCTACGACAACAAATCGCCGCCGCCGCAAATCCTTGTCAGCCATCGGCCGACCGAAGTGCTGCTGCTCGCCGAGGCGCTGAGCGCGCGCGCCGGCCGCCGCATCGAGATCGTTGCGCCGGAACGCGGCGACAAGCGCAAGCTGGTCGAGCACGCGCTGTTGAACGCGCGTGAGGCGCTCGGCCGCCGGCTCGCCGAAAGCACCGCACAGCGCCGATTGCTGGAAGGTGTCGCCGAGACCTTCGGCCTCGACGTGCCGCCGCAACGTATCGAGGTCTACGACAACAGCCACATCCAGGGCGCGCATGCGGTCGGCGCGATGATCGTCGCCGGCCCCGAAGGCTTCATCAAGAACGCCTACCGCAAATTCACCATCCGCGAGCCGGCGGCGCCGGGCGACGATTACGCCATGATGCGCGAAGTTCTCGGCCGCCGTTTCGCCCGCGCCTTGAAGGAAAATCCCGACCGCGCCGGCTTTCCCGATCTGGTACTGATCGACGGCGGCCAAGGCCAGTTGACGGCTGCCTGCGAGGTGCTTACCGATCTCGGGATCAACGACGTGCCGGTGATTGGCGTAGCCAAGGGGCCCGACCGCAATGCCGGCCGCGAGCGCTTTTTCCGCATTGGTAAACCGCCGCTCAGCCTCGATCCCAAGGACCCGGTGCTCTACTTCCTGCAGCGCCTGCGGGACGAGGCCCATCGCTTCGCCATCGGCGCCCACCGCAGCAAACGGGCGCGGGCCATCGGCGCATCACCGCTCGACGAGATCGCCGGCATCGGCGCCGCACGCAAGCGCGCCCTGCTGCATCATTTCGGCTCGGCGCGCGCCGTCGCCACTGCCGGCCTGACCGACCTCGAACGTGTCGCCGGCATCAGCAAAATCCTCGCAAAAAAGATTTATGATCATTTCCACGCCGAGGGCTAAACTCGCGGTCGGCTACCGGCCTGGAACGCTATGTTGACGACGCTGCCCAACCTGCTGACGCTGTCGCGGATCGTCGCCATTCCTCTGGTCATCGCGACGTTCTACGTCGCGGCGCCGCTCGGACCATGGCTCGCCTGCGTCATCTTCAGCTTGGCGGCAGTAACCGATTGGCTCGACGGCCGGCTCGCCCGCATGTGGCACCAGCAGTCGGAGCTCGGCCGTTTTCTCGATCCGGTTGCCGACAAGCTGCTGGTCGCAACCACCTTGTTCATGCTGGCCGCCTACGACCGCCTGTCGGCGGTGAGCATCCTGCCGGCGCTTGTCATCCTGATGCGCGAGATCATGGTCTCAGGCCTGCGCGAGCACCTCGCCGGCCTCCGCGTCGGCATGCCGGTGTCGAAGCTCGCCAAATGGAAGACCTTCATCCAGATGCTGGCGATCGGCTTCCTGCTGGTTGGCGACGCCGGCCCAGCGGTGCTGCACATCCGCCCCGTCGGCGAACTTTTGCTTTGGATCGCCGCAGTGCTGACGGTGAAGACCGGCTACGATTACCTGCGCGCCGGGTTGACACACATCAACCGTCCGGCGCCGCAAGGCGCGTCGATCAAGACGGCCAAGCCGAGCGCGACGTGAGCGGTCCGGCCATGCGCGTATTCGGCCTCGCCGGTTGGAGCGGCAGCGGCAAGACGACGTTGCTGACGCGGCTGCTGCCGGCGCTCATCGGCCACGGCTTGCGCGTCTCGACCGTCAAGCACGCGCATCATGAATTCGACATTGACCAACCGGGCAAGGATTCCTGGCGGCATCGCAAGGAGGGCGCGACCGAGGTGATGGTCGCGTCGTCGCAGCGCTGGGCCTTGATGCACGAGCATCGCGGCGCGCCCGAGCCGATGCTCGACGCACTGTTGCGCCAGATGACACCGGTCGATCTGGTCCTGGTCGAAGGCTTCAAGCGTGAGGATTTTCCAAAGCTCGAAGTCTACCGCGCGTCGGTCGGCAAGCCACTGATATACCCGGAGCAGACTGACATCGTCGCGGTGGCGAGCGACCAGCGGCTCGCCGGCTGCCCGCTGCCCCAGTTCAACATCGACGATATCGACGGCATCGCCGATTTCATTCTCGAACGCTGCCGTATCGAGCCGCTGCTCCATGGCGCAACTGACCGATGATTGCTTCGCCTTCGGCGGACAGCTGATGTCCGCCGGCGAGGCGCTGGCGATCCTCAAATCCAAGGTCCACGCCGTCACTGAGACCGAAAGCGTCCGACTGAACGACGCGCGCGGCCGCATCCTGGCCGAGCCGGTGGTGGCGACGCGCGACGTGCCACCGCACGACAACGCCGCAGTCGACGGCTACGCGGTGAACTTCGACCAGCTCAAGCCCGGCGAGCCGACGACACTGCCGATCGGCGGCCGCGCCGCCGCCGGCCATCCGCTCGGCCGCAAAGTGGCGGCGGGCGAATGCATCCGCATCTTCACCGGCGCACAGATGCCCGAAGGCGCCGATACCGTCCTCATGCAGGAAGATTGCCGCGTCGCCGACGGCAAAGCGACGCTGCCAGCGGGCATCAAGCGCGGCGCCAATCGCCGCTTCGCTGGCGAGGACGTGAAACGCGGCGCGACCGTGCTTGCTGCCGGCCGGCGCCTGCGACCGCAGGAGATCGGCCTCGCAGCGTCGCTCGGCCTGACCACGCTGACTGTGCGGCGCAAGCTGCGCGTCGCGATTTTCTCAACTGGCGACGAAGTGCGCGAGCCGGGCGGCGAATTGCCGCCGGGCGCGATCTTCGATTCCAACCGCTACACGCTGCGCGCGCTGCTCGAGGGCTTGAGCTGCGCCGTGACCGATCTCGGCATCTTGCCCGATAGCCTCGACGCGGTGCGCGCCGCGCTCGCTCGCGCCGCGGAGAATCACGATCTCGTGGTGACCTCGGGCGGTGTGTCGGGCGGCGAAGAAGACCACGTCAAGGCGGCAGTCGAAGCACTTGGCCGGCTGCATTTCTGGCGGCTGGCGATCAAGCCCGGCCGGCCGGTGGCGATGGGCCAGATCGGCCGCGTGCCGTTCATCGGCCTGCCCGGCAATCCGGTGGCGGTGATGGTGACGTTCCTGCTGCTGGCACGACCGCTCGTGCTGCTGCTGTCGGGCGCCGAAGACGCGCCCCCGCGACTGTTCCGCGTCGTCTCGGGCTTTGCCTATGACAAGAAGGGCAGCCGCACCGAATATCTGCGCGCCCGCCTCAAGCGCGGCGAAACCGGCTGGGTGGCCGAGAAATTCCCGCGCGACGGCGCTGGCATCCTGACCTCGATGGTCGAATCCGACGGCCTGGTCGAGATTCCCGAGGGGCTGAGCCATGTCGAACTCGGCGGCACAGTCGATTTCCTGCCGTTCAGCGAGGTCATCGCGTGAGGCTTGCGCCGTCGGGCGTCAGCGCCTAAGTCAGCCTCATGCGGCTCCTTTATTTCGCCTGGCTCAAGACCAAGATCGGCAAGACCGAGGAAACCCTCGATCCACCGGCCGGCATTGCAACGCCGGCGGCGCTGGTCGACTGGCTCAAGACACGCGGACCCGGCTTTGCCGAGGCACTCAAGGACCGCCGGACGCTGCGCGTCGCGGTCAACCGCCGCCATGTCGGCTGGGATTTCGCCCTGAAGCCGGGCGACGAAGTGGCGCTGTTTCCGCCGGTGACCGGCGGTTGAGGCGCACATGATCCGCGTCCAGCGCGAGGATTTCGACGTCGGTCTCGAGATCGAGAATCTCACCCGCGGCAAGACGACGATCGGCGGCATCGTCACGTTCGTCGGTACGGTGCGCGATGCCGGCGGCGCCGACGCGATCAAGTCCATGACCCTCGAACACTATTCCGGCATGACCGAGGACGAGCTGACGGCAATCGAAGCCGAGGCCAACAAGCGCTGGAAACTCGAAGCGTCGCTGATCGTCCACCGCTACGGCAAGCTCGTGCCGGGCGAGCGCATCGTGCTGGTCGTGACAGCGGCGGCGCATCGCGCGGCAGCTTTCGCCGCCAACGAGTTCCTGGTCGATTGGCTCAAGACCAAGGCGCC